>JAOPYO010000299.1 GCA_025964575.1 Actinomycetes bacterium
CGACTCGTGCGCGGCAGTGTCGCCGTGCTCGTGGACCGGTTGCCGTTCGTCACCCTGTTGCTGCGGGTTCGCGGCAACACCAAGGTGGAGCGGCATGCGCTCGCCCGGCGCCGCGAGTTCGACCTGCTGGTCAGCGATCTGGTCAAGCTCGCCGAGGCCGAGGGGGACGTTCGCCCCGACGTCGATCCCACAGTCACCAGCCGGTTGCTGTTCGGCATGGTCAACTCGCTCATCGAGTGGTACCGCCCGCGCCACGGCTCGGACAACGTGGCACTCGCGGACGCGGTATGCAAGATCGCCTTCGACGGGCTCCGGCGATCATGAAGAGCCGCCCGAGATCAACCAGTGGCGCGCCATGGGTCCGTCAAGGTGTCGCGTGCTGCCAGTGCGGCCCCTCGGGCCCCGGCCATGTCCAGGTCGGGCACCAGCGCGAAGGTGGCGGCACGCTCCTGTTCCTCACGCAACTGAGTGTGAGCACGCACCCTGGTCAGGAACCACTCCCGGAATCGCGGCGCGGCCTCGACGACGCCCCCGCCCACGAAGTAGGCGCTCGGATCGGTGAAATTGGCGGCGATCGTGAAGAGCCGCCCGAGTGCCATGGCCTGCTGCTCGAAGATCTTGAGGGCCAGCTCGTCCCCGTTCTCGGCATAGCCGCGCAGTAGCTTCGCGGCCTTGCCGATGGGCACATCGCCCAGCTCGTGGCCGTCGAACCGGGTCAGCCAGTAGGGCAGCAGGTTCTTCTCGATCCCGGTCAGGGAGGCGACGCTCTCGGCGTCACCGACGAAGCCACAATTGCAGACGGGCATGGGCTGCCCCTCGCCCAGCAGCCCCTGGAGCGGGATATGGACATGGCCCAGCTCACCGGCCATACCGGCGACACCCTTGACGACATGCCCGGCCTCGATCACCCCGCCGCCCAGACCGGTGCCCACGATCGCCGAGATCGAGGAGTTCCGCGCCGCCTCGGCCCCGAAACACGCATGGTGTGCGTAGAGCGCGGCGGCGTTGCCGTCGTTGTTGTAGACGACGGGCAGTCCCAGGCGGTCCTCGAGGGCGCCGCGGAAGTCGAACCCGTGCCAGGCCGGTTCGGAGAAGTTCGTGGCGCCCTTCGAGGAGATGACACCGTCCGCGCTGGCAGGGCCGGGAGTGTCCAGCCCCACGGCCCGCACCGACCTCCCGGTCACGCCGGTGAGCGCCAGAACCTGGTCCAGCGCCTTGGCGAGGGCCTCGACGGCCACCTCCGGGCCTTCCAGTACCAGGCTGGGCGTTTCGACCAGCCGGTCCACCAGGAAATGCCCCACGGCATCGAGAACCGTCGCGTTGTTGCAGGTTCCACCGTTGTCGAGGCCTACGACGACCCATCGTTCTGACGCGCTCACAAACATGATGTTGGACCTCCCGAGGGCCTGGGTCAAGCCGGGTGCGGGGAGGTGGGTCGCACCTCCCCGCACCGCTCACGCCGGGTAGCCCTCCAACTCGATCACCCTGCTGTAGTTGTGGTCGTTGGAGTCGTGGACCGTGATCCGCAGGGCGGAGGCGGAAACGGCATCGAAGCTTCGCTCCACCATCCCCGTGGTGTTGCCGGTGACCGTCGCGACCGTGCGCCAGGAACCGTCCACGAACGCCTCGATGTCGAAGTCCCGCAGACCCGACTTCGACGCCGGAGAGCCTGAGCTGTTGAGGGTGAACACCCGGACCCGGCCGACCGTCACGACCTCCTTCCACCTGGCCGTGAGCGTGTCGGGGAACGCACCCGGAGTGTCGTCGTTCCAGCCGCCGACGCCGTTCAGCCACACCGCGGAGTCGGTGCCGCCGTCGTTGGCCCAGTCCGCCGACGATCCGCTGTGCGTGCTCGACGCCGCCATGGTGGCGACCCGCACCAGGTTGCCGGTGACGGCGAGCGCTGCCTGCGCGGACTCGTCGTCCACCTGCAGCGACACGGTCCCTCCGGTGGCTGAGGCATCGTCACGCCGCAACGCGACCGGCACCTCGACCGAACCGTGCGCCGGGAGGGAGACATGATCGTCGGCCGTGGCCGTGAAGCCCGCCGACGCCGAGGCGCTCGACTGGACCGTCACCGCGTGATCCTCGAGATTGGTCACCCGGAACCGTGCGGACGCCGGATGGCCCTCCACCACCGGCACGCTCGTGCCGAACGGCGGCTCGATCGCGAGCTGTGTCCGGTCCCGCTTCACCTCCGTGAGGGCCTGAACGGTGAACGACCAGTGACCCGATCCGACCTCATAGACCGCGTAACCGTTCTCGACGCCGACCGACACGGCGCCGGAAGGAGCCTGGGCGTGATCTGCGCCCAGCAGGGGCACCTCGACCTTGGCGGGCGCGCCCGGAGGGACGGTCACGTCGAGCCGGAACGTACGGCCGGAGCGCTGCCAGGAGCTCGTCACCTCGCCGCGCGTCGTCTGGTACGAGGACCTCGCGTGGGTGAGATCGCCGACGACGGCCGGCTTGATCACCAAGTGCTGGTATCCCACGGACCCGTCGGCCTGCCGGATGCCGGCCAGCCCGGAGCCGAACCACTGGTCGATCGCGCCGAGCATGAAGTGGTCCTGGGAACCGTAGCCGGTCGGGCCGTCCCAGTACTCCGTCAGTGCGGTCGCGCCGTGCACGACCTGATAGCCGTAGCTCGGGCTGGTGACCTGCTGGGCGACGGTGAGGATGACGTCGTCGCGGCCGGCGGCCGACAGCACGCGGAACACCGCTGGCAACGCGATCTCGCCGACCGTCAGATGATCGCCCTTCGCCTTGATGCTCGCGACCAGATGGTCGAGGACCGCCTGCCGCTGATCGGCGGGGACGACGCCCATATCGAGCGCGAACGCGTCGCCGGCCTGGCTGCCCGAGCCGTAGGTGTGCCCGGTCCTGTCCAGGTACTTCGCGTTGAAGGCATCAGCGATCTTCTTGGCGAGTGCCTCGTAACGGGTGGCGTCATCGGACTTGCCGAGCAGCGTCGCGATGCCCCGCAGGGCGATCGCGTCCCGGTAGTAGCCATAGGTGGCGGGGATCCCGGTCTTGGTCGTCTTGTCGACCGTCGCCCAGTCTCCCAGTCCGTAGTCGAGCAGGTTCCCGCTCGCCTTCGACGACAGGTAGTCGAGATAGCGCTGCATGTTCGGGTAGTAGGTCCGCAGCGTGCCGACGTCGCCGTAGGTCTGGTACTGCTGCCACGCCGACAGGATGATCGCGCTGCCCCAGTTGGGGTCGTCGCGAACACCTCCGGAGAACACCACGTACTCGGGCGAGATGTCCGGCACCAGGCCGTCGGAGGTCTGCGACTCCGACATGTTCCGCAGCAGCGAGCGGTAGTACGCCTCGACGTCGTACCCGCGGGTGATCGACTCCTGGACGAGCTGGTCCTCCTCCAGCCAGCCGAGCTTCTCCCTGTCGGGGCAGTCGGTGAGGATGCTGAACATGTTGCCCTGAATCGAACGGTCGATGATCTTGTGAATGCCGTTCAACAGCAGGTCCGAGCTTTCGAAGGAACCCACTGGGTCATTGCCGGCCCGCAGGATGATCGCGGAGATCATGTCCCTGGCCGGGCCGACCGGCAGGCCCGTCACCTGCAGATACCTGAACCCGTGGTAGACGAAGCGCGGATGCCAGATCTCGGTGCCGCCGCCGGACAGCGTGTAGTGGTCCACGATCGGGGGCGTCTGGCCACCGCCCGCGATCATCGTGCCCTGCTCCACGAGACCGTCGGAGCCGAGCCGCTCCCCCGGCTTCAAGGCGATGGTGCTCCCGGCCGTGCCGCGTACCCGCAGCACGGGCCAGCCCACGATGTTCTCGCCCAGGTCGAAGAGGTAGGTCCCCTTCACTGGCTCGGTGACCTGCACAGTGCGGCGGGTGCCGACCGGGACGATCGCCGGGGCCATCCGCGCGGACAAGGTGATGCCCGGGTCCGCGGCCTCCGCCGCGGCCTGCCAGCCGCTCAGGTCGGCGCCCGCGTGGTCCCAGCCGGTCTGTGCCCTGCGGGCGTCCTCGTCCTCGCCTCCGTACCAGTGCGAGAACGTGGTCGGCCCCAGGTCGGTGCGCCACGACGAGTCGGTGGCGATCTTGGTGGTGGTGCCGTCGGAAAGGGTCACCTCGAGCTGGGCCAGCAGCTTCGGTGGCCCCTGCGCGCCGGTGTACTTGGTGTACCGGTCCGAGGTCGCGGTGACGTTGTAGGTGCCGTTGCCGAGCCGTACGCCGATCGCGTTGCCCCCCTGGCGCAGCAGGCGGGTGACATCATAGGTCGAGTAGTCGACCCGGGTCTTGTAGTTGGTGTTCGGCGGCTCCAGCACTGCCCGGCTCACCGGCCGCCCATTGACCGTGGCGTCGTAGATGCCCAGGCCGGTGATGTAGAGCCGCGCGCTGCGGACGCTCTTGCCCAGCGAGAACTGGCGGGCGAGCAGCGGGAGCGCCGGCAGGTCGGTCTGGTAGGGCGGGGGCGGCTGCTGATCGGTGACCGTGGCGACGGTCGTGAACGAATCGCCGTCCGAGGTCTGCACCGTGTAGTCGACCGGGAAGTTCGGTGTCTTCCCGTCACTGGTCATGATGTCGGTGCGCGGGTAGAGCACGACCTCGTCGAAGTGCTTGCTCTGCCCGAGGTCGAGCCGCAGCCAGATGTCGTGGCCGGGGTCCTGCGTCTTGTACGCGGCGCTGGTGTAGCCGCATGGGCAGGTGTTGCTGTCGAGCCTGCCGTCGGTGACATAGCCCGTGTCCCACTTGCCCGCGTAGACCTTCGTCTCGTTCGTCGTGACCGCCGCGCCCAGCGCCAGGTCGGCGCCGCCGGAGTCGCGCACCACGATCTCGGCGAGCTGCAGACGGGAGACCAGGGAGCCGCCCTCGGTGATCGGCAACCCCAGCTTGGTCACGTCAACGCGCACGTACCGGGCGTTCTGCGCGGGGACCTTGACCTTGACCGGCGTCGGCTGCCGGTTGATCCACCGGTCGTCGCCGATCCACTTCGCCGACCAGTCGTCCTTGCCGAGCAGGCCCATCTCCCACCAGGCGGCCCCGCTCCACCCCG
Organism: Actinomycetes bacterium; assembly: GCA_025964575.1. Taxonomy (GTDB): domain Bacteria; phylum Actinomycetota; class Actinomycetes; order Streptosporangiales; family Streptosporangiaceae; genus Actinomadura_E. Next base: position 5,024 of record JAOPYO010000299.1, read on the forward strand.
AGGGCTTTCCGGCCTGGTCCCAGACCCGCACCCGCCACCAGACCCGCTGCCGGGAACGCAGCGCCGAGCCCTGGTAGGCCGCACTGGGCCCGGCGGAGTCGACCTTTCCGGAGTCCCACAGGTCGGGATGGTCCAGCCGCTCCCGCGAGGAGGCCGCCTCGATCTGGTAGGCGGTCTGTGCCATGCCCTGACCCGCCGCGCTCAGCTTCCAGCTGAGCGACGGTGTGGCGTCGTCGATGCCCAGCGCCGTGTCGAGCGCGTCGGTGCGCAGGCCGGTGGCCTCGAGCCCCTGCGCATCGGCGTGGGCGGGTGTCGCGAACATCATGGCCAGTAGTGACGCGCCCGTGAACACGGCGGCCCATAGACGTCTTCGGGTGTTCTTCATCGTTTCTCCTTAGCGAGCGGTCGCGGTGAACGTGAGGGTGTCGCGGGGCGACCACCCGAAGGCGGGCGCCTCCACCGCCAGCGGCCGGGTTTGGTCGTCGACCGTCAGGTTCGCCGGGGCCAGCGGGGGGTGGCCCGCGTCGGCCACGGCGGGGGCCGCCGGAATCACCGTGACGAGTGCCACGGCCGCCGCAAGGAGTCGGAATCTCATCTGTGCTCGCCTCTCATGCCTCGGAATGGAAGGTCCAGGTGCCTGAACCGACCTGGCGCACGGCACCGGAGCCCGGGACGTGCACCTCGGCGGTGCTGCCCGGAGGCACGGTCACCGTGAGCTCGATCCGGCCGTCCTTCTTGGTCCAGGAGGTACGGACCTCGCCGTACGGGGTCCGGCGGCCACCGGACGCGTGCGTCAGATCGCCCACGACCGCGGGCTTGATCAGAAGCTTGCGGAAGCCGACGGAGTCGGGGGTCTGCTCGATGCCGGCCAGCCGCCCGGTGAACCAGGAGTCGATCGAGCCGAGCATGAAGTGGTTCTGCGACTGCCCGCTTCCGCCGTCCCACATCTCGCCGAGACTGGTGTTGCCGTGCACGACCTGGTAGCCGTAGCTCGGGCTGGTCGTCTGGGTGGCGAGCTTGTACACCACGTCGTCGCGGCCGCCCTCGGACAGCACCCGGAACGCGGCCGGCAGGGAGATCTCCCCGAGCAGCAGATGCCAGTCCGCCGTCTGGATGCTGGAGACCAGGTGGTCGAGGAGCCGCTGCCGCTGATCGGCCGGGACCGCGCCCATGTCGAGGGCCAGCGCCTCGGCGCCCTGCCCGCCGCCCGCGAAGGTGCCGGTGGCGGAGTCGTAGTACTTGTCCGACAGTGCCTTCGCGCTGGCGTCCGCCTTGGCCCGGTAGGCGGCGGCGTCCGCGCTCTGGCCGAGCGCGGTGGCGATCTTGGCCATGGTGTCCAGGACCCGCCAGTACCCATAGGTGCCCGAGACGAATTTGGGGAAGGTCCGGTCCGGGGTGATCCAGTCGCCGAGGCTGTAGTCGGTGAGGCCGCCGACGGCTCGCGCCTCCAGGTAGGCGGCGTACTTCTTCATGGCCGCGTAGTGCAGGCCCATGGTGCCGGTGTCGCCATAGGCCTGGTACAGCTGCCACGGCACCACCACGAAGGCACCGCCCCAGTTGGGGTCGTCCCGGTAGGCGCCGGCCAGCACCGTGTAGTCCGGCACCGTGCTCGGGATGAGCCCCGTGTCGGTCTGCGCGTCGGCCATGTCCTGGACGACCTTGCGCAGCTGGGCCTGGACGTCGTAGTTGCCGGTGAGCGCACCGGAGACCAGGTGCACCTCCTCCAGCCAGCCGAGCTTCTCCCTGCTCGGGCAGTCGGTGAAGACGCTCATCATGTTCCCCTCGATCGCCCGGCGGATGAGCGAGTGGGTGCCGTTGATGATGTCGTTGGAGGAGGAGAAGTCCCCCGCGGAGGCGTTGTCCGCGTGCAGCACCTTGCCGCGGACCGAGATGGTGGCCCCCTCGGGCAGGCCACGCACCTCCAGGTAGCGGAAGGCGTGGTAACCGAAGTGCGGGTGCCAGGTCTCCGCGTCGCCGCCGCGGGTGGTGTACTGGTCCCAGATCGGCGACCCGACGTTGCTGGCCGACTGGTAGGCCCGGCCGTCCTTGAGACTCTCCGAGGGGTAGACCCGCACCGCGGTGCCGGCCGGGGCCTTGATGGTGAGCTCCGGCCAGCCGGCGATGTTCCGGCCGAGGTCGAAGACCTTGTAACCGTCGCCTTCGCCGCTGAGGGTGCCGTTCAGGGTCTCGATCACCCGGATCGGCTCGGCGACGCGCCCGCTGAGCACGGTGCCGTCACCGGGAGCGGTCACCGGGACGGCCTGCTCCCAGCCGCTTCGGGCGGCACCTGGCCGGTCCCAGCCGGGGGTCTCCCGCCGGGCGTCGTAGTCCTCTCCCCCGTACCAGTTGGAGAACGTGGTCGGGCCGAGGGTGGTCTGCCAGTCGGCGCCGCTGACGATCCGGCGCACCTGGCCGTCGGCCAGCGTCACCTCGAGCTGGGCGGTGAGTTTGGGGTCGCTCGTCGTGGCGGCGAACTTGCGGTAACGGTCCGGGGTGGAGATCACGTTGGCCGTGCCGTTGCCCAGCGCGACGCCGATGGTGTTGGCGCCACGGCGGAGCAGCCTGGTCACGTCATAGGTGGCGTAGTGCACCCGGTCGGCGACATCGGTGTCGCCCGGCTCCAGCACGGCATCGCCGACCCGGCGGCCGTTGAGCCCGACCTCGTAGACGCCGAGCCCGCTCACGTAGAGCCGCGCGCTGCGGATGCCCTCGGGCAGCCCGAAGTCCTTGGCGAAGATCGGTAGTGCCTCCGGGACCGGGGACGCGGGGGGCTCCTGGCCGGTCACGCTCGCCTGCGTGGTGTGCGCGCCGGCGGCGTCGGAGGCGGTCGAGACGGAGTAGTCGACCGGCGCGTACGGCACCTTGTCGCCTGCGGCCGGGGTGTCCGTGCGCGGGTAGAGCAGCACCTGGTCGAAGGACTTGGCGGACTTCAGGTCGACGGTGAGGGTGATCGGCTTGGCCGAAACGTCCGCGCTGGAGTAGGCGGAGCTGGACCAGCCGGCGAAGCCCTGGTTGGTGGTCTGGGTGCCGTCGGTCAGGTATCTGGGGGCCCAGACGCGGTTGACGTTGCCGCCGGTGTCCGAGGGGGTCACCGTGGTGCCGGCGGCGAGGTCGGTCCCCGGGTCGGCGGAGTCGCGGACCTCGAGCTCGGCGAGCTGCAGCCGCCAGGTCTTGTCGGGGAGGTTCTCCACCAGGGGCAGTCCGAGCCTGGTGACATCGAGGCGGACGTACCGGGCGGTGGTCTTGGGCAGCTTCACCACCAGCGGGGTGGGCTGCTTGGCCTTGAACTGCCAGTCCCGGTGGGTGATCCACTGAGCCGACCAGTCCTGCGCGGCGGTCAGCCCGGTCTCGAACCAGGCCGGCGCGGTCCACCCGGAGGAGCGCCCGCCGGTCCAGACCCGGACTCGCCAGTACACCCGGGTCCGGCTGCCGATCTTCTTGCCCGCGTAGTCGATCCTCTGGTCCGCGGCGGCGACCCGTCCGGTGTCCCACAGGTCGGGCCGGTCACCGTCGAGCCGTTCCCGGCTCGTGGCGGCCTGCACCTGGTAGGCGGTCTGGATCACTCCGCGCCCGCCGGATCGCAGCTGCCAGCTGAGCGGCGGGGTGGTGTCGTCGATGCCGAGGGGCTCGCTGAGGTCGGCGGCGCGCAGCCCGGTGGCACCGGAGCCCTCGTCGGCACCGGCAGGGACGGCGGTCACCGTGCACAGAACGGTCAGGATCGCGACGATCGGGGCGCCGCGAGGGGCATGACGTTTCAACAACACTGTCTCCATGGGGGTGGTGGAGTGGATCAGGTGCGGGCGAGGTGCAGTGCCGCGACGTCGGCCGCCGTCAGGGCGTGGTTGTAGATGCGGAAGTCGTCCACTTGGCCGTGCAGGTACGGGTGGGTCGTGTTCTGCGACCGGCCGAGGTAGTTCTGCGTGGTCGCGCCCAGCACGAGGGGGCTCATGACGAGTGCGGCGTTGCGCCCGGACTCGACGCCGTCGACGTAGAGGACCCCGGTGCCCTCACCGAGGGTGACCGCGACGTGCGTCCAGACGCCCGTGGGCAGCGGGCCGGCGGCATCGATGAAGTCCTCGCCGTCCATACCGCAGATCTTCATGGCGAAGCGCGCCTTGCCGGCGCCGGTGCGCGGCGTCAGGAACATGTAGGTCTGTTTGTGGAAGCCGAGGTCGAAGACGCGGGCGGAGTTGACGAGCTCCTCCACCCGCACCCACACGGCCACGGTCAGCTCCGCCAGCCCGCTGATCAGGCCGGCGGGCAGGGCGACGTGACCGCCCTTACCGTCGAGTGCGACCGCCCCGCCCTCATGGCCCTGCGCCCAGGTGGCCCCTCCGGCGAGGGTGGCGGCCGGCCAGCGGCCGGTGGCGTCCGCAGTGGTGGTGCCCTGTCCCTCGTCGAGGGCGTAGCGGGCCAGCAGCCGGGGCCGCGACGGCCGGGGCGGCATCGTCCAGTAGACGTTGTAGTGCTGGTGCTGGATGTCGGCGAAGGGCATCAGAGAGACCTCGGCGCCGTTCGCGGTCGCGGTGTACCGCAGCGGCGTCGTGCCATCGGCGCGCACCGAGTGCGGGTCCATCCGCGGAATCGCGTTGAGACCCTGGGCCCCGTATGCCCCGGCGAGGACCACCGGCCCATGGCTGATTGCCTGGACCTGCGGGTTGTCAGGGGCCTTCCGCCACGCCAGGTCCATAGGCAGGGTGAGCTCGACGGTGTCGCCGCTCCGCCAGCGGCGGTCGATCGTGATGTACGAGCCGGGGGCGGCGTGCACCGGCACCGTCTCGCCGTTCAGCCGGACCCGCGCGTGGCCCCCGTGCTCACGGAGCCAGGCGGGCACGCGCAGCTTGAGGGCGAATCGCGCGTCCCCGGTCACGGTGAGGCGGCTCGTCTCCCCCTGCGGATAGCGGGTCTCCTGGCGGATCCGGATCCCGCGCTCCGCCCACGTCAGCTCCGAGGGGACGAACAGGTTGACGTACAGCGCGTCGCCGGACCGGAAGTAGATGCTGTCCGCGAATTTGGTGTTCGTCTCCATTCCCGTGCCGTGGTCGCACGAGAAGTTGTCGTAGTCGCTGCTGTAGCTGCCCGGCGCGGCGCCCAGGCCGGACTTGACCTGCCGCTGCGTACCCGCCCACAGGCCCGTGTAGTAGGTGCAGAACCCGTGCTCGGAGTCCGGGTCCTGCTCGCCGAGCATCTGGTTGTACAGGGTCCACTCGTAGTAGTCCATGTACGCGGACCGGCGCGGGTCGTGGAAGAACAGCAGCCGCGAGAGCTTCAGCATGTTGTAGCTGTTGCAGTTCTCGCAGGTGTTCGCGCCGAGCTGGCTGACGATCTGGTCCGGCGGGCAGAAGAGCTCGTTGTTGCTGTTGCCACCGATGACGTACGTGTGGTGGTTCACCACCGTGTCCCAGAAGAAGGTCGCGATATCGAGGTAACGCCGCTCGCCCGTGGCCTCGTACTCCCGGACCGCACCGACGATCTTGGGGATCTGGGTGTTGGCGTGCTGGCCCGCCAGCGCGTCACGCCCATCGGCCAGCGGCCCGTAGAGCTCCTCGTGGTCGAAGCGCTGCGCGGTGCGCAGATGCGCGGGGTCCCGGGTGACGAGGTAGAGGTTGGTGAGGACCTCGTTCATGCCGCCGAACTCGACGCGCAGGACCTTCTGCATCTGGTCATGACCGAGTCCCGAGATCCGGGCATCGGCCCAGCCGGCCATCCCGGCCAGCACGTCGAGCGCCTGCGTGTTACCGCTGAGCTGATACTGGTCGAGGAGCCCCGCCATGATCTTGTGGATCGTGTAGTAGGGCGCCCACGGGCTCCCGCCCGCCTCCAGCTGGTCGAAGACCGTTTCCTCGAAGGCGGACAGATAGCCGCGGTGGTAGCCCGCGCCTGGCGACGCCGCCTGGCACTTCGCGAGCTCCGCGACGATGGAGCGGCCCTTGACCGCGTACTCCTCGTCGCCGGTGCCCACGTGCGCCTGCGCCAGCCCGGACAGCAGGTGCCCGGTGGAGTGGCCGCGCAGCTGGATTTTCGGCGCCTCCCAGCCGCCGCACGGCTGCGCCGAGGAGGCCAGTCCGACATTGAGCCGGAAGGTGTGCAGGAGCCGGTCGGGGTCGACGAACTTCAGATACGCGCAGGTCCGCGCCATGTTGTCGCGGAACCTGCTGTCGAGCAACGTGACGGCCGACAGCGGGAACGGTGAGAGCGTGGCCTGCGGGGTCCGCGTGGTGTCGGCCCTGGCGGGGGCACCGGCCAGACCGCTCAGTCCGACGGCTGTCGCCGTACCGCTCGCGGCCTGGAGGAATCTGCGGCGGCTGAAGGGATGTGCATGCTCCATGGGGTGGTCTCCTCAATGCGCTGTGAACGAGGTGCGCTGTGAATGAGGTGCGCTAGGAACGAATCTCGTAGTGGCCGCCGGTCAGGCCGTCGAAGTAGACGTACTCGCCGTCGGTGTGCGCGCCGTACGCCTTGGCCTTGGTGCCGTTCCAGGCGAGCCGGCCGTTGACGAAGACCGTGATCCGCTTACCGAACGTGGGCACTCCGGCCCGGCCGATACCACCGCGCGGGACCGTGACCTCGGCGTCGTATGTGCCGCGCTTCTGGTCCACGCGCCAGGAGGCCTCGACCCGCCCCAGCGTGGTGGTGATCCGGCCCCGCGCGAAGGTGAGGTCGGCGGTGTGCGGGACGAAGTCGAAGGTCCGTCCGCCCGTGCCGGTCGGGTTGAGCCCCAGGACGTAGAACGTGAGCGCCGAGGTCGGCCCGGTGGCCCAGCCATGCGCCAGGCTGACGTAGGTGCTGCAGAAGACACAGCTCTCCGCGGCCCGGTACGACTCCCAGAACGTGCTCTTCGTCCCGGCCGGGTCGTTGAGCATGTAACCCCACTGGCGCCGGATGATGTCGACCCCGGCCTGGTCGGCGGTCTGGCCGCCGGCCGCGAAGTGGGCGCTGACCTCCATGGAGCCGGCGAAGACCCCCGGGTTCCCCTTGTTCTCGGGGGAGGTCGTCCCGCGGTCGTTCCAGTTGCCCTTCAGGGCCGTGCTGATGCTGCGCGCCTTCGCCTGGTCGGCCAGGCCGTACCAGACCGCGAGCGCGTTGCCGTCCTGCGGGTGGATCGTCGAGGTGGGATAGAACTTGTAGGCGCCTGCGGTGGCGTCCCAGAAGGAGGTGTCGATGGCGGTGCGCAGGGCCGCCGCCCGGTCGGCGTAGGTCCGCGCGAGTGTGGCGTCGCCCTCGGCCGTGGCCAGCGTGGCTCCGGTCGTGAGCACTCGCCACAGCAGCACGTTCGCGGTGAGGTTCTCGCCCTTGGCCAGGATCCGCACCGAGTCGGACGTGCCGGTGATCGACAGCAGGCCGTTGGCGTCCATCTTCCGGCCGCTGTAGTCGACGCCGCGCTGGTAGTCGCTCCAGATCCCGTCGAGCCAGGTCTTGTCGCCGGTGTAGAGGTAGTACTCGTAGGTCGCGGCCAGGGTCCACAGGTGATAAGTGTCCGAGCCGTACTTCTGCAGCATCGGCCCGGCGTAGGGCAGCTCGCCGGTGTCCTTCTGGTACTGGTAGACGGTGGTCAGCGCGTTGCGGGCCGACACGGTGTCGTCGAAGGCCGCGTACGACGAGGGGATCTCGATGCCCAGGTCACCCGGCCAGACCGTACGGTCCCGCTTGCCGCCGTCGACCAGGATCGTGTCGCCGACGCCGACGGTGCCGCCGTTGTCCCAGAGCTCGGCCGGCGCGGGCCAGGTCCGGCCGCTCCCGGGGTCGATGGTGTTGAGCTGCATCGTGTAAGCGCCCGCGTACCAGATCTTGTTGAGCAGATCGTCGCTCGAGTAGAAGTAGTTCGCGTAGCGGGAGGGGTTCTTCATCGCCGGTGCGGCGGTGAAGTACAGCGACACCCTGTCGAGGTCGACCCAGCCGTCCGAGTTCATGAAGATGGTCAGATACCGGAAGCCGCCGCGCAGGTACCGGTCCGGCATGGTGTAGCCGGTGGCGCCGTTGACCTCAACGGAGATCGCTCCGTCCCGGCTCCGGGGCCCGCCGGTCGAGGAGTCGCTGGTGGTGCCGACGTACATCGATGACTCGTTGAAGGCCAGGCCCACGTTCTGCGCGCCGTCGGAACCCGCGACGTGCAGGCTGACGAGGCCGCCGACGTCCTTGCCGAAGTCCAGGGTGACGTACGAGCCGGTGCCGCTCAGCCTGGTGGACTGACCGGAGAGCACGGCGTCGGCGTTGGTCACCGTGCCCTGCGTGTTGTAGACCGCGACCGGCTTCACCGTCCGGGACCGCGGTGAGTAGTTGTAGGCGTCCCAGGGGTGTACGGCCGCCGGCCGCCGGGCGGGCTCGGCCGTGGCCGCCGGGCCGAGCAGAACCGGCACCGTCAGGGCTGCCAGTCCCAGGGTGACCGCGGCCGCACCATGACGACGTCGCAATATCCTGTAAGACATGAATTCCTCGCATTCCAGCTGATCACGGGGCGTGAGGGGGTTCATGGTGCGGGAGGGCGGACCAACGCCCTCCCGCACACAGTTCGGGTGGGCCTAGCGCACCGCCGCCTGACCGTAGGGGACCAGCCGGACCGGGCCGATGAGCCCGTACGCCTGCCGGGACGCGCCGCCATAGACTCCGGAGTCCGCGACCCGCAGCCGGTTGTTCAGGGTGGTCGCCACCTCGACCTCGACGGTGTTCGTACCGGACTTCAGATAGGGCCCGACGTCCACGACCGGGTTGATCAGATCCACGGGGGGTAGCCGGCGGCCGTTGACCGTGATCCGGACGGTGTCGAACACCTCGCCCAGGTCCAGGTAGGCGCCGTGCCCGCGGGTCCACCCGTCCGCCAGCTCGACGGTGGTGCTGTAGCGCCCGATCCCCGAAACGTCCTGCAACTCCGGGATGACCGACCAGGCCGCCAGGGCGTCCAGTCTCAGCTCATGGGAGACCGTCACGGTCTCGGCCGGGGTGCTTCCCGGCTGCCAGTCCTCCACCTCCAGCTTCCAGGCCGACAGGGGCATGACGGCGGGAACGTCGGCGATCGTGGTGGTGACCGTCGTGCCGTCGGACAGGACGGTGGCGTACGAACCGGCCTGCGCGGAGCGGACCACCAGCGTGTCTCCGGCGAAGAGCGCCTGGTCGGCCTCGGTGCGGGTGGGGTGGGGGTCCCGCCAGGTCCCCTTGTCCATGAAGGCCGGCCGGGCGAGCACGATGACGGTCGCCTCGCCGGGCTTCAACGTCACCCGGACGGTGATGCGATCTCCGTCCTCGGTGTAGGTGGCGATCCGTTGGACCTTCCCCGACCAGGCGTCCAGCACGAACGGGATCGCCTTGTGGTGACTGCGGGTCAGCGAGACCTGGTGGTCGATGGCGGCGACCGGCGGCTTGACCGCCTCGGCGTGCTTGCCGTTGCAGAAGTAGTAGTAGTCCACGTCGCCGTCGACCCGATGCGCGTTGAGCAGGGTCGAGCTCTGTGCGTACACCGCGTCCCGCTCGATCCCGAGGGCGGCCAGCGCGCCGGGGATACCGGCGGTGTCGGCGGCGGTCCGCACGGTCGGCTGTGCGAGCAGCTTGGTGACCAGCGCCTGCACCTTCTCGTTCTCGCCCGTCTTGGGCACGCCGGGCACGTGGGCGTCGCTCCACGAGCCCACGAAGATGATCGGCAGCCCCTTGCTCGCGAACTCGACCAGCCGCTCTGTGGTCTCCACCGGCATCGTGTGCTCCCGGCTCGCGACGATGTCCCCGTCGACGACGAGCACCTTGTACGCCGGGCCGTCCGGTGCCAGCCGGCCGCCGGACACCTTCGCGCTCGGCAGCTTGAGGAGCTCAGGGCTGAGGATCTGGTGGGTCCAGCCGAGGGGCACCCCGGCCGCGGTGAACCACTGGGCGCCCAGCCCCGTCCCCACATAGCCGGTCTGCCAGAAGTACGCGACGTCGACGCTCGGGCTGCCCGAGCGCAACACCTGCTGGACCCGGCTCAGGTAACCGGACACGTCCTGGATGTGCTGCCAGGTCGGGTGCCGGGGACCCCACGACTCGCCATAACCGATCGCACCCTTGTACGGGGTGAACGCCGCGAACCCGGGCCAGTTCGCGCCGGGGGCCGAGGCGTAGGAGAAGCCGTGCACCATGACGTTGTTCACCCCGGCGGCGAACTGGCCGCCGACGGTCTTCAGCACCTTCTCCCAGGTGGTGTTGTACGCCCCACCCGAGTAGGCGCCGAGCTCCTCCGACAGGAGCTGCCGGCCGGCCATGTCACGGGCGCCGGCCAGGCACCGGAAGTCGTCGAGGTTCTTGAAACCGATCGACTCCCCCTCCGGGATGTCCAGGATCGCCGCCGAGGAGATCGCGTCGGTCTCCAGACCGTACGGCTGGGCGCGCAGCTCCAGCCCGATCGAGTGCGCCCACGTCTTGAGCTTGGAGAAGTGGTTCTCGTTGATGAGCTGGCTGAGGGTCTTCGACAGATCACGGCGGATCTGCTTGGTGACGTTCACCTCGAAGGCGTAGGCGAGGTTGCCGCCCTGCTTCACCACGGCGGGCAGGTACGGCAGCAACGAGTAGCCGATGCGCTTCTCGAACTCGGCCGGCAGGCCCGGCGTCCAGTTGATCCCCTTGGTCTCGAGCTCGATGGAGTCCTCGAACAGCGCTCCCCCGCTCTTACGGAGCAGCTTGCGGATGCGCGGGGTCAGGATCGAGGCCTCCCAGAAGTCGATCACCGCCTGGGTCCCGGCCCGGCTGAAGTGATCGACGACGTAGGCGTCCGGCGAGGTGTGCGGACCGCCCTCGGGCTGCTGGCCGGAGCCCCGGACCCAGTAACCGAAGAGCACGTAGTCCCCGTCACCGGGCGCGGTCCAGGTGAGCTGCCCGTTCTTCACCTGGGCGGTCAGATCCTGGAGCGAGCTCGCCTCCAGCCCGGTGATCTTCCGCGCCGCGTTGGCCGGGTTGACACGGAACGCCTGGACGGCCAGCAGTGTCTGCGCCGTCACCCCCGAGGCGGCCGGGGTGGGCGGCGCGGGGACGGCGCCGGTGTACGTCGCGCCACTCGCCACGGCCGCCGTGCCGCACGCGAGCTCCTTGATGGCGGCCGGGCTGTCCGGCGTGATGGTGGGCACCGAGGCCGGCCAGGCCGGGCCCATCGTGAGGTCGACCGTGACGTCCCGCTTGGCGGCCTGCTCGAGGGCGGCCTCGACCCCGGCTGCCCAGGCCGGGGTGCCCCAGCCGTGCCCCGCCGGGTCGAGCGAGGTCGAACCGGTGATGCTGTGGTGCACGGCGGCGATCTCCACCCGGCCGAAGCCGGCGTCGGCGATCTGGTCGATCTCCCGCCGGATCTCCGCGGGGTCGACCATCCCGTCCGGCCACCACCAGCGGAATCCCGGCTGCATGTCCCGTCCGGGGTGGAGGAACCGGCCGGCGTCCGCACAGCCTTCGGCCCAGGCGTCAGGGGCCCCGCCCAGCGGCGAACCCCAGGAGATGGCCGCCCCCGCCCCCACGGCGGTGGCCGTCAACAGAAAGCCGCGGCGACCGAAGTGGCCGACCGGCAATGAATCCTTACTGCTCAAGGTGAATGTCCCTCTGAGAGAGTGGTGATGCTGTGCCAGTGGCCAGTGGCCAGTGGCCAGTGGCCAGTGGCCAGTGGCCAGGCGCGGCGGGAGGGCGAGGTGACGCCCTCCCGCCGCCCTCCTTACGCCTTCTGTTCCGGCGCGGCGAAGTGGTACGAGCCCGAGCCGACCGTGTACACGGCGGAGCCGTCCTGCATGCGCAGGAACGTCGCGCCCTGGTGGGATACCTTGGCCGCGTCGGCGGCGGGCACCCAGACCTCAGCGGTCGTGTTCACGGGGACGGACACGTCGAGGGTGAACCGGCCACCGCTAATCGCCCAGCGAGTGCCGATCGTCCCGTACAGAGAGTCGTAGCGGCCGCTCGCGGCGTGCACGTCACCCCCGGGGCGAGGCCGGATGACGGTGCGCTGGAAGCCAGGACCATCTGGGCTGATACCCGAGATGTTCTGGTACATCCACTGCCCGACCGAACCGTAGGCGTAGTGGTTGAAGGAGTTCATGCCCGCGTCCTGGAAGCCGCCGTCCGGCGTGATCGAGTCCCAGCGCTCCCACATGGTCGTGGCGCCCCTGTCGATCTGGTAGCCCCACGACGGGAAGGTGTGCTGCTGCAGTAGCCGGTAGGCGACATCGTTGTGCCCTGTGGCGGTGAGCACCGGCAGGAGTCGCGGCGTGCCGAGGAAGCCGGTGGACAGGTGCCAGTCCTTGGCCTGGATGAGCTCGACCAGGCGATCGGCGGCGGGCTTACGCGCCGGGTCGGGCAGCAGGTCCATGGACAGCGCGAGCACGTACGCCGTCTGGGTGTCGCCCTTCACCTTGCCGTCACCGGAGACGTAGGCCTTGACGAACGCGTCGCGGACCTTGCCGGACAGTTCGCTGTAGTGCTTAACCTCATCCGTCTTGCCGAGGGCCTGGGCCGCCTTCGCGACCAGGTCCGTGCTGTAGGCGAAGTAGGCGGTGGCGATGACGTCCTTGGGCGTCTCGTCGCTGATGTTGAGCCAGTCCCCGTAGCCCTCGGCCGGGCGGAGATAGCCGGTGCTGTGCTGCTCCAGGTAGGAGATCCACTTGGTCATGGCGGGGTAGTTCTGCTCGAGCATCTGCCGGTCGCCGTACGCCTGGTAGAGGCTCCACGGCACGGTGACCCCCGCGTCGCCCCAGCCCGCCGTGCCGCTGCCGGACTTGTCGCCGAGCGGCGCGATATCGGTGAACGCCCCGTCGGCGTGCTGCTGGTCCCGCAGATCCTGTAGCCACTTGGTCAGGAACCGCGCCGATTCCATGTTGTAGGCGGCGGTGGGGGCGAAGACATTGATGTCGCCGGTCCAGCCGAGCCGCTCGTCACGAGCCGGGGTGTCGGTGGGGATGGACAGGAAGTTGCCGCGCTGCCCCCAGGTGATGTTGCTCTGCAGCTGGTTCAGCATGGGCACGTCGGTCTTGAAGGACATCGTGAAGGGCGCCGCCGTGTGCATCACCCGGCCGGTGATCGCGCTCTCCGAGGGCGTTCCGGGGTAACCGGTGACCTCGACGTAGCGGAATCCGTGGAAGGTGAACCTCGGTTCGTACGTCTCAGTGCCGCTGCCCTTGAGCGTATAGGTGTCGGTCGCCTTCGCGCTGCGCAGGTTGGCGGTGTAGATCGAGCCGTCCTTGTTCAGCACCTCGGCGTGCCGGATCGTGACCGTCTGGCCGGCCTTGCCGTCCGTTCCGGAGACGCGCAGCCGGACCGCGCCCACCATGTTCTGGCCGAGGTCGAAAACGTGCACGCCGGGCTTGGGCTCGGTGATCTTCACCGGCTTGAGCTCTCGCTCCACCTGGACCGGGGCGTCGACCTGCGCGACGAGTTTCGCCGTCACGTCGTTCTTGCCCTCCACCGGCTGCCAGGCCTTGTCGTCGAAGCCCGGCGAACTCCAGTTCTTGGTCTCCTTGCGGGCGTCGTACGACTCGCCCATGAGCAGGTCAGAGGCCACGACGGGGCCGGTCGTGCTGCGCCAGCCATCGTCGGTGACGACCCGGTCCGTCGTCCCATCGGCGTACACCACCTCCAGCTGGGCCTTCAGCCATGGCCGGTCGCCGTACTGTTTGGGGCCGAACATCCCGACGTTGCCCGCATACCAGCCGGGCGCCACCGTGACTCCGATCGCGTTGTCACCGCGCCGCAGCAGCTTGGTGACGTCATAGGTCTGGTATTGGACCCGGGTCCGGTAGTCGGTCGCGCCGGGGGCCAGCACGTCCTGCCCGACCTTGCGGCCGTTGATCTGTGCCTCGTACAGGCCGAGCGCTGTGGAGTAGAGGCGGGCCCGCGCGACCGGCTTGGCGGCGAGGCTGAACCCGCGGCGCAGCTGCGGCGCGGGTTCCAGTGGCGCCGTCGGCTGGACCTTTCCCCACGGCGACCCGCCCCAGGCCGTGAGCACCTTCGCGGCCGACCAGCTCCCGTCGTCGTAGCCGGGCGCCTTCCAGTCACCGGACGGCGCCGTGTCGGAGGTCTTCCAGGTGCCGGTGGTGTCGATGTTGCGCACACCGTCGGCGGTGGTGAGCTCGAGTCTCCCGAGCAGGCCGGCCGGGCTCTCCTTGCCGTTGATGGCCGTGACCGCGATGGCATTACGTCCCTGGCGCAGCTGGTCGGTCACGTCGACGGTGATCGGATGGCGCCAGTTCTCCAGGTCGGGGTTGGGGTCCGTGCCGCCGACCTCGGTGCCGTTGACCCACGCGGTGAAGCCGTCGTCGGCGGTCATCACCAGACGGGCTCTGGTGACACTCGTGGCGAGGTCGAACGAGCCCCGGAAGTAGCGGGTGGCCGCGGGTGCGTTGCTGGCGGGGTCTCCCTCGGGGAACCAGATCCAGGAGGTCCCCGTCAGGTCCGGTGGCTGGTCGACGGACGCCGGCGCGCCGATCCAGCCGCCCGTCCATTCCGAACCGTCCAGCAGCCCCATCTCCCACCAGGAGGGGGTGCTCCACCGTGATGGGCTGCCGTGCGCGTCCCATACTCGTACGGACCAGTAGTAGCGGGCTCGGGACTTCAGCGCGGGCCCGTTGTACGGCACGAGCGCGGACTGACCGGACGCGACCTTGCCGCTGTCCCATACGTCGGGGGAACCGAGCGTGGCGGAGCTCGACGCCACGCGGACCTCGTAGGCGCTCTGCACCTGGTCGCGCTTCCCCGAGCCCAGCTTCCAGCTCAGCCTGGGGTGCTGGCTGTCGATTCCGAGGGGATGGCCGGCGTACTCGGCGGTCGTCTCGGTGATCTGGACGGCGCCTGCGGTCGATGCGGCGGCAGGGGCCGCGCCGAACGGCAGGAGGGTGAGTGCGGCGAGGGCGGCGGTCACGGAGAACAGAGGGAATCTTGTCAAGACATGCCTCGATCCGAGGAGATGCGGGGTGGGTGAAGTTTTCGGGCAGGCTGAAGACAGTCCGTGGCCAGATGGCCCGGTCCTTCCTGCCGTCGTCCAGAGAGCGGATCCCCCGATCACGCACGTGCAGAAGGACTAGGGCCTCACCTCGATGAGCTCGATCTCCATCAGGTCCGCGAGGGCTTTGAGGTCGGCGATCCGGTGGCCGATGCCGAGTGCCCAGTGGTGTGAGATGCCGGTCGCGCTCCAGGAATCGACCCACTCGCCTGGGTCACAGCCGAAGTCCACCCGCGAGGTCGTGTTACCGATCTGCAGCAGCGGCCCGTCGGCGACCTCGCCCTCGGACGCGACGAAGGCGAACCGGCCGTCGCGCCGCTGGATGAGTCCGAACGCGGTGACCGGGCCATGCTTGACGTCGAACTCCACCGAGACGCCGTAGCCGCGCTTGCCGTGGTAGACACCGAGTCCGCGCAGCAGCGGCCTGGAGTCGCTGATGGCCAGGTGAGCGGGCCCGTCATGCCCCATCTCGACATGCCCCCGCAGGAAGTCGAGCGCCTGCAGCTCGGTGAACGAGCCCCCCGCACCCAGCCGGTCCATGATCAGCATGGCGAGCGACGTGCGCAGTTCGTACTCTCCGGCGGCGGGCACGCCCCGTGCGGTGAGCAGCGAAGCACCGAGGATCATGCCGGCGCCGAGCCGCTCATGGATCTCGCCGTCCAGACCGCGGTGATAGTAGGCCAGGCTGTCCAGCCCGAAGTCCTCAACGAGGCGGTCGAGGCCCACGGACACCCGGGCCGCCCAGGTGAAGTCGTCATCGTTGACCGAGTCGGCCAGCTCGAACAGGTCACGGGCCGTCTTCTTGGTGGCCTCGGTCTCAGCGTCGGTGACCTTCTCGACGCGCACTCGCAGATCGTCGAACTCCAGCACCTCGACGTGGCCGCCGAAGTTGGCCGAGACCAGGGTGAGGTCGGTGGCGACGTCGAGCATGCCCGGATACAGATGCCCCATGAGGCCATGGCGTCCACGCCGCAGCGCGGCCCGCACTCCGGCGGCGTGGACCCAGCGGCCGATCTTCGCCCAGGCCCGCTCGTCCTCCAGATAGCCCGACACCGACCGGAACGGAATGTCACAGCGCCGGAAGGTGTTGGCCATCTCGGGCAGCGGGCAGGCACCGCAGTAGGCCAGCCATTGACCGGTGTCGAAGGTGGCGTGGTCCATCGACTCGGTCGGCTGCAGGTTGATCAGCAGCACGGGTGCATCGCTGCGCTGGGCGATCGGGACCAGCATCGTGGCCGTCATATAGGTCGTGAGGAAGCCGACGATGATGTCGCAGCCCGCCGCCCGCAGCTTCTCGGCAGCGGCGGCGCCCTCCTGCGCGTCGGAGATGAAGCCGACGTCGATGACGTCGGCACCGAGCGCGCGCATCCGCTCCGAGACGCGTTCCGCCGAGCGCTGGAGCTGGGGCAGCAGGTCGGGGAACTGGGGCCAGTAGGCGCCCAGTCCCCCCGCGACGAGCCCGACGCGCACGCGCGGGGCGGTGATGCGTTCCGTGGTAGCCATCATGGGATCCTCCTCAGCGCAGGAAGGCGGCTGCGACACCCGCGTCGACGGGAATGTGCAGCCCGGTGGTGTGGGTGAGGTCGCCGCCGGTGAGGGCGAAGACCGCGGCTGCGACGTGCTCGGGCAGCACCTCGCGCTTGAGCAGGGTCCGCTGGGCATAGAACTCGCCGAGCTTCTCCTCCTCCACGCCGTACACGGCGGCCCGCTTGGCCCCCCAGCCCCCGGCGAAGATCCCCGAGCCGCGGACGACACCGTCGGGGTTGACGCCGTTGACGCGGATGCCGTGCTCGCCCAGCTCGGCGGCGAGCAACCGGACCTGGTGGGCCTGGTCGGCCTTGGCGGCCCCGTAGGCGACGTTGTTGGGCCCGGCGAAGACGGCGTTCTTGGAGGAGATGTAGACGATGTCGCCACCGATCCCCTGCTCGACCATGATCTGGGCGGCCTCACGTGAGACGAGGAACGAGCCGCGGGCCATCACGTCGTGCTGCAGGTCCCAGTCGGCGGCCGTGGTGTCGGCCAGCGGCTTGGAGATCGACAGGCCGGCGTTGTTGACGATCAGGTCGACTCCGCCGAAGGCCAGCACCGCCGCCTGGAACGCCACGGCGATCTGTTCTTCGGAGGTCACGTCGACCGCCACCGCGACCGCGACGTCCTCGGTGCGGAGCGCCGTGCCACCGAGCTCGGCGGCGACCTTCTCCGCCGCCGCGAAGTCCCGGTCGGCGACGATCACGCAGGCGCCCTCGGCGGCCAGCCGGCGGGCCGTGGCCGCTCCGATGCCCGAACCGCCACCGGTCACCAGCGCGACCCGGGTCGCCAGCGGCTTGGGCTTGGGCAGGCGCCGGAGCTTGGCCTCCTCCAGCTCCCAGTACTCGATGCGGAACTTCTCCGACTCGGCGATCGGCGCGTAAGAGGAGACCGCCTCGGCCCCGCGCATCACGTTGATCGCGTTGACGTAGAACTCTCCCGCCACCCGGGCGGTCTGCTTGTTCGCGCCGAAGCTGAACATGCCGACACCCGGCACGAGCACGATCGCCGGGTCGGCACCACGGAGAGGCGGAGAGTCCGGGGTGGCGTGGCGCTCGTAGTAGGCCCGATAGGCGTCCCGGTAGTCGGCGTGCAGCTCCGTCAGCCGGGCGATCGCCTCGTCCAGGGGCGCGTCCGCCGGCAGGTCGAGCACCAGGGGCGCCACCTTGGTCCGCAGGAAGTGGTCCGGGCAGGAGGTGCCGAGGGCCGCCAGCCGAGGATGCTCGGCGCGGGACAGGAAGTCCAGCACCTCGGGAGCGTCGGTGTAGTGGCCCACCTGCGGGTGGTCGGTGGAGGCCAGCCCGCGGATCAGCGGGAACAGCCGCGCCGCGCGGGCGTGCCGCTCGGTCTCCGGCAGCGTCTCGTGGACGACGGGTCCGAACGGGTCGGGACGGCCGTGCTCGGCGAGATACCGCTCCGCCGTACCGATGATGTCCAGCGCGTTGGCCTGGCACTCCTCGCTGGTCTCGCCCCAGGCGGTGATCCCATGCCCGCCCAGGATGACCCCGATGGCCTGCGGGTTCTGGGACGCAATGGCAGCGATATCCAGGCCGAGCTGGAAACCGGGCCGGCGCCACGGAACCCATGCCACCCGGTCACCGAAGATCGTGCGGGTGAGCTCCTCACCGTCGGCCGCCGTGGCGATCGCGATGCCGGAGTCGGGGTGCAGATGATCGACGTGGGGCGCCTCGACCAGACCGTGCATGGCGGTGTCGATCGACGGCGCCGCCCCTCCCTTACCGAACGCGCAATGGTCGAACGCGGCGACCATCTCGTCCTCGCGCTCGACACCCGGGTAGACACCGGTAAGGGCGCGGAGCCGGTCGAGCCGCAGGACCGCCAGTCCCGCCTCGGTGAGTGTGCCCAGGTCCCCCCCGGAACCCTTCACCCACATCAGCTCGACCGGTTCCGCGGTCACGGGGTCGATCTCGGTGCCCTTGGCGGAAGCGTTGCCGCCCGCATAGTTGGTGTTGCGCGGGTCCGAGCCGAGAGTGTGGGACCGTTCCAGCAATTTGGCGACTTCGACGTTCATCAGGCCCCCCAACCAGCGGCCTGGCCACCCTGGCGCGCTTCGCGGATCTTCTCGAAGTACCCCGACCGGTGGTAGGCGGCGATCGGGTCCGGGTCCAGTCCCTGTTCTTCGCGGAGCTCCGCGAGCAGCGGCCGTACGTCGGTGTTGTAGGCGTCCATCAGGACCGCGTTCGCGCCCAGCACGTCACCCGTCTCCTGCGCCTTGCGCAGGGCGTCGGCGTCCACCAGCAGGGCCTTGGCCGTCGCCTCCTGCACGTTCATCACCGAACGGATCTGACCGGGGATCTTCGGCTCGATGTTGTGACATTGATCCAGCATGAACGCCACGCCGGTCGCCTCCTCGAGGCCTCCGCCCCGGACCACCTCATGCATGATCCGGAACAACTGGAACGGGTCGGCCGCGCCCACCATCAGGTCGTCGTCGGCATAGAAGCGCGAGTTGAAGTCGAAGCCCCCGAGCTTTCCCTCCCGCAGCAGAAGCGCGACGATGAACTCGATGTTCGTGCCGGGAGCGTGGTGACCGGTGTCGACGACCACCTGTGCCTTGGGCCCGAGCTTGAGGCAGTGCGCGTACGCGGTGCCCCAGTCCGGCACGTCCATGGTGTAGAAGGCCGGCTCGAACAGCTTGTACTCCAGCAGGAACCGCTGGTCGTCGCCGAGCCGCTCGTACACCGCCTCCAGCGCTGAGGCAAGGCGGTCCTGACGGGCCCGGATGTCGTCCTGACCCGGATAGTTCGTGCCGTCGGAGAACCACAGCTTCAGATCCCGCGACCCGGTGGCGTCCATGACGTCCACGCACTCGAGCAGGTGGTCCAGGGCCTTGCGCCGGACGGCCGGGTCCGGGTTGGTGACGCTGCCGAGCATGTAGTCGTCGTCCTGGAAGACGTTGGAGTTGATCGCTCCGATCCGTACCCCCGCGTCTCGGGCGTGTGCCGCCAGCGCCGCATAGTCGTCGACCTTGTCCCACGGGATGTGCAGCGCCACACTCGGCGCCACCCCGGTGAACCGATGCACCTGCCCGGCGTCGTCCAGCTTCTCCTGCGGCGTGCGCGGCACCCCCTCCTGCGCGAACACCTTGAAGCGCGTACCGGAGTTGCCGTACGCCCAAGAGGGCGTCTCGATCGACTGCTTCCGCAGCGCTGCCTTCACCTGCGCACTATCCGTCATGACCCTCTCACTCATTTCAATGCTCTTTACTCAGGCTCAATCGAGGTGGAAGACCTCGGCGAGGGTGGTCATCCCCTCGTCGGGGTGGCCGTCCAGGTCTTCGAAGAACGGCGCCATCTCGGTCTGCCAGCGCGCGTTGACGTCCGTACGGGCCATGCCTTCCAGCGCCGCGTCGAAGTCGTCGGTCTCCAGATAACCGACGAGCAACCCGTCGTCGCGGAGGAAGAGCGAATAGTTGTGCCACCCCGTGTCACGCAGTGCCGAAAGCATGTCCGGCCAGACGGCCCGATGCCGCTCGCGATATTCGTCCAGCCGGTCCGGCCGCACCTTCAGCAGGAAGCAGACCCTTTTCATGGTGGTCCTCCCGACCACCCGGCCCCGTCGTGATCACGCAATCGATCGCCGGCCGATTGCGTTATCACGACGGGAGAGCGGGTCAGAAGTTGTACTGGTCGATGTTGGCCTTGTCGAAGACCGTGGGCGGGCCGAGGATGACCTCACCGTCCTTGCCGATGGTCTTCTCGCCGAGCTTTCCGGCCTTGAACTTCTCGCCCTCGGCGCCGGTGATCTGCCCTGAGGCCAGCGCGGCGGCGGCGTACGAGGCCAGGTAGCCGAGGTTGGCCGGGTCCCACAGCTCGAAGCCCTGGACGGTGCCGTCCTTGACGAACTTGCGCATCTGGTTGGGCGTGCCTAGACCGGTCACCGCGACCTTGCCTTTGTACTGCGAGGCGGAGATGTAGCGGGCCGCCGCGGCGATGCCGACGGTGGTGGGCGAGATGATGCCCTTCAGGTCCGGGTAGGCCTGGAGCAGACCCTGGGTCTGCTGGAAGGACTTCTGGTCGTCGTCGTCACCGTAGGCGACCTTGACGAGCTGGAGGCCGGAGTACTCGGGCTTCTTCAGCTCGTCCTTCATGAAGTCGATCCAGGCGTTCTGGTTCGTCGCGTTGGCGGTGGCGGACAGGATCGCGATCTTGCCCTTGCCGCCGATCTGCTTGGACAGCAGGGCCACCTCGCTGCGGCCGATGGCCTCGGAGGCGGCCTGGTTGATGAACAGGTTCCGGCAGTCCTTGGACGCATCCGAGTCGTACGACACGACCTTGATGCCCTTGGCCATCGCCTGCTTCAGCGGGCCGCAGACCGCGTTGGGGTCGTTGGCCGCGATCAGGATCGCGTCGTGCTGCTGCTGGATGAGGGTGTTGATGTAGGAGATCTGCGACGACGCGGAGGCGTCGGAGGGGCCGACCTCCTTGGCCGAGCCGCCGTACTCCTTGGCCGCGCCGATGCCGCCGTTGTCGACGATCGTCTCGTACGGGTTGTTGACCTGCTTGGGCAGGAAGGCGATCTTCAGGCCCTTTTTGAGGGGCGCGTTCGGGTTCGCCGAGGCCGCGCTGGGAGCGGCGCTCTTGGTGTCGCTGGAGGAGGAAGAGGACTTGGTCGTGCCGCCACAGGCGGCCAGACCGACGGCGAGCGCCGCGGCGAGCGCCACCGACGTCAGTCCGCGCTGGCCGGTAAGGGGACGAAGGTTCATCGTCGATTGCCTTTCACAGGTGTAACGGGGTGGAGGGGGGATAGGGCGCCGCCGGCCGGTCATGGGGCCGGCGCCACCGTGGGTGCGGGTGGCATGGCGCGGGTCGCGCGCCGATGCCGCTGGGCCTCACGCACTTGTGCGACGATCCGCGGCGTGAGGACGGAGACGATGAGGAGCAGCCCCGTGACGATCGACTGGATCTCGGTCGCGACGTCACGGAGCATGAGGAGGTTGCGGAGCAGGCCGATCAGCAGGACCCCTGCGACGACCCCGCCGAGGGTCCCCTTGCCGCCGTCGAAGTCGACGCCGCCGAGCAGCACGGCCGCGATGACCGCGAGCTCGATGCCGATCCCGTTGTCCGCGCGGGCACTGCCGTAGCGCAGTGTGAAGACGGCTCCGGCGAAGGCGGCGACGACTCCGGAGACGACGAACAGCAGGAGCGTGATGCGCTTGACGCGGATGCCCGCGAAGAACGCCGTCTCCTCCTGGGCGCCGATGGCGAACAGTGCGCGGCCGAGACCGGTCGCGTGCAGGACGATCGCGGTGGTGATCGCGAGCAGGACGAACAGCGCGAACGGGTACGGGATCGGGGTGCCTGGGACCGTCTTGGTGGCCAGGTCGGTGTACTGCTGGGGGAACTGGGCGACGGCCTTGGTGCCGAGGACGACATAGGCCAGGCCCCGGTAGAGCGTCAGGGTGCCGATCGTCACCGCCAGCGACGGAAGCCCCAGCCGGGTCACCAGGAGGCCGTTGATCAGCCCGGCGACCGCGCCGACGACCAGGAGCAGCGGGATGATCGTTTCGATCGGCCAGCCCGCGTCCCAGAGACCGCCGAACAGGGCACTGCACAGCCCGAGCACCGAGGCGACGGACAGATCGACCTGGCCGGCCACCACGAGCAGGGTCATCGGCAGCGCGATCAGAGCGATCTCACTCAGGTCACCGAGAGCGAAGGACAGGTTGTCGCTGGTGCCGAAGTCCGGGGTTCCCAGGACACCGCCGAGGAAGACGACGATGAGCAGGGCCGTGACGATGACGTCCCAGCGGAGGAACCGGCCTGCGAGACCGTTCCGGGTGAGGGATTCAGACGCCATGACGGGCGTTCCTCCTTCGCAGCGCGCGGGTCACGCGAACGCTGAGCACACGGTCCACGCTGATCGCCAGGAGCAGCAGCAGACCCGCGATCGCGTCCTGCCAGAACGAGTTGATCTTCACGACGACCAGGACGCTGCCGATCGTGGTGAGCAGGAGGGCGCCGAGAGCGGCGCCGTACACCGTGCCGACCCCGCCGACGATGGCGACACCACCGACGACGACGGCGCTCACCACCTTGAGCTCCCAGCCATGGGCGGCGTCGGCGACGACCGTGCCGAACCGGGCCAGCCACAGGACCCCGGCCAGGCCGGCGAGCAGGCCGCTGCAGACGTACGCCGTCAGCACCCGTTTGCGGATGGGCACTCCGGCGAGCCGGGCGGCGTCCGGGCTGGACCCGATCGCGTAGAACTCCCGGCCTGAGGGATAGGCCCGCAGGTAATAGCCGACCAGGAGCATGACGGCCACCGAGATGAGCGGCAGATACGGGATGCCCAGGACGCTGCCGCTGCCGAGCTCGAGCAGCGAGGACGGTACGTCGGCGGCGTTGATCTGCTGGCCGTGCGCCCAGTAGTAGTCGAGGCCCTGGATCACGTACAGCGTGCCGAGCGTGACCACGAGCGCGGGTACCCGGAAGAAGCTGACCAGCAGACCGTTGATCAGTCCGCAGACGGCACCGATGGCCATCCCGACGACGACCACCAGCAGCAGGTTCCGGTCGGCGTGACCGAGAACGAACTTGCCCGAGACGAACGCGGACAGGCCGACCACCGACCCGACGGACAGGTCGATGTTGCGGGTGATCACCACCATCGTCTGGCCGACGGCCAGCAGGGCCAGGATCGAGGCGTTGAGGAAGATGTCCTTGACACCCTGCTGGGACAGGAACCTCGGGTTCGCGATCGTGGTGGCGACCACCAGGACGATCAGCGCCGCGAGGATGCTCAGCTCCCGGGCCCGCAACACCAGGTCGACGAAGCCGCCGCCACCGAAGGATTTCTCCTTCGAGGGCCGTGCGGGAGTCTCCACTGTGGCCGTCATGCCGCCGCCTTCCCGTTCTGGCCGGTCGCGGCACCCATGACGGTGGCCTCCGTGGCCTCCGCACGCGGGATCTCGGCGACCAGCCGTCCCTCGTGCATGACGAGCACCCGGTCGGCCATGCCGAGCACCTCCGGCAGATCAGAAGAGATCATCAGTACGGCCAGGTCCTGCGCGGCGAGTTCCGACAGCAGGCGGTGCACCTCGGCCTTGGTTCCGACGTCGATGCCGCGCGTCGGCTCGTCGACGATGAGCACGGTCGGCTCGGTGGCCAGCCATTTGGCGAGGACGACCTTCTGCTGGTTGCCGCCGGACAGCACGCCCACGCCATCGGTCAGCCGGGCGTACTTGAGCTGGAGCCGCAGCGCCCAATCCCGGGCCCGGTCGCGTTCGACCTTCCGGGAGATCAGCGGGCCACGCCGCAGGGAACGCAGCTGGGTGAGGCCGATGTTGCGCTCGATGGAGGACTCCATGACCAGGCCCTGCTGGCGGCGGTCCTCCGGGACCAGTGCGAGCCCGGCCGCCATCGCCGCCGTGGGGCTCGCGGACGGCAGGCGGCGTCCGTCGACCTCGACCTCGCCCGCATCCCAGCGGTCCACGCCGAAGATCGCGCGGGCCACCTCGCTACGGCCCGCGCCGACCAGGCCGGCCAGCGCGACGATCTCGCCGCGGCGTACCTCGAAGGACACGTCGGTGAAGACGCCCTCCCGGGTCAGCCGCGAGACCTTGAGCGCGACCTCGCCGGGCTTGACGTCCTGCTTGGGGTACAACGCGGCGAGTTCGCGGCCCACCATGCGGTGGACCAGGTCGTCGGCGGTCAGTCCGTCGACCGGTTCGGTCGCTATCCACTGGCCGTCGCGCAGCGTCGTCA
Organism: Actinomycetes bacterium; assembly: GCA_025964575.1. GTDB lineage: Bacteria > Actinomycetota > Actinomycetes > Streptosporangiales > Streptosporangiaceae > Actinomadura_E. Next base: position 29,201 of record JAOPYO010000299.1, read on the forward strand.
CCCGCTGGCAGAGCTCGAAGATCTCTTCGAGCCGGTGGGAGATGAACAGGATCGCGCAGCCATGCTCCTGCAGGGTGCGCGTCACGGCGAACAGCCGGGCGACCTCATGGCCGGACAGCGCGGCGGTCGGCTCGTCCATGATGAGCACACGGGCGTTACGGGAGATCGCCTTGGCGATCTCCACGACCTGCTGGTCGGCGATGGACAGGCCCCGGGCCGGCTGCTGCGGGTTCAGCGCGACCCCGAGCCGGGCGAACAGCTCGGCGGTCTCGGCGTGCATCGCGCGCCGGTCGATGCGCCCGAAGCTGGTCCGGGGCTGACGCCCCATGAAGATGTTCTCCGCGACCGAAAGGTCCGGGAAGAGCGTCGGCTCCTGGTAGATGACCGCGACGCCCGCCTGCTGGGCGTCGGCGGGGCCGTGGAAGATCACCGGCTCGCCGTCCACCTGCACCTGACCGGAGTCCGGCCGGTACACGCCTGCGAACGTTTTTACTACGGTCGACTTTCCGGCGCCGTTCTCCCCCGCCAAGGCATGTACCTCGCCCGCATACAGCTCGAGGGTGACGCCCTGGAGGGCCTGGACCGCTCCGAATGACTTACTCACGTTGACCAGCGCCAGTGTCGGCGGCGTCGGGGGTGTCGACCGGGCGGGTGCAGTCACTGGCCGCCCTCCTCGTCTCGGGGATTTGTGTCGGGGTGATGAAAAACGTTTTAACGTTGCGTTGCGGAGGACGCTAGATGTGACCAGCCACACTCGTCAAGAGGTCAATCCCGACAACTCGGGTTTCCCCTGCGTGCTATGGCTTCTGAAACCCCTGGAAACAGGGGGCGGCGCCCCGACCAGTTGTTACACGGGGGTTGACACGTTTTAACTAGTTGGCCAAAGTGAGCGCAACAAGCCAACCGACGAACGAGGGGCAGGGATGAGCACACCCGGTCAAGGCGCCCGCCCCGCGATCCCCGCGCGGCTCGGCACGGTGGGCATCAAGCAGGTCGCCCAGCACGCCGGCGTGTCCCCGGGCACCGTCTCCAACGTGCTGAACCGGCCTGAACGGGTCGCGGCCGAGACCCGGACCCGGGTCGAGAACGCCATCCGCGAGCTGGGCTTCGTACGCAACGGCTCCGCCTCATCGCTGCGGGCCGGCCAGAGCAGCACCATCGGCCTGATGGTCCTGGACCTCGGCAACCCCTTCTTCACCGATGTGGCCCGCGCGGTGGAGGATGTCGTCAGCGAACGCGGATACACCTTCATCCTGTCCAGCTCCGGCGGGTCGGAGGACAGGGAGAGGCGCAACCTGCTCGTCTTCGCCGAACAGCGCGTACGCGGCGTCCTGATCACGCCGCTGGAGGACGACTGCGAGCACATCGACCGGCTACGTGACCGCGGCGTAGCGGTCGTCCTGCTCGACCACCCCACGCCCAGGGCCAATCAGTGCTCGGTCACCGTCGACGACGTGGCGGGCGGTGAACTCGCGACCGGCCATCTACTGGAGCAGGGAGCGCGCAGCATCGCCTTCGTCACCGGCCCGTCGTCGCTGCGCCAGTGCGCCGACCGGCGCAAGGGCGCCCAGCGGGCGCTGCGCACCGCCGGGCTGGGCCGCGAGGCGCTCCGCGACATCGCCGTCCCCGCCATGAACGCGCGCGCCGGGCAGGAAGCCGGGCAGCGGCTCCTCGACGGCGGCCCCTTGCCGGACGCCATCTTCTGCGCCAACGACCTGCTCGCCCTCGGTGTCATGCGCGTGTTGATGCAGGCAGGGGTCAAGGTGCCCACGGACATCGCCTTGATAGGCTACGACGACATCGAATTCTCGGCCGCGGCCGCGGTTCCGCTGAGTTCCGTCCGGCAGCCGACCTACCAGCTGGGCCGCATCGCCACCGAGCTGCTCCTCGATGAGTGCGCCAACCCGGAGGGGCACGCGCATCAGCAGGTCATGTTCCAGCCCGAACTGGTGATCCGGGAGTCGAGCAGATGAAGATCGCCCTTTTCATCACGTGCCTCAACGACACGATGTTCCCCGACACCGGGAAGGCGCTCGTACGACTGCTGACCCGGCTCGGCCACGAGGTGGACTTCCCTGCCGGCCAGACATGCTGCGGCCAGATGCACTTCAACACCGGCTATCGCCAACAGTGCGTCCCGCTCGTCCGGGGCTTCACCGAGGCCTTCGAAAGACCCTCAGACCCGTACGACGCGGTGGTGACCCCATCCGCGTCGTGCGCCGCCATGGTGCGCGATTGGCACCAGCAGGTCGCCGAGAGCGCAGGGGACCCCGCGCTCTCGGCGGCGTCGGCACGGCTGACGCCCAAGGTGTACGAGCTGTCCGAGCTGCTGGTGGACGTGCTCGGCGTGACGGACGTGGGGGCGTACTTCCCGCACCGGGTCACCTACCACCCCACGTGCCACTCGCTGCGGATGAACAACGTCGGCGACCGGCCCCTGCGGCTGCAGCGCGCGGTGCGCGGCATCGATCTGGTCGAGCTCCCGGACGCGGC
>JAOPYO010000322.1 GCA_025964575.1 Actinomycetes bacterium
TACTGGGTCCTATTGTCACTGACTACCCCAAGCGTTTTGTCGAGATGGTCACGGATGCCGTCGCCGCCGACCTGCCTCCTCGGAGCGCAGGTATGGCAGAGGACGTGGCCCGGACGTTGCTGAGCACGGCCAGCGGCGTCAAGCACGAAGCGACCACTCGAGAAGAGTTTGTCGCGCGAATGACCATCGGCGTCGACCTTTTCATGTCAGCCCTCAATTGCAGCGCACGGCATACTCCCTCTGAAGGTGGTAATCCAGGAGCTTGATATTTACGCCAGCCGGAAGCACTCAGTGCGCAAGCTCCTCCGTTCCGGCGGTCCGAATGTCGCCCAGCAGGGACGCAATCTGCTTTTGCGGCTGGTGGGCAGGCTCGACCCGACGTATTGGCCACCACTTTCCGCAGGTCCCGTCAGGCACACTCGCCCATGGCCGTCATGCACTCAATTCGGCATGAGCGGTTGTTTGACCGATGCCTGGGGTGATCGTGGATCTGGGGTTGGTCCACTGGCGATGCAAGGACTGTGGCCTCGACGGCTCACCACACCGCGCCGAGCGTTAGCGCGTCCGTAGGCGTCAAACGCCGATGTGCGGCGTCGGTGCACCATCCCTACCGCTGTCCCGGAACATCCCCTGTCGTCGCCCGCCACGGCCGCATAGGGACCGTGCGCGGCCCACGACGGCATGCCGTGACCCCGGGTCCACGGCGGGACGCGATCAGCCAAAACGGCCCCCGTCGGCCCTGACGGCGACCGTGATCATCCCCAGTTTCTTCCCGCGAGCTGACATGGAGCTGCCACGAGGCGCAAACCATCCCAAAATTCCGACCGAATATATCGGACGAAAATCGAGTAGTCGCAGGTGGCGGAGGCGTACGGGAATCGAACCCGCCGGCCCGAGATCCTCGGGCCCATCGGTTTTGAAGACCGTGGAGACCACCAGGTGCTCACCCGCCTCCGTCCCAGACCTTAGCGGCGTCGGGGATCTGGAGCGCCGAGCGGTGCCGTGCTCATCAGATCGTGGAGCGCCTCGGCATGATCAGTCTTGGAAAATTGTCGTTTTCAGCTTGCCAGAACGACAATTTTCCAAGACTGAACGCCATTCGGTCCGGTCCGCGCGTCGAAGGACCCCAGTGTGCTAGGCGTAGAGCGAGTCGATCACGTCGGTGTACTTGCCGTGCACTACCCGGCGCTTGAGCTTGAGGGTCGGGGTGAGCTCCTCGCTCTCGGCGGTCCACTCGGCGGGCAGCAGCCGCCACTTCTTCACCTGCTGGACCCGCGCCAGCTGGGCGTTGGCATCGTTGATGGCCTTGCCGATCTCATCGAGGACGATCGGGTGCTCGGCGAGTGCCGCCAGGTCGGTGGTGTCGATGCCGTGTGCGGCCGCCCACACCGGGGCGACCTCGCCGTCCAGGGTGATGAGGGCGACGATGTACGGGCGCCGGTCGCCGTAGGCGAGGGCCTGGCCGACGAGCGGGTGCTCCTTGAGGTGGTTCTCGATGAGCGAGGGGGCGATGTTCTCGCCGCCCGCCGTGATGATGAGCTCCTTCTTGCGATCGACGACCTTCAGAAAGCCGTCGTCGTCGAGCACGCCGATGTCACCGGTGTGCACCCAGTCATCGGGGTCGAGCAGGTCGGCGGTGGCCTCCGGCTGGTTCAGATAGCCCGAGGTGCAGGTGGCCGAGCGAACGAGGATCTCGCCGTCCTCGGCGAGGCGCAGTTCGACGCCGGGGAAGGGCCGGCCGACCGTGCCGAGCTTGAACGAGTCGTTCACGTTGGCGGTCACCGCGCCCGTGGTCTCGGTCATGCCGTACACGTCGAGGATCTTCAGCCCGAGCCCGGCGAAGAACCTGGCCACCTCGACGGGCATGGGAGCGGCCCCGCTGAGCGCGTGGGCGACCCGATCGATGCCGAGCAGCCCGCGCATCACCGAGAGCACCGCCGCGTCGGCCCGCTCATAGGCGGCGGCCAGCTCGGGTGGCGTCGTCTGGCCGAACTCGCAGCTCGCGACGTACGCGCGCCCCACCTCCATCGCACCGGCCACGGCGGCCTTCTTGACCTCGTCGGTCTCCAGGCTGAGAACCGCCTGGATGCCCGCCATGATCTTCTCCCAGACTCGGGGCACCCCGAAGAACGCGTTGGGCCGTACCTGTCGCAGCACGGTGATGAGCTGTGCGGGCTCGGGGCAGAAGTGGATGTGCGACGCCTGGCCGACCGGCAGGTAGATGCTCAGCACTCGGTCGGCGATGTGCGCGAACGGCAGATACGAGACGCCCACATTGTGCTCGGGCAGCCCGGAGGTCGCGTCGGACACCGCCGCCTCGTACAGTGCCATGGCGTGGGTGATGGGCACGCCCTTCGGATTGCCGGTCGTGCCCGAGGTGTAGAGAACCGTGAGGGTGCCGCCGGACGTGACCGCCCGCCACCGGCGGTCGATCTCGGCGGTGTCGGCGGCCAGCCGCTCGCGGCCCAGCGCGAGGAAGTCTTCCCATGACAGGTACGGCTCGCCCGCGGGACACGCCTCCGCGTCCACCACGATGATCTTTCGGATCGACGGCAGCCGGTCGAGTACGGGCTGCCAGCGGCCGAGCTGGTCCGTCCCGTCGAGCACGGCGACCGAGGCGCTGCAGTTGGCGGCCACGAAGGCCACCTGGTCCGGCGCCAGCGTCGCGTACACCGTGGTGGGGACGGCACCCGCGTGCACCGCGCCCAGGTCGGCCAGGACGTGCTCGCTGCGGTTGGGCATCATCAGCGCCACGACCTCACCCGGCTGGACGCCCAGTGCGACGTAGCCGGCGGCCACCTCGAGCGCCCGCTGCCGGGTGTCGCTCCAGGTGAGGGTCTGCCAGGAGTCACCGACGAAATCGGAGTACGCGGGCAGATCGCCGAACCGCTCGGCGGTGTCGGCCAGCCGGGTACAGAGGGTCTGACCGTCGAGGTCCGCCTCGAGACGCGCCCGGTCCTCCAGAATGTCCGCCGCAGGGCCCCGCTGTACCGCCATCTCGCGCCCCTCTCCGTCATGATGCATGTCAGTGTCACTTTGCGGAGGTCAGCATCGCACCATGCCGAAGCATGTTCGGACAAGTCGCCCGCCCAGGGATTCTGTCTCGTCGCTGATTGGTATCGGAGTGGGATCAAGGTTCTGTCCGCTCTTGATCATCAAGCGCTTCGAGGGGTTAGATCTCAAGGTGTGAAGCCCGTGATCTCGCCCGTGCGCCTGACCCAGTACGCCCACGGTGGTGGGTGTGCCTGCAAGATCCCGCCCGGGGAGCTGGAGACGATGGTCTCCGGGCTGCTCGGCTCCGAGGTCGGTGGCCCGCTCCTGGGGCTTGAGGAGGCGGACGACGCCGCCGTGCTGAAGATCGACAAGGGTCGGGCGATCGTCTCGACGGCCGACTTCTTCACGCCGGTGGTCGACGACGCGTACGACTGGGGCCGCATCGCGGCGGCCAACGCCCTCTCCGATGTGTACGCCGTCGGCGGCGAACCGCTCATGGCCCTCAACCTGCTGGGCTGGCCGCGGGACACCCTGCCCATGGAACTGGCCAGGGAGGTGCTCCGCGGCGGCCTCGACATCGCCCGGCTGGCGGGATGCCATGTGGCGGGAGGGCACAGCATCGACGACCCCGAGCCGAAGTACGGCATGGCGGTCACCGGCATCGCCGACCCGGAGCGGTTGCTTCGGCTGGACGCGGGCCGTCCGGGCCTGCCGCTGTCGATGACCAAGCCGTTGGGCATCGGGGTGCTCAACACCCGGCACAAGGCGACAGGGGAGGTGTTCCCGCATGCCGTCCAGGCGATGACGACGCTCAACGCGGAGGCCTCCCGGCTGGCGCTGGAGCACGGCTTCCGCTCCGCCACAGACGTGACGGGCTTCGGCCTGCTCGGGCACCTCTACAAGCTGGCCCGGGCGAGCGGGGTCACGGCGGTCGTCGACTCTGCCGCGGTCCCGTACCTGGAAGGTGCCCGCCTGGCGGTACGGGACGGTTTCGTTTCCGGCGGGACCCATCGCAATCTGGCGTGGGTCGGCCCGCACACCGAGTTCGGCCGGGTCGCCGAGGAGGAGCGGCTGCTGCTGGCCGATGCGCAGACCTCGGGTGGGCTGTTGGTCGTAGGAGAGATTCCCGGTGCTCCCGTCATAGGTGAACTGATCGAGCGGAAGGCGTGCATCCTCAGCGTCCGCTGATCGTTCGATGACCGGCCCGGGGCGTCAACCCGTTGATCGGGAGATCGGCGCGGCGGCGAAGACGGCGTTGAACCGCTTGCACCAGATCACGACGCTCTTGTACCTGCCCAGGTCGGTGCGGGCCGGGATCGCGTAGTTGGAGCTGCCCTCGTTGCCCTTGAGGGTGCCCAGGTTGAGATAGCCGGGCGCCAGATTCTCCTGGGCGTCGTGCGGTCGCTCCGACAGCACCACCTTCACATCCGGCCCGTTCGAGGTGTGCAGGTCTTCGAGACGCAGCACCTGGGAGCCGTTCGCGATCCGATAGACCCGGACCGTGCCGGTCGTCTCGCCGTGCGAGTACGACCGCCAGGTGCGGCCCTCGAACAGGGTCTGGGCCGCCGCTTCGCCCGTGCCCGGATTACCGCCGCCCTGCGAGGTCGCCCCGCTCACTGGGGCGGTGTCGTTGGACTTCTGATCGACCCAGAGCTTCCAGGGCTGGAAGGCCACGAGCCCGGCGACGGCCAGGACGACCACCACCACCGCGCCCGCGGCCAGAATTCCCTTGCGTTGCATGGTCGGCCTCCCCGTGCCTGTCCGGCCCCTGATGACCAGGGGGTGCTCCTTTCCAGCCAACAGCACGGGTGCCGGGAACGGCGGGAATCTCCGGTTACAGGGTTCTTACGCGGCCTGTCGTCGGGCCCGAGGCAAACCGAGAGTCAAGGTGTTCGTGCAGCTCGTGTTGGTTTGGTGTGGCATGGGTAGTCGCCTTGTAACGACCTCGCTACACCGCGGGGCCAGAGCCTCTCATCGGAGGGAACCGCCATGACCATCGGGGGCATCTTCACCGCCATCATCTTCGGCGCGATCATCGGTGCGATCGGCCGGCTTCTGGTTCCCGGCAAGCAGAACATGCCGATCTGGCTGACCGTCGTGGTCGGCATCGTGGCCGCGTTCATCGGCTCCTGGCTGGCCAGGGGGGTGTTCGGCTGGAGTACCAGAGGGTTCAACATCGGTGAGACCCTGCTCCAGATCGTCGTCGCGGCGATCGGTGTCCTGCTCGTCGCCACCTTCTGGCCCAAGAAACACGAGGTCTGATCAGAGGCCACCGGTCCCGGCCTTCGGCGGTCGCAGGATCGCACGGAGCTCCTCGAGCACCGCGGGATCCTCGATCGTCGACGGCATCGGCATGTCGTGACCGTCGGCGATGCCGCGCATGGTGCCCCGCAGGATCTTGCCGGACCGGGTCTTGGGCAGCGCCGGCACGACGGCCACCTCCTTGAACGAGGCGACCGGCCCCACCTGCTCGCGTACGGCCATCACGAGCTCGTCCCGCAACCGGGCGGCATCCACCGCCGTGTCTATTCCGCTACCACTCTTGAGGACGACGAGGCCGCGAGGCACCTGTCCCTTCAGCTCGTCGTGGACTCCGATGACCGCGCACTCCGCCACCGCCGGATGCGCGGAGATGACCTCCTCCATCGTGCCCGTCGACAGCCGGTGCCCGGCCACGTTGATGACGTCGTCGGTGCGGCCCATGACCCACACGTAGCCGTCGTCATCGATGCGCCCGCCGTCCCCGGTCAGATAGTGACCGGGGTGGCGGGTGAGATACGACTCCACGAAACGTTCGTCGTCCTGCCAGAGCGTGGGCAGGGTGCCCGGGGGCAGCGGCAGCCGGAGCACGATGTCACCGTCCTCGCCCGGGTCCGCCTCGGCGCCGTCCGGGCGGACGACCCGTACGTCGTAGCCGGGGACCGCGACCGTCGGAGACCCGGCCCGCACCGGCATCGGCTGCAGTCCGCGCAGGTTGGCCACGATCGGCCAGCCGGTCTCGGTCTGCCACCAGTGGTCGATCACCGGTTTTCCCAGCATTCGCTCCGCCCAGTGGAGGGTGTCGGGGTCGAGCCGCTCCCCGGCGAGGAAGAGCGTGTCCAGCGCGGACAGGTCGTACTGTGCCAGCAGCCGGCCCTCCGGATCCTCTTTCTTGATGGCCCGGATCGCGGTGGGCGCTGCGAACAGGACCTTGACCCGGTGTTCCGCCGCCACCCGCCAGAAGGCCCCCGCGTCGGGGGTGCCAACCGGTTTCCCTTCGTAGAGCACGGTCGTGCAGCCGGTGAGCAGCGGCGCATACACGATGTACGAGTGCCCGACCACCCATCCGACGTCGGACGCCGCCCAGAACACGTCGCCCGGCTCGGCGCCGTAGATGTTCTTCATCGACCACCGCAGTGCGACCGCGTGACCGCCGTTGTCACGAACGACGCCCTTGGGGCGCCCTGTCGTGCCCGAGGTGTAGAGGATGTAGAGCGGGTCCGTGGCCGCCACCGGAACGCATTCGGCCGGGCGGGCGCCCTCGATCGCCTCGTCCCACTCCAGATCCCGCGGACGTACGAGGTCGGCGCGGGCTTGGGCGCGCTGCAGGATGACGCAGTGGCCGACCTTATGCGCGGCCAGTTCGAGGGCCCGGTCGAGCAGCGGCTTGTACGCCACCACCCGCGTCCCCTCGAGGCCGCAGGAGGCCGAGACGACGACCTTGGGGCGGGCGTCGTCGATCCGTACCGCCAGTTCCTTGGCCGCGAACCCGCCGAACACCACCGAGTGGACCGCGCCGATCCGCGCGCAGGCCAGCATGGAGATCACCGCCTCGGGAACCATCGGCAGATAGATCACCACCCGGTCGCCGCGCCGCACATCCAGGTCGCGCAGTGCACCGGCGAACAGCGCTACCTCGTCGCGGAGCTCGCGATAGGTGTAGGTGCGCTGAGTCCCGGTCACCGGGCTGTCGTAGATCAGCGCGGGCTTCCCGCCGGCCCCCTCCTCGACATGCCGGTCGAGTGCGTTTTCGCAGGTGTTGAGTTCACCGCCGGTGAACCAGCGGTAGAACGGCGGCGCACCGTCGTCCAGCACCCGGTCAGGAGGCGTCAGCCAGCGGATGTCGCGGGCGGCCAGCCCCCAGAACCGTGTCGGGTCGGTGATGCTCCGCTCGTACGCGGACGCGTAAGCATCCATGCGTGTGCTCCTCCGGACGTACCGCCACCCCTGAGCCGGGGTGCGCCCCCCTTTCGGGGCACACCCCTATAGGGCGTGCTCCACGCCCCATTCGTCAAGAGGGATTCTTCGTTGCCGGACGGCAAGACCTTTGAAGGGCGCGGTCAGCTCGTCTCGAGCGCCTCGATCGGATGGGTGCCCGGCGTGGGCCGGTGCCGGATGCCGTGCATGGCCGCGACGGCCGCCGCCAGGGCGGCCCCGATGGAGACGATGATGAAGCACAGGACGTACGAGTGCAGCGTCGGCACCTTGGTGCCCGCGATGGTGCTCCCGGTAAGCAGCGAGGCGGTCACCGCGCCGGCGACGCTGCCACCGGCGGTGCGCACGAGCGAGTTGATGCCGCTGGCGATGCCGCTCTGGTTCATCGGGACATGCTGGACGGCGAGGGTTCCGAGCGCGGCATAGGCGATGCCGAAGCCGATGCCCTGGATGGCGCCGAACGCGAGGAAGTCATACCCGTGCCCGTTGGACACGGCCAGCCAGAGATAGCTGAACGCCGCGAACACCGACCCGATGGCGAGTGTGAAGGCGGCACCGATCCGGGCCGCGATCCGCCCGGTGAAGGCCGAGAACACCAGCATGGTGACCGTGCTGGGCAGTGAGTAGAGGCCCACGTCGAGCACCGACCCGCTGAGCCCGTAGCCGACCTTCGAGGGCGTCTGGACGAAGTTGGAGATCAGCGTGAAGGCGGCGAACATTGAGAAGCCCAGCAGCAGCGAAGCGAGGTTGGCCGACAGTGACTTGGGCCCGACGAGCAGGCCGAGCCGCACCAGCGGCTCGCGGACCTTCAGTTCGACGCCGACCCAGATCCCGCAGAGCGCCGCCGCCGCGGCGAACAGGCCGAGCACGCCACCGGAGGTCCAGCCCCAGGAGTTGCCCTCGCTGATGGCCAGCAGCAGGCAGACCAGCCAGCCGCCCAGGAGGAACGCTCCGACGAAGTCGGGCCTGCCGCCCGCCCGCGTTCCGGAGTTGGGCGCGCTCACGGCGATCAGCACGAGCCCGACGGCCGCGAGCCCGGCGGCGATCCAGAACACCGGGTGATGGCTGGTCGTGTGGTCGGCGATCAGACCCGTCACGATCATGCCGAGGGTGCCGCCGACGCCCATGGTCGCGCTGACGATCCCGATGGCGGTGGTCACCCTGTCCCGCGGGAAGACGTCGCGGATCATGCCGATCGCCAGCGGGATCAACGCCGACGAGGTGCCCTGCAGCGCTCGGCCGGCGATGAGCATGGGCAGGGAACCGGACACCGCGCAGATGACCGAGCCGGCCAGCAGCAGACCCATCGCGACCAGGATCAGCCGCTTCTTGCCGTACATGTCGCCGAATCGCGACAGCAGGGGAGTGGCGACGGCCCCGGCCAGTAGCGAGGCGGTGAACACCCAGGTCACGTCGGTGACCGAGACGTGGAAGGTCGTCATGAGCCGGGGGAGGAGCGGGATCACCAGGGTCTGCTGCACCGAGACGACCATCCCGGCCACCGCGAGCGCCAGCAGGGTCAGGCCGCTGGGCGCAGGGGGAGTGCTCCCCTCGAGCTTGCCGGGTGCCGTGCTGACGGCGCTGCCTGTCATGGGGGGTCCTCTACTTTGTGGTGCGTTCCAGGTCAGGATATTACTTACTTAACTTAAGTAACGAGCTTGTAAGATAACTCACATGCCGCTCGATGAGCACACCGAGGAGTCCCGCGACGCCGTGCCCGCTGACATCGTCGAGCTCGAACGGGCGCTCACCCGGATCTCCCACCTGCTGACCCGGGCCCGGCAGCACGACCGCACGCTGGCTGAGGCGGGGGTGAACGTCGATCGGGCGGGGGTGCCGTTGCTGCGGATGCTCGCCGACGAGGGGGCGCCGATGCGGCCGGGGGAACTCGCCGTCCGGCTCTCCGTGGAGGCGCCCCACGTCACCCGTCAGGTGCAGCGGCTGGAGCGGGCCGGGTTCGTCGAACGGGTCCCCGACCCTGATGACGGCCGGGCCCAGCGCGTACGGCTCAGCCTGACCGGGAGGGAGGCCGTCGATTCCATCCGCGCGGTCAGCCGCCGCTGGATGCATGAGGCGCTCGCCGAATGGCCGCCCGAGGACCGGCGGCATCTCGCGCTGCTGTTCCACCGGATGGTCGACGACTTCCTCGCTCACGCCGAGCGCAACCAGGTCTTCGGCCCGCCGGACCGGCTCTGACGGGTTACGGTCCACCGATCGGTTGATGGCCTATCAACCGAGGTCGCGGTCATCCATGACCGGCTGGGCGATCCGCGACCGGGGCCGCGGCGGCGATGCTCGGTCCGTGCCCACACGGGTGCGGATCGAGGAGGCCGGATATGGCGATCATCGAGGTCGAGGACCTCGCCAAGCGGTACGGCGGGCACGTCGCCCTGGACGGGGTGTCCTTCAGCGTGGCGGAGGGGGAGATCTTCGGCATCCTGGGCCCCAACGGCGCCGGGAAGACCACCGCGGTCGAATGCGTGGAGGGCCTGCGGCGGCCCGACTCCGGTGCGGTCCGGGTGCTGGGGCTCGACCCGCAGGCCGACGGGCACCGGCTGCGTCAGCGGATCGGGGTGCAGCTCCAGGAGACGCATCTGCCCGAGCAGATCAAGGTGCGGGAGGCACTGAAGCTGTTCGCGTCGTTCTACGAGGACCCTCGGGACGGGAGGGAACTCCTCGAGCAGTGGGGGCTGGCCGGGAAGGGTGAAGAAAGGTTCGGCAAGCTCTCCGGCGGCCAGAAGCAGCGGCTGTTCATCGCGCTGGCGCTGGTCGGGAACCCGCGGGTGGCCTTCCTGGACGAGCTCACCACCGGCCTGGACCCGCAGGCCCGCCGGGCCACCTGGGGCCTGATCAAGGACATCCGGGCCACCGGCGTGACCGTCGTCCTGGTCAGCCACTTCATGGACGAGGTCGAGGAACTCTGTGACCGCGTGGCGATCTTCGATCAAGGACGCATCGTGGCGGTGGACACCCCCGCCGGGTTGATCGACGGGGTCGCCGCCGAGCACCGCCTGCTGTTCCGCCCGATGGGCTCGTTCGAGGTTGGGATGCTGGCCGGGCTGCCCGGAGTCACCGAGGTGGACCGGGCCGGAGACCAGGTCGTCGTCACCGGGACCGGCGACTTCGCCACCGCAGTGACCGGCGCTCTCGCGCGCGACCACGTTCTCGTCGCCGACCTGCGCCTCGAGCGGCACAGCCTCGACGACGCCTACGTCGCGCTGACCGGCGACACCTTCGAGCTGTGAGGACTTACCGATGAACGCGCTTTCCCAGATCGTCGCCATAGAGTTCAAACTGCGCATGCGCGAGAAGGTGATCCCGCTCTTCGGCGGCGTGCTCCCGGTGGGCCTGCTCTTCGCCTTCGGGCTGCTACCCGGCGCGGACAAGCCCGAGAAGGGTCTCGGCGGCCAGAGCGGCGCCGAGTACATCGCGGCGATCTCGATGGGCGTCAGCATCACGGTGCTGGGGCTGGTGATCCTGCCCGGCGTCCTTGCGGACTACCGGGAGAAAGGGGTGCTGCGGCGTATCCAGGCGTCCCCGGTCCGCCCGGTGCTCGTCCTGCTCGCGCAGGTGATCATCAACGTCGGGACGGTCCTGATCGGGATCATCGTCCTGATCGTGGTCGGCGACCTCGCCCTCGGCACACCGGTGCCCCGGCAGCTCCCCGGCTTCGCCCTGGCGGCGGTGCTCACCGTCGCTTCGCTGTTCGCCCTCGGGTTGCTGATCGCGGCGGTCGCCCCGAACGGCCGCGGCGCCACCGGCATCGCCATGATGTTGTTCTTCCCGAGCATGTTCCTGGCGGGTGTCTACGTTCCCCGCGAGCAGATGTCGAAGGTGTTGCAGCACATCGGCGACTTCACCCCGCTCGGCGCCGGCCTGAGGGCGATGCGGGACGCGTGGATGGGAGCGGAGCCCCGTCCCCTGCATCTGGTCATAATGACCGTGTGGGCGCTCGTCGCCGGGACAGCGGCGGCCAGGTTCTTCCGGTGGGAGTAGGCGCGATGACGACTGCGGTGCCGGAGAGCGGGCTCGACGCCTGGCAGCGGCGCGAGGGACTGGTCTATCGCGTCCTGCCGTTCGCCCTGCTGGCGATCTCCGTGGTCGTCACCCTGATCCAGCCGGCGCAGTGGCGGCCCCTGCTCATCACCGTCGGCCTCGCCGTGCTCGCGGCGGGCTGGATCGGGTGGCTGGTCACCCTGCACCCGGAGTGGACCGGGCGCCCGGCGCTGATGGTCGTCTACTTCGTGGGGCTGTCGGTTCTCTCCGCGCTGCTGGTGGTCCGGGCCCCCTGGTTCGGGATCTTCGCCTGGAGCGGCTATCTGCACGCCGCCCACCTCCCCGGAAGAGGGAAGATGGCGGGGGTGGCCGCGACGGCGGTCATCATGGGCACCTCCCAGGTGGGCGGGATCCCCGAGGCGACGCCGTCGGCGCTGTCGACCTGGGCCGTCGTCGTCGTCCTCAATACGCTGCTGGCCGGTGCGCTCACCTTCTTCGCCCGGGCCGGCGAGGAAGAGTCCCAGCGGCGCAAGAGGACGATCGATGAGCTGGCCGAGGCCAACGCCAGGCTCGAGACGATGATGGCGGAGAACACCGGACTGCACGCTCAGCTGCTCATCCAGGCCCGTGAGGCCGGGGTGGCCGAGGAGCGGCAGCGGATGGCCCGGGAGATCCACGACACCCTCGCCCAGGGACTCGCCGGCGTGATCACGCAGGTGCAGGCCGCCAAGCAGGCCAGGGACCGGCAGGCCGACTGGGAGGGGCATCTGGACACCGCGGCCCAACTGGCCAGGGAAAGCCTCTCCGAGGCGCGCCGGTCGGTGCGCGCCATCCGACCGGAACCGCTGGAGAACGCCCGGCTGCCCGAGGCGCTCGCCGACGTCGCGGCCGGCTGGGCGGCCACCAGCGGGGTGCCCGCCGAGATCACCACCACCGGGACCGCCCGGCCGATGCACCCGGAGGTCGAGGTGACCCTGCTGCGCGCCGCCCAGGAGGCGCTGGCGAACGTGGCCAAGCACGCGGGCGCGTCTCGGGTCGGCCTGACCCTCTCCTATATGGAGGACGTGGTGACACTCGATGTCCGCGACGACGGGACCGGCTTCACCCCCGGGCTCACCAGGGCCGGTGGCGACGGCGGTTACGGGCTGACCGCCATGCGGCAGCGTGTGAACCGCCTCGCCGGCACACTGGAGATCGAGTCCGAACCCGGTGCCGGCACCGCCGTCTCCGCCAGCGTGCCCGCCATCCCCAGGCAGCTGCCGCGATGACCGGCCCCATCCGGCTGCTCATCGTCGACGACCATCCGGTCGTCCGCGACGGGCTGCGCGGCATGTTCACCGGCGAACCCGGATTCGACGTGCTCGGCGCGGCCGCGGACGGCGCCGAGGCCGTCGCCCTCGCCGAGGCACTCCAGCCCGACGTGGTCCTGATGGACCTGCGCATGCCCGGCACCGACGGGGTCAGCGCGATCAGGAGGATGGCCGAGCGGGGAATCCCGGCCCGGGTGCTCGTGCTCACCACCTACGACACCGACAGTGACGTGCTGCCCGCGATCGAGGCGGGCGCCACGGGCTATCTGCTCAAGGACGCCCAGCAGGACGAGCTGTTCCGGGCCGTCCGGGCCGCGGCCCGCGGCGAGGCGGTGCTCTCGCCCTCGGTGGCCACCCGGCTGCTCGGCCAGGTCCGCGGCCCGGCCAGGGAACCGCTGAGCCCCCGCGAGCTGGAGGTGCTCGCACTCGTCGCCCGGGGGGCGAGCAACCGCGAGGCGGCCGCTCGGCTGTTCATCAGCGAGGCCACCGTCAAGACGCATCTGCTGCACATCTACGCCAAGCTCGACGTCAAGGACCGTGCCGCGGCCGTCGGGATGGCCTTCGAACGAGGTCTGCTCACCCCGCGGAATCGCCAGTAGTTTCCCGAGAACCGCCCACGGCCGTGGAAAAGTAACCTACCTGCCCCGATGGTGAACGGTTTCACACCGCGAGCCTGCCGAAATTTCCCATGGAGCCCACGGGGTGCTTAGGGTTACCTGAGTGGACCTCCGGCGACACGTCCCGCGAACCGACGCGGTGTTGGCCGACCCCCGTCTCCGCACCGCCGAGGAACGTCTCGGGCGTGCGATCGTGAAGACGGCGGTCGCCGGCGCACTGCAGCGTGTCCGCACCGGTGAGATCGCGCCGGAGACGGTCGTGGACGCCGCCGTGGCGGCGCTGCCCGCTCACGCGATGAGCCTGCGGAGGGTCGTCAACGCGACCGGGGTGCTGTTGCACACCAACCTCGGCCGGGCGCCGCTGTCGGTGGCCGCCCGCGAGGCCGTCTCCGCCGCCTCCGGATGCACGGACGTCGAGTACGACCTGGCCACCGGGCTCCGGGGCCGCCGAGGACACGGTGCGGTGGAGGCGTTGCTGGCGGCCTGTCCTTCCGCCCAGGACGCCCACGTCGTCAACAACAACGCCGCGGCGCTCGTCCTCGCCGCGACCGTCCTGGCCCAGGGTCGCGAGATCGTCATCAGCAGGGGCGAGATGGTGGAGATCGGCGACGGCTTCCGCCTCCCCGACCTGCTCGTCTCCGCCGGGGCCCGGCTCCGTGAGGTCGGCACCACCAACCGGACCTCCGCCGTGGACTACGCCGCCGCGCTCGGACCGGACACCGGCTTCATCCTGAAGATCCATCCATCGAACTTCCGGATCTCCGGGTTCACGGCTTCCGCGGCCATCGCCGAGCTCGCACCGCTGGGCGTCCCCATCGTCGCCGACATCGGCTCGGGACTCCTCGCGCCGGAACCTCTCCTGCCTGACGAGCCGGACGCCGCCGCGGCCCTGGAACAGGGCGCGGCGCTCGTGACGGCCAGCGGCGACAAGCTCCTCGGCGGCCCGCAGGCCGGACTGCTGCTGGGCGCCGCGGATCTGGTCGAGCGGCTGCGCCGCCATCCGATGGCCCGTGCGCTCAGGGTCGGCAAGATGACGCTCGCCGCCCTCGAAGCGACCCTGCGTGGCCCCGAGCCACCCGCCGTACGCCAGCTGCACACCGCCGTCGCGGAGCTCCGCCGCCGGGCCGAGCACCTCGCCAAGGAGCTGACCGAGCACGCCGTCGACGCCCTCGCCGTGGACTCCGCCGCCACCGTCGGCGGTGGGGGAGCACCCGGCGTCGAGCTGCCGAGCGCCGCGGTAAGCCTGCCGGAGTCGTACGAACCCGTACTCCGCGAGCGAAGGGTCATCGGGCGGATCGAGACAGGTCGGCTGCTGCTCGACCTGCGGACCGTGGAGCCCGGCGACGACGCGCACGTACGGGACGCCGTGCTCGCCGGGAGGCACCGCGCCTCCCCAGGGGGGACCACCCCCCGCACCCACCGAGAAGAGACGTAGATGCAGGTCGTCGCCACGGCAGGGCACGTGGACCACGGCAAGTCGACGCTGGTGCGCGCCCTCACCGGAATGGAACCGGACCGGTGGGCCGAGGAGCGGCGCCGGGGCATGACCATCGACCTCGGCTTCGCCTGGCGGACGATGCCCTCGGGAGAACGGCTCGCCTTCGTCGACGTCCCCGGCCACGAACGGTTCGTCACCAACATGCTCGCCGGAGTCGGCCCGGTGCCGGCCGTGATGATCGTCGTCGCCGCCGATGAGGGTTGGAAGCCTCAGTCCGCCGAGCACCTCGCGGCCATCGACGCGCTCGGCGTCCGGCACGGAGTGCTCGTGGTGACGCGCTCCGACCTGGCAGACCCGTCGCCGGCGCTACGCCAGGCCCGCACCCGGATCGACCGCAGCAGCCTGCGCAACGTCGAGAACGTCACGGTCAGCGCCACCACAGGGGAAGGCCTCGACGGACTGGTCGCGGCCCTCGACCGGCTGGCCGCCCGGCTGCCCGTTCCCGATCCCGGGGCGGCGGTGCGACTCTGGATCGACAGGGCGTTCACCATCGACGGCAGTGGCACCGTCGTCACCGGCACGCTGCCCGCCGGGACCGTCCGGCAAGGCGACGAGCTGTTGCTCGGGGACAGGCCGGTCCGGGTCCGCGCCATCGAGTCGCTCAAGGAGGGCACCGAGGCCGTCTCAGGTGTGGCCAGGATCGCGGTCAACCTGCGCGGCGTCGACCGCGCCGATGTCGGGCGGGGCATGGCCCTGATCACGCCCGGCCGGTGGACCGTCACCGGCTGCGTCGACGTGCGGATCGGTTCGGCCGAGTCCTCTGGCCGGCTCGCCCGCGAGATGATCTTGCATGTCGGCTCGGCGGCCGTGGCCGTACGGCTGAGGCCGCTCGGCCCCGACACCGCCCGGCTCACTCTCAACACCCCGCTGCCGCTCCACGTCGGCGACCGGGCGCTGCTGCGCGACCCGGGGCGCCGCATCGTCGCGGGGGTGAGCGTGCTGGACGTACGGCCGCCCCCGCTGACCCGCCGTGGCGCGGGCGCCGCCCGGGCCCGCGAGCTGTCGGCCTGGCCGGACCGGCCGGGCGGGGAACTGCTGCTGCGCCGGCATGGCGTGCTCCGCCCCGCCGATCTGGAGGTGATGGGCTGTGCGCCACCGCCGGAGGCAGTGCGGCTGGGCGCCGGCTGGGTCGCCGACCCGGCGCACTGGGAGTCGCTGCGGGAACGGCTCACCTCCGAGCTCACCCGGCATGCCGCCGCCCACCCGCTGGCACCGGGCATCCCGCTCGAGGCGGCCAGGCTCCGGCTGGGACTACCCTCGCGGCAGCTCGTCGCCGAGCTGGCGCAGCCACCGCTGCGGATGGAGGGGGGCAGGGTCTACGGGCCATCGTCCGACCCGGGGCTGCCCGGACCGGTCGCCGAGGCCCTCGGCAGGCTCCGCCTCCACCTGCGGGTGAAGCCCTTCGTGGCACCCGACACCGACCACCTCGCGGAGCTGGGCCTGACGGGACGGGTGCTGGCCGCCGCGGTCAGGGCCGGGGCGGTGTTCCAACCCGCCGAAGGGATCGTGCTGCTGCCGGGCGCGGACCGGCAGGCGGCGGCGATCCTGGCGACGCTGCCGCAGCCGTTCACGGCGAGCCAGGCGCGCACCGCGTTGCGCACCTCCCGCAGGGTCGTCATCCCGTTGCTCGAACATCTCGACCGCTGCGGCTACACCGAGCGCGCCAATGAGCACCGCACCATCCGCTGATCCCACCGCAGGGCGGAAAATGGGTTGAAGGGGATGGGCGATCTCTGGCTTTATAGATCGCGTTGGAACGGCAATCACCTGCGCGGGTATCCTGCCGCCGGGGTTCGGACATTCTCGGAGAGGAGATGTTTTGCCGTACGAGATGCTTCGGGGCGGCCGCGTTCCGATCCGAATGTGGACCGACCCGGCGAGTGTGGAGGACGTCGCGCTCGAACAGTTGCGCAATGTGGCGAACCTGCCGTGGGTCGAGGGCCTGGCGGTCATGCCCGACGTGCATTACGGCATGGGCGCCACGGTCGGCTCGGTCATCGCGATGCGCGACGCGGTCTCGCCGGCGGCGGTCGGCGTGGACATCGGCTGCGGCATGACCGCCGTCAAGTCCAGTCTCACCGTCGACGACATGCCCGACGACCTCGGCCGGTTGCGGTCGCAGATCGAGAAGGCGGTCCCGGTGGGCCGTGGCTCGCACAAGGAACCCGTCGATCCGTCGGCGGTGCCCGGCCTAAAGGAACGCGGCTGGTTCGAGTTCTGGAAAGGCTTCGAGGAGCTCGTTCCCTCGGTGCGTGGACGGTTCGGCCGGGTGCGTTCCCAAATGGGCAGCCTAGGCGGCGGAAATCATTTCGCAGAGTTGTGCGCGGATGACAATGGCGCGATCTGGATCGTGCTGCATTCCGGCTCCCGCAATATCGGCAATGAGCTTGCGGCACACCACATCGAGGCCGCGAAGAAATTGCCGCACAACCAGGACCTTCCCGACAAGGATCTGTCGGTCTTCCTGACCGGCACTCGCAAGATGGAGGAATATCGCCGCGACCTGTTCTGGGCGCAAGAGTACGCACGGCGCAACCGTGTCGTCATGCTCGCGCTCATCCAGAACGTCGTCACGCAGTACTTCACCGGCAAGCGGGTGAAGTGGGAGGAACTGATCTCCTGCCACCACAACTACGTGGCGGAGGAGGTCTACGACGGTGTCGAGCTGCTCGTCACCCGCAAGGGCGCGATCCGCGCGGGCGCCGGCGACCTGGGCATCATCCCGGGCTCGATGGCGACCGGCACCTACATCGTCCGTGGCCTCGGCAACTCCCAGGCCTATAACTCGGCCTCGCACGGGGCCGGCCGGAAGATGAGCCGTACCAAGGCCAGGAAGACCTTCACTCTCGGCGACCTCGTCGAGCAGACCAAGGGCGTCGAATGCCGCAAGGACACCGGCGTCATCGATGAGATCCCGGGGGCCTACAAGGACCTGGAGTCGGTGATCGAGGCTCAGTCCGATCTGGTCGAAGTGGTCGCCCACCTCCGTCAGCTCATCTGTGTGAAGGGCTGAATCCCAGGCTTCACCTGCGCAAACTCTCAGGATCGGGTGCCGGAGGGCACATTTTGGGCACTCGGGTTGTCCATCTGGGCTCCGAGTCGTACCGGTGCTCCTAGACCTTGAAGGAACCGTGCGCCGTCCAGCGGATGAAACCGGGTTGCAGCGAGATTCGGTGCGTAGCCCACATCGTGAAGCACGGCCGCGGCTTCAAGTAGCTCGGCGTCCGTGCCGGCCACAACGTCGAGTGTTCGAGCTTGCCGAGCTACACCCCGCACATGGGCCCAGCGGCGTGGTACATCATCAGCGAGCTTCTGCGATGCCGGTCGCCCAGCCGATCAGGGACATAGCCCTGACGGTAGCGCAGCCAGCCGACGGACGGCCGCAGCCCGGGGGCCAAGCCAACCGGGGGCATGCGCGTCACCGACCACCGGATCACCTAAGGCAGCAACGGCCTAAAAGATACGGCTCTGACCCAATGCGTTCCCCCTGGCTTACGCCGCATAGTTGGAGCCGCACCTGATCTCCACTTCTCCCCGGGAGTTCCCATGACTCGCATCCGAGTGACCCGCCGCGTCCTGATCGGCACCGCTGCAGTCGCAGTGCTCGCGGTCGGAGGTTCCGCGGTCGCCCTGGCCGCCAGCTCTCCCTCCGCCAACGTCTACAAAGGCTGCCTGAGCAGCACCGGCGCGCTCTACAACGTGCACGTCAACCCCAGCAAAGCGCCGACATGTCGGCTCCACGACAAGCAGA
>JAOPYO010000387.1 GCA_025964575.1 Actinomycetes bacterium
CTGACGGATGGTGGCCACGCCCAGGCGGGGCCAGGAGACCCGTGCGGAAGGGCAGCGTATCCGCTAACCAAGGTCAGCATTCTGGCACGGCTGCGCATTCCGTACGGGGGAGTCCTGCTCGGTAACACACCACCTTAGAGGGAGCCGGGTGGTCCTTCGTACGGACTACGTCGACTTCGGGGGAACGTGTAGGGCAAGTACGGTCACATCGTCGTCTTGCTCATACCCAGCAAGCATCCGATCGATCAAAAAGTCGACGAGTATCTCCGGATCCCCCACTACCTCCGGTGTGGCGTCCGCGGCCGCGCCGACGAGTTCGTCGAGCCCCGCGTCCACCCCACGTCTGCGATTCTCCACAAGTCCATCGCTGTAGAAGACCACAGTGTTTCCGGGTGAGATGGAAAAACTTGCCTGCTGCCGGTGGCTGGGCCAGCCGAGCGGGGTTCCGGGCTCGGCGGTGCTGAGCCTGGCCGGGGTGTCCGGGCCGAGTAGCAGGGGCGGCGGATGACCGGCGTTGCTGAGCACCCCGGCCCCGGTCTCCGGGTCGATGACCGCGTAGGCGACGGTGGTGAACTGCTCGACGTCCTCGGTGGCGCTGAACAGCCGGTCGAGACCGGAGAGCACCGCGGCGGGACGCGGGTCGTTGAGCGCCAGGGCGCGCAGGGCGTTACGGACCCGGCCCATGCCCGCGGCGGCGCGTACGCCCTTGCCCATGACGTCGCCGACCGCGATGGCCAGCCGGTCATCGGGGAGCCGGAACGCGTCGTACCAGTCACCGCCCACCTGCACGTGCCGGGTCGCCGGGTGATAGCGGGCGGCGAGCTGCATGGTCGGCAGCTGGAGCAGCACGTCGGGGAGCAGACTGCGCTGGAGCGCCTCCGCGGTCTTGTGCTCCCGTTCGAACAGCAGCGCCCGCTCGACCGCGAGGGCGCACTGGCCGGCGAGTGCTTCCAGGAACACCCGCTCCTCTTCAGTGATCGCCCGGGGACGGGTGAACGCGAAGCGCAGCGCGCCGATGGGGGCACCGGCCGCCAGCAACGGCAGACCGACCCACGCCCGCTCCTCGGTGTGCTGGAGGAACGGGTCGATCTCGGCCCGGCCCAGCTGCAGCCGCAGCTCGTCCGGGCTCTCCGCCAGGAAGGGCCGGCTCTCGCGCACCGCCACCGACATGACCGACGGATCGCTGACCTGGAACAGCTCGCGGCCGAAATCGGCCAGATCGGAGGCACCGCTCGGGGTGATGATCTGCAGCCTGAGCTTGTCGTCGTCCAGCAGCGCGACGGCCGAACGATCCGCGCCGATCGCCGAGCGGCCGACCTCGGTGATGACCTGGACGACCTGGCTGACGGTGAGCGCCTCGGCCAGCATGGATGTCGCCTGCTGCAGCCGGGCCGTGCGGAGGGCCGCGGCGGACAGCTGTTCGGTCAGCCGGCCGCGCATCTCCTCGGCCTCCCGCTGACCGGTGACGTCGGTGTTGGCACCGACCCACTCGACCACGACCTCGCCGCGCCGGATCGGCACCGCCCGGACGTCGAAGTGCCGGTAGGCACCGGTCTTGGTGCGGACCCGATAGTCGGTCTCGAACGTACGCTCGGCGTCGACGCACTCCCGCCAGGCCGCCTCGATGCGGGGGCGGTCCTCGGGATGAATGACGGCCGGCCAGCCACCGGCGGCGTAGTCGTCGAAGGTCTGCCCCGTGATCGCCCTCCACTCAGGTGCGTCCTCGCTCACCTGGCCGCGGGGGTCGGTCACCCAGACGACCTGCGAGCTGGCCTCCACCAGGGAGCGGTAGCGCTCCTCCTTGCGCCGGATGACATCCTCGGCGCGGCGGCGATCGGTCACGTCCACCGCGATCAGGGCGACGCCGAGGATCTTCCCCTCAGCGCTGTGCGAGGGGAACCAGGACGAGGACCAGTGCCGGGTCTCTGGTGGCAGGTCCTTGTCTCCGCCCGTCGGCATTTCGACGATCAGGTCGGCGTCCAGCACCGACTGGTCCTCCTCGAGGACCTTCCGCAGCGCGGCCTCCATGGCCGTGGCAAGCTCGGCCGGCAGCCCCTCGGACGGCCGCCGTCCGATCAGGTCCCTCGCAGGAACGCCACGGATGCCGGCGAGGGTCTCGTTGACACGCTGGCACTTCAACTCGGTGTCGAAGAACGCGAATCCGATGGGCGCCTCTTTGATCAAAGTCGCGAAGAGCGCGGAGTCGGACGCTTCCAGACCGGACACCCGGGGATGCGGGACGGATGTGTCCATGCTCACCCTCCACACCTCCGTAGCCCTCGCCACCGGCTCTCCGTGCTCATCCTCACCGAATCTTCCGGTCGTCCGCGACACCCTACTGCGAGGCAAGTTTTCATCACTATGGGTGAATAGGAGCAGGCTAGCGCTCCTGCCTCCATCACAACACCGCTCGGAGTCAGGATTTCATCATCTCGATGCTTCCGCGGTTCCACAACCTGTTCGTGATCCCGCCTCCGCGCAGGCCCTCGACCGTACCGGTGGCAGGTTCCCGCGTCACCTCTTCCCGGTCTTCTTTTGCTCCTGTTTGTACGCGCGCACCTTGGCCAGCGACTCCGGGCCGGTGATGTCGGCGACCGAACGGTGCGAACCGTCCTCGCCATAGGCCCCTGCGGCCTCCCGCCAGCCCTCGGGCCGGACGCCGAACTGCTTGCCCAGCAGAGCGAGGAAGATCTGTGCCTTCTGCCTGCCGAACCCGGGCAGCTCGTTCAGCCGCTTGAGCAGATCCTTGCCGGTGGCGGCGTCCCGCCAGACCGCGGCGGCATCGCCGTCATAGTGCTCTACGAGGAAGGCGCACAGCTGCTGGACCCGCTTCGCCATCGAGCCCGGATATCGGTGCACCGCGGGCTTCTCCGACAGCAGTGCGGCGAACCGCTCCGGGTCGTACGCCGCGATCTCGTGGGCGTCCAGATCCTCCGCTTTCAGCCGCTGCGCGATCGTGTAGGGACCGGTGAACGCCCACTCCATGGGGATCTGCTGGTCCAGGAGCATTCCGGTCAGTACGGCGAGGGGACTGCGTCCGAGTAGCTCGTCGGCCTCGGGCCGCTGTGCGAGATGAACCGTCGTGGCCATGCCCTCAAGGTTATGACGGAACTCTTACGAGGGAGCTGGACAGTGGCCGTATGGGTCGTACAAGTGCTCGAATAGAGGGGTGAGCACGCATATTGATGGGAACCGAACGCGCGGAGCGGGCTCCGATGAACCCGGCGCGCCGGTGGGACGGCGGATCGTGCTCGGCATGCTCGGCCTCGGAGCGGTCGGGATCGCGGTGGGGGCGAGCGCCCAGAGCGCCGTCACCCGGGTCCTGGGCCCGGTCAACTCCCAGGTGGGCGGACTGATCCCGGCGGCGGGCGGGTTCCGCTACTACTCGGTGGTCGACAGTGTGAAGCGCCGTACGCCCGAGACCTACAAGCTGAACGTGACCGGGATGGTCACCAGCCCCCGGTCCTTCACCTTCGCCGAACTGCAGGCGATGCCGCAGACCCAGATCACCAAGGACTTCCAGTGCGTGACCGGCTGGCGGGTCCCTGGGGTGCAGTGGTCCGGTGTGGCGCTGCCGGACCTGCTGGACGCCGTCGGCGTGGACCCGAAAGCCACCGCCGTGCGCTTTCACTCCTTCGACGGCGCCTACACCGAGTCGCTCACGATGGTTCAGGCACGGCGCCGGGACATACTGGTGGCCACCACCATGCTCGGCGCGCCGGTCACCCATGACCACGGCGGTCCGGTGCGGCTCTTCGCCGCCCCGATGTACGGCTACAAGTCCCTCAAATGGCTCGGCGGGATCGAGCTGGTCAACAAGGTCGTGCCCGGATTCTGGGAGGTCCGCGGCTACGACGTGGACGCCTGGGTGGGCCGCTCGAACGGACGTGACGATGCCCCGACCTGATCGCGCCACCCGCATGCTCGCCAGGTTCACCGGGCGGGAACGGGCGGTGCACCACACCACCGCGCTACTGATGATCATCTGCCTGGGGACGGCGGCATGCCTCTATGTCCCGGCGCTCGCCACCTATGTGGGGCGCCGGGATCTGATCAAGCCGATCCACATCCTGGCCGGCTTCGCGCTTCCGGTGCCGATGCTGCTCG
This sequence comes from Actinomycetes bacterium, assembly GCA_025964575.1. GTDB lineage: Bacteria > Actinomycetota > Actinomycetes > Streptosporangiales > Streptosporangiaceae > Actinomadura_E. The sequence continues at coordinate 4,108 of JAOPYO010000387.1, forward strand.
GCTGGATGACGAGGGCGTTCCGGGCGGATCTGCGGACGCTCAACCGGTTCGGGCCGCAGGACTGGGAGTGGCTGCGGCGCAAGGACCGCCGCGCGGTCCTGCACGGCCGGGGCGTGGTCCCGGTGGGCAAGTTCAACGCCGGGCAGAAGCTGAACGCCGCGTTCGTGGCGGGGGCCATCTTCGTCATGCTCGTCACCGGCGCCATGCTCACCTTCCCGAATCCGTGGCCCGGTACCTGGCGGACGGGCGCCACCTTCGTGCACGACTGGCTCACCCTGGCGATCTTCGTGATGTTCCTGGGGCATGTGTGGTATGCGGTGCGGGACCGGGGGGCGTTGACCGGCATGTGGTCCGGGCGGGTGCCCCGGGAATGGGCGGCCCGTCACCACCCGAGATGGCTCGATGACCAGGAGCGGCTCGACCAGGACGATCTCAAGGCGAAGGATCCGGCCCAAGACAGGTCTTGACACCTGCCCAGGACACGCTGGAATGGGGAGGTCGGGGGCCAGGGTGGGGCCGGCGTGAGGACAACGATGATGATGATGCTGCCCGAGGTCGCGAGTCGTTCTCAGGGGATGACACGACGGTTGTCCGACGAGTTTGTGATCCTTCCCACCGATGCCGTGGAACGCTGCGTCGCCGACGTCTGCGCGTGCGTCGAGCACCTCGGCGTCGACGCGACCCCGGTGCTGGTGGAGAGGATCGCGCGGGAACATCTGGTGGGCATGGTCAAGTCGCGGCCGCCATCGGCGGGATAAACTCCCGATCTTCGACTAAAGTTTCGGACACACCCAACCCGTACGGGAGCCCAGCGCGACCAACGCCGAGGAACGGTAGGGTGACTCTTCGAACATGGATTTCACCCTCATGACCGCGTCTCCCCCCGGACCCGCCGCGGAACCGGGGGTCACCGCGGTGCGCGGATCTGGGAAGGTGGAACCGTGAGTCCGCGAAGTCGTCACCAACCGCCGACGGGGAACGAGAGAGCCCCCTCGGACGAGGTAACCGCGATCTTCGACGGCATGCTGCTCCACGCACGCGAACTGCTCGCGGTGCGCAGCCCCCTGGACGCCGAGTTGATCGTGAGCGAGATCCTCGGATCCTGGTATGGGCGGCGGGCGGACGAGGGCGACGTCGAGGAGGTCATCGGCGAGGCGCTGGTCGACCACGCGGCCCGGGCGGGGACCCCGGCCGCACTGGCCCTGCTGACCGGGATGGCCTACCTGGGCACGACCCGGCAGGCGGCCAAGTCCGAACGAGCGGCGCTGGAGCTCATGGACCGGGGGGTGGCCCGCCCTGGCTGGGCCGACCGGGTCGGGATGGTCGCGGCCGCCGAGTGCTACGCGTCCCGTGACGTCTACGGTGACCAGGACTCCGTCATCTGCACCTTTACCTACGGCGGCGAGGAACGACACGCCCTGGTGATCCTGGTGGACCACAACATGGGCGGCATGGTGCGGGACGCATGGGTGTCCTCACAGGTCGACCGGCTGCTCGAACACTGTCGGGTGGAGGGTCGCGAGAATTCACTGATGCGCTTCGAGCCGCTCGCGCCGAACACCACCCGGGCGCTCCTGGAGGCCGCGCTGGCCGTCACCCACGACGCCGTCGATCCTCCTGTCAACGAGACCTTCGGCTCGTACCACGCGTTCGTACGAGCCCGCGTGCGCGCCCTGCCGCCGGGCGGGCGGCGGCCCGTTCCCCTGCCCTATGGGCGGGACCGGCGGGCCACCCTGGCCGCGCGGTTCCTGGCCTCCGACGAGGCCGAGGAACTCTCGGACCGGGGCGCCGCGAGCCGCTGCGCCGACCGGATCATCGACTACGGCTGCACGTACGATCTGGGCCGGCCGAAGCGGGTGAGCCCGATCAAGTGCGAGATGTTCCTGCTCGACTGGCTGCCCCGCAAGGTGGTGCTGTCACCGGACGAGAAAGAGGCCATGCCGCATGTGCTGGCCGCATGGGTGCGCTGGGCGGGCAAACTGACCGAACTGCCGGAGGAGGGCATACGCGCCACTCTCGACGCGGTCTGGGACGCCACGGGCAAGTTCGCCGAGGCCTACCACGACCCGACGACGTTCGGTCTGGAACGTGACCTGGTCGATCGGCTGCTCCCCGATGGCGATCTGGAGGCCCTCCCCCGCCGGGCGTTCGCGCTGCCTTTCCTTTCCGGCCAGCACCGCCTTTCCGGTCGGCACGGCACGGTCGATCTGTCCACCCTGAATCCCGCGGACGAGGTCGACCGGCGGCTACTGATCCAGTTCGAGCACCCGGGCGCGCCCGCGGATCATCTGGCTGCGCATGAGCGGCTGACCGTGCGACTCTGGAACGGCGACCCGCCCCAGTTGTGGGAGACGGCCCAGGCGATGCTCGACGTGGGCTTCGAACGGCACGAGATCCTGCACCGGCTGATCGAGGCGCTGTACCACTCCGGGGAGGATCCGTTCGCGCTGCGCACCGCACTGCACGCGTTGCGTCACCAGTCGCCGTCGACTTGATGGAGATCTCTGCCAAACCTGCGGAAGACTGGTTTGCGAGCAGCCCGCGAGGCGGCGATTATCGGCATCTACCGCGCCACTCGGCGAGCGTCCCAGATGGGCATTTCCGAGTGAGCCTTCGGGTGAGCTTTCCGGTGAGATTCCGGTAGGTTGAGGAGTGATCTTGTTGGAGTGGTCCGAGTTCGCCCAGCGCTTGGCCCGTGAGCTGGCGGGCCTCGATCGCGACACCATCCTGATCGTGCGGGAACGCGACGAGAGCCGCCATTACGTGCAGGCGATGCGGGAACCGGACCGGCTCTACGCCGAGGCGGTCAGCAACAACTTCCTGGAGGGGGCGCTGGTGCTCACGCCCGCCGACGAAGAGGTGCTGAGCGAGGCCGGATGGCGGCCGCCCTCCGCGGACTGGACACCGGCGAACTGGTGGACCGAACTACCGCCCGCCACCGGCGCCGCCGATTTCGACCGCCTGGCCGACATGATGGTCACCGCCCTGCGTGACGTGCAGGGCGTGCGGCGGCCTTCGGACCTGGTGTACGAATCGTTCCACCGGCACGGCACCGGCCTGATCGAACTGGTGGACTTCGGCATCGACGCCGCCGATCCGCAGCGGGTCAGCGAGCGGCGTGCGGCCAGCCCGGTGGAGCAGCCGATCCCGGCCCCGACCGGTAAGCCATACGGCCCCGGCCGGGAGCCACAGGTGGGCGCGGAACTGGAGACCCGGCTGGGCGACGCGAAGCAGCGCGGTGACCAGCTCGCCTATTTCGAGCTGCTCCTCGGGGCGGAGCTGATCTTGCCGTCGACCGGTCAGGCGGTGGAGGATCCGGGCCTGGCGGAGTTCACCACCGCCACGATCGACCACCGCACGCACGTGCTCGTGTTCACCTCGGTCCAGGCCATGACGCGGTCCCAGGGCGCCCCAGGGCGGGGGCCGAGCACCGGCCTGTACCGCAAGACGACCTTTGGACAGATAGCCGCCGCCTGGCCGGATCCGTTGTGGGGGCTGGCCGTCAACCCGGGGCTGCCGAGCGAGATTCATCTGGACTCCGCCGCCGTCGGCCGACTCGACGAGATGCGCCGTACCGCGGAACGGGCCGCCACCGTGGACGCCGTCGTAGCCGAGTCCCCCGCGCCGGGCGTGGCCGTACGGCTTCCCCACGGCGCTCAGCTGTGGCGGCTGGGCGACAGCGGGCCCGCCTCCCCGGTGGCCGTCTATGACGCGATGAGCGCGCGCTGGAGCACTTCGGTCACCGATGCCTGGACGCCACTGAGCGAGTGACCGCTACCCTCGAATGATCACCGTGATCCGGTCGAGCGAGGATTGAACCGAGTGGAGTGGAACGAGTTCGTACAGCGGCTGGCCCGTGAGTTGACGCACCTTCCGGACGACGCCTTCCTTGTCGTGCAGATGCCGGGTGGGTTTCCTTACGTGCAGGCCATGCGCAGCGTCGATGGACTGTCGGCGGAAGTGGTGAGCAACGAGTTCCTGCCGGTCTCGCTGCGCCTCGATCCCGAGCAGGAGGATCGGCTGGCCGAGATCGGCTGGCAGCCGCCGGGGCAGGGCGGTCACGTCAACTGGTGGCGGCAGGTTCCGCTGGCCGCCGAATTCGACGATTTCACCCCCGAAGAGGCGATCGCCTGCGGCCGGCTGGCCGGCCTGATGACGTCCGCGCTGAACGAGGTCTTCCGCGTGCCCTCGCCGTTCGCCCTGGAATACCGCGCCAACCAGAACGGCCCGGAGACCGGACCGGTCGAGCTTCCCTACTTCGGGATCCGGGCCGCCGAGGGGCCTTTCACTCCCCGGCCTGACCGGGTTCCCGTCGCCGCCTCCCGGGCGGCCACCTCCCCGACGGCCGCCTCTCCCATGGCCACTTCTCCGGCCTCCGTCGCGGCCCCGATCACGGCACCCGCGCCGAGCGCCCCCGCACGGCCGGCTCCCCCACTCCCGGTTCCTCCGCCGCCCGCTCCGGCACCGGCCGCTCCGGCACCGGCCCCTCCGCAGACCGAAACCGAGCTGGAGGCCCAGCTGGCCGTCGCCAAGGAGCGCGGTGACCAGCTCTCCTATTTCGAACTGCTCCTGGCCAGCGAGCTGGTGGTGCCGTCCACCGGAGATCCGAAGGCCGAACGGTTCGCGACGGCCACCTTCGACGACGGGACCTATGTCCTGGCTTTCACCTCACGAACCGCCATGGAGGCGTCCCTGCGCGAACAGGCCGGCTATCACCGCCGGACGATGTTCGTGGATCTGGCCCGGAACTGGCCCAAGCCGGAGTGGCGACTGGCGATCAACGCCGGGCTGCCGACCGCGGCCTACATCGACTCGGACACCATCACCCGGCTGTACGACGGGGAACGTTCCCCGGCTCCTCCGCGCCCCCGCGCCGCGACCATGGCCACCCAACCCCAGCCCAGGTCCGAGCCGGCGCAGCGGGAGCGGCCTCCCGGGAAGACCGGCCCTACGATCATGCAGAAAGTGGTGCAACACCAGCATGTGAACCACTATCTGGAGAACGCCTACGACCAGGTGGCCGGTTATGTCCACCGCGTCCAGGACGTCCTGCGCCTCGACACCCCCGAACGGCTGGTACGGGGACTCGGCCTGACCTACGAGGGATCGCCGTTCTCCGATCGGGACGAGGCCGTCCACGTGATCCGTTGGCCGGTCGTGAAGAGCGCCCTGTACCGTCCCCCCTACGGCGGGCAGGACGAGGCGGCCATGCGGAAGGCTCCCGAAGGCTGGGTCATCGAGAAACCGCCGTTCCTCGGCACGGGCTATGCCCCGGGCGAGGCCGAGGCCGTCCCCGAGTTCAAGATCGACAGCCAGCGGTTGCCGCACGGTTCGGAGATGTACCGCGTCGACCGGTCCGGCGCACAGACCTTCGTGGCCTTCTTCGACGCCGATCACCGCCAGTGGATCAAGGTCCAGGGGACATGATGCGGGACGGGTTCTACGCCAGCTGGCACGGGGTGGAGTACGAGGCCAGCCCGGAAGGCGACCGCGTCCGGCTCTATGCCGGTGGCCCCGAGGAGGGCTTCACCGAGACGGCATCCGGCCGATATGTCCGAGTCGTACCTCCTCAGGAGATCGACCACCTCGCTTATGTGAAGACCAGGTGCACCTGGCACGGCCATCCGTTCCAGGTGCTGGGCGAACATGAGGACTGGGTGCGGGTGGAGTACACCGGCGGCCGGACGCCCGTCGCCGAAGAGCTCGGCCTGGACATGTTCGATCGCGGCGTCTACCAGTCATGGGCGCCCCGCGATGAGTTGCAGGACGTACGGGAGGAACTGATCTAGGCGCGATCGAGTGGGCATATCCCCACCCATGAGCCTCCCTGATCAGGCCTCCCTTCTCACCCCGAGCCAGGCTCGCGCGCTCTTCCGCACTGGTGCCATGCCGGTCACCACCAGCGGATGGTGCCGCGGATACGCGCAGGCCAATCTGCTCGCCGTCCCGCGTGAGCTGGCCTTCGACGCCCTGCTGTTCGCCTATCGCAACCCAGGCCCGTGCCCGGTGCTGGCGGTGACCGATCCGGGAGATCCGCATCCGGGCGAGCTGGCCACCACCGCCGATCTGCGCACCGATCTGCCCGCCTACCGGATCTACGAGAACGGGGCCCTGACCGCCGAGGTGCCCGACGCCACCGAGTACTGGCGGGACGATCTGGTGGCGTTCCTCATCGGCTGCAGTTTCAGCTTCGAGGCGGCGCTGGCCTCGGCCGGGGTGCCCGTGAGGCACGTGGAGCAGGGGCGCAACGTGCCGATGTACGTCACCAGCCGGCCGTGCAGGCCCGCGGGAGTCCTCGCCGGCCCGCTGGTGGTATCGATGCGGCCCATCCCCTCCGCGCTGGTGGAGACCGCCGTGGAGGTCAGCTCCCGATACCCGGCGATGCACGGCCCTCCCGTCCACATCGGAGATCCCTCGGGCCTCGGGATCACCGACCTCGCCCGGCCTGATTTCGGCGACCCCGTTGCGTTCGAGACGGGCGACGTACCGGTCTTCTGGGCCTGCGGGGTCACCCCGCAGGCCGCCGTCATGGCGAGCAAGCCCCCCTATGCCGTCACCCATGCCCCCGGCCAGATGTTCATCACCGACCACGCCGATCTTCAGGCCAGGTGATACATCTGGACTCATGACGGTGATCGACATCAACGCCGACCTCGGTGAGGGGTTCGGGGTCTGGCGGCTCGGCGACGATCTGGAGCTGCTCGGCGTCGTGACGAGCGCCAATGTGGCCTGCGGGTTCCATGCGGGCGATCCGCTGATCATGCGGCGTACCTGCGACGCGGCGGTTTCGCGCGGCGTGGCGATCGGAGCGCAGGTGTCCTACCGGGACCTGGCCGGTTTCGGCCGCCGGGAGATGGACGTGGCGCCGGAGGAGCTCACGGCCGAGGTTCTCTATCAGCTGTCCGCCCTCGACGGCATCGCCCGCGTCTGCGGGGGCAGGGTCGGCTATGTGAAACCGCACGGCGCGCTCTACAACCGCATCGTCCGCGATCCGGTCCAGGCCGCAGCCGTCGTCGCGGCCGTGAGCGCGTACGACCCGTCGCTGCCGATCCTCACCCTCCCCGGCTCCGCCGTGTACGACGCCGCCGGAGACCTCACCGTCGTGGCCGAGTGCTACGCGGATCGCGCCTACACGGCGGCCGGGGCGCTGGTGTCCCGCCGCGAGTCCGGCGCGGTGATCCACGACCCCACCGAGGTGGCGTTCCGGGCGGTCCGGATGGCGGTGGACAAGATCGTCATCTCCATCGACGGCACCAAGGTCCCCGTCGGCGCCCGGTCGATCTGCGTCCACGGCGACACTCCCGGTGCGGTGGAGATCGCACAAGCCGTCCGCACCGCCCTCACCGGGGCCGGAGTCACCCTCTCCCCCTTCACCGCATGATCCCGGCACCCGGCCCCTCCCTGGCCGTGATCTCTGCCTCACGCGGGAGGCTCTGCGTGTCGACGAACTACAAGATCACGGAGTGAACGCCATGGAGGTCCGTTCGGCCGGGGACACCGCGCTGTTGGTGGAGACGGGGGATCTGGCGACGGCCCACCGGCTGCACGCCGCCGTTCGGGCGGCCCGGATCCCCGGGGTGGTCGATGTGGTGCCGGGTGAGCGCACCGTTCTGGTGGTGACCGACCCCGCTCGCTGTGATCTGGCCCGGCTGGCCGCCCTGCTGCCCACTCTGCCGCTGCCGGAGTCGTACGGTTCGGACGCGGCGACAGTCGAGATCCCGGTCACCTATGACGGCGAGGACCTGGACGAGGTGGCGTCACTGACCGGCCTTTCCCGTTCCGAGGTGATCACACGGCACGCCGCCGGGTCGTACGTCGTGGCCTATCTGGGGTTCGCGCCCGGGTTCGCCTATCTGACCGGTCTTGATCCAGTCCTGCACGTGGCTCGCCGCGATACTCCGCGCACTGCCGTGCCTGCGGGTTCGGTCGCCATCGCCGGCCCGTACTCCTCGGTCTATCCGGCGCCATCGCCCGGCGGGTGGCGACTCCTCGGCCACACCGACCTCATCCTCTGGGACACCCACCACGACCCGCCCTCACTACTGCAGCCCGGCACCCAGGTCCGCTTCATCCTCCCTTCCGAAACCATTGCGTGATCACGAAAGGGAGGTCATTGTGATCGAGGTCGTACGGCCAGGTCCGCTGGCCACGGTGCAGGATCTCGGGCGTCCGGGTTTCGCCCATCTGGGAGTGCCGCACTCCGGGGCAGTGGATCAGCCGAGTCTGCGGCTGGCCAACCGGTTGGTCGGCAATTCCGAGGGTGCCGCGGGTCTGGAGCTGACCTTCGGCGGCGCCTCGCTGCGGTTCCACCGGTCGGCGTGGATCGCCGCGACCGGCGCGCCGGTGCCGATGACCATCGGCGGACGACCCGTGGGCATGAACGCACCCTGCCATGTCCCGGCAGGATCACTGGTCGACGTCGGATCACCCGCCTGTGGCGTCCGCACCTATGTGGGGATCAGCGGCGGCCTCGCCGTGGAGCCGGTGCTGGGCAGCCGGTCGGCCGACCTACTCTCCGGCCTGGGTCCGCCTGCACTCTCCCCCGGCGACCGGCTCTCACTCGGCCCATCGCGTGGAGAAATCACCGTCGATGTCGCTCCGGTGCGCGCTGCTGCCGAGGTACCGACCCTGCGGATCGTCAGCGGCCCCCGGGACGACTGGTTCGACCCTGCTGCGCGCGCCACTCTGACCAGCGAAACGTATGAGGTCACGGCCCAGAGCAACCGGGTGGGCGTCCGGCTCTCCGGCCTGCCGCTCATCCGTGCCCGCAACGGAGAACTGGCCAGCGAGGGCATGGTCACCGGAGCCCTTCAGGTCCCGCCGGACGGCCTGCCGATCATCTTTCTCGCCGACCATCCGACGACCGGCGGCTACCCGGTGATCGCGGTCCTCACCTCGGCCGACCTTCCGATCGCCGCCCAGCTCCGCCCCGGCCAGCAGGTCCGCTTCCACCTCGCCTGACGAGCAGCACCCCTACCGACATATTCCGCCGATCTTGATGTCGGGCGGTCTCAGCAACCCACTGCTCCTCCGCGGTCACTCCTGTGTACCCCTGGAGCCCGTGGAGGGGTCGCGACTGGGTCCTGGCTGGGTCCCTGGGCCCTACGCCCGAATGGCCGCCGGGCCTAGCCTTGGTACCGACGATCATGAAGAGAAGGAGGATGCCAATGCGCGACGTCGTCTGGTAGCCATGGCGTTACAAAACGAGATCGGCCAGTGACGCTAGTACGTCAACCGATGTTACGAAAAGAAAGGGGATACCAATGCGCGACGTCGTCTGGTAGCCACGGCGCTACAAAACAAGATCGGCCGGTGATGTTCGTTCTCAAGGAGCCGGTCCTCCGCCCGGTGTCCTTCATGTTTCGGCGCCGGGCGGACTCAGACGTTGGAATATCGTGAGGAAACGCGTTCAATAATGCCGTTCCTCGCCTCGGCAGAACCTGCGAGATCATCCCGTGACGAGAACTGGCCTTGATAGCAGTCCTGGATACACACAGGTTCTCCGCCATCCGGTAGCAGTACGTCTGCTGACGGCAAAGCTGATCTCCGGGCTGGGCGACTTCATCGGTTTGGCAGCGTTGCTGTTGCTCGCCTTTGATTCCAGCGATTCCGTACTAGGACCGGCCGGTGTGTACGCGGCGCGGGCATTGCCCGCATTGTTGGTGATGACCGTGTTCAGCAATTGGCTGGACCGGCCGCCCAGACGAGCGGCTTTGGTGACGCTGTCACTGCTCGGCGGTTTGACCGTGGCGGCACCGGCGGCGACGCCGACCACCACTGCCGCCATTGCCGCCGCAGCCGTGCTCGGAGCAATACGTACGGCGCACCAGAGCACCGAGGCAGCTCTCATCGCCGAATCGGTGGACCAGTCGTTGCGACTCGGCCTGTACGGCCTGGCCGGTGCGATCGACCAAGCCTCCCAGACCGCTGGGCTTCTCGCCGGAAGCATCATTTCGCTGGTCATCAGCACGCGGGTTGCTCTGTGGGCGGACGTGGTGTCATTTGTCCTGGCAGCGCTGATCTTCGCGTCGCTGCCGACATCGAAACGGATTGCCCGCGGCCACCGGCCTGCCCGGAGCGAGGGGCTGCGCATCATCTGGCGAGAGCCCACATTGCAGGCATTGATACTGCTGGTCTGGGCGTCGGCGCTGAACGGTCCCATGCCCGAGGTATTGGCACCGGATTTGGCACACGGAATGTGGCTGCCGGCGGTGATGGCGGCTTCACCGGCCGGAGGCATGGTGTTCATGTTCGTGGTCGGCCGGAGCCAAATGCTCAGCAGCGTTGATAACCAGATTCGAGTGGTGTATGGCCTTGGCGCCTCATTGCTCTTGGGTGCCGTGGTACTCGTGGCCCAGCTCCCCGTTCTTTTCCTTGTGGTGGCCAACGCAGCCATCGGAGCTGGTTTCGGCTGGGTGTTCGGTGCTCAGGCGACATTCGCGAGATTGGTCCCGAAAGAACGCATGGGACAGGTCGAAGGAACCGTTGTTTCCTCCAATATCCTCGTCAGGGGAATAGGCACCTTCCTGATCGGCGTCATCGTGCATTTCACCCATCCCAGCGTGGCGTACCTGGTCGGAGGATTGGCAGTGATCGGCGGCACGATACTGGTCGGCCGACGGCGAGGGACCGAGATGAGCACAACCGATTGACCTCCGTCACCCACGCCCGGGACGCCCGGTCCCTTCGGCTGCCTGAGATCACGGATGAGCTGCCTGCTGTCCCGATCAGCCTTTGGCTGCTCTGGACAGAAGAGGTACGACGCGGACGATCTCGGCCTGCAAGGGCCCGTCGGGAATGTCTTCGAAGGGTGTCACGACGATCTCTCCGTCCTCGACCTCCCAGACCCCGGCGACCCGGCCCCCGTACAGGACCACCGGCGAGATCCAGCCGCCGGTGCGGCTGACCTCACTCCGGCGGTCCGCCGGGATGACCTGGGTCGCGTCGGTGCCCGCGCCGAGGACGTACGGGTCGAAGCCGCCCACCAGGCGCACTGTGCCGGTCGGCTCGGTCGTGAGGAGCTCGTCCAGATGCTCGGTCAGCACGTGCATCTGGACGCCTTCGACCTCAACCGTGGTGAGCTCACCGGCCACCACCGCGAACCAGGCCTTCAGGTCTTTCTTCCTGCTCGTCTTGCGCAGCAGCCAGGCGTCGAACATCTCTGGGGTCGCGGGGCCGTGCGCGCCGAGGAAGGCGCGGATCACCGTTCGGGCCGCGTCCTCGACCGGGGGCAGGCCGGACCAGTCCGGTATCTGGTGCGCGGGACTGATAAAGGTCACCCGGCTGCCCTGCGGCGGGCCGTAGCAGAGCACACCCCACCAGGCCAGCGGCTTCAGCAGCGTGCCCCAGCCTGAGCCGAGCACGTCGGCCAGATGCCGTGACCCGGTACGGTCCACGATCTCGGCGGTGAGCTCCTCACGGGTCAGCGCCTCGCCGCCGCCGAGCACCTCGGTGGCTGCGGCCGCGATGGCCTCGAGGTCTGCCGGGGTGGCGCCGAAGGCCCTCTGCCAACTGGGCTTCTCCCAGTTGCGCACGGTGCCGACCAGAGCGAGATAGGCGGCCGCCTCGTCGGCGGGCAGCAGATGCAGGGTGCCGCGCATCGCCCAGGTCTTCACCAGGGTCCGGTCGTCCCATAGTGCCCGGCCGACCTCGGCCGCCGCGGCGCCCCGTACCGCCACCGCCAGCTCGGCGGCCGACGCCACCTGCGCCTGCACCCCGGCCAGCCGTCGCGTCACCTCGACCGCGGACGCGGCGCCGACCGGGTCCAGGAACTGCCGCCGCATCCGCCATGCGAGCACCTGCGGCCAGGCGAGAGTCTCCATGGCGCCGACCGTACGCCCCCGTACCGACAGAATCCCGCCCAGCTCAGCCGACCTCCGAGGTCTCGCTCCAGTTCGGCTGCACATCGCTCGGCTGCCACCGGAACTGGGCGATATGGTGCTGCGGATCGCCCGGCGGGCGCTCTATAGAAACTTGCGCTTCAACTCCGCGGACTCGACGATGTAGGACAGCGTAAGACCCTGAAATCCGCTGCCGTCCGCCGCGACCCCCGCGTCCTCGGCCAATGCCTCCCGCCGGTACAGCGCCAGCGTGGACGAACAGTCACCCAGATCCAGGGAGACGAACTCACCCGCATCCTGCTGGACCGGGCAGCCAAGGCCCTCGATATAGAACCGCTTCGCCTGGTTCACGTCTTTGACGCCGAGCGCGATGGCGCTCACTTGCGGACTCGTCGTTACTCATCTTCCTTCTGAAATGCACCTGCGACGGACGCCGAAGATCTGGTTAGCCGAGAGGCTCGCATTTGGGATTTCCTAACTGATCCCGAATACCGATCCCTCGATGCCGGCTGAGCGGCAGGAGTCAAACGCTCGCGGCGGCTACGCCTTGGGCGCCTGCGAGATCCGCACCATGTTGCCCGAGGGGTCTCGGAACGCGCAGTCGCGCGGGCCCCAGGGCTGGTCGATGGGCTCCTGAAGCACCTCGAAGCCGGATGCCAGCACCTTCTCGAAGGTCGCGTTGAGATCGTCGGCGCGGAAGACGATGTTCGGCAAGACGCCCTTGGTGAGCAGTTCCTGCAGGGCGTCGCCGTCGGCCTGGGATCGGCCGGCGTGCGGTTCCGAGAGCACGATCTCAAGGCCCGGTTGGGCCGCGCTGCCGAGGGTGACCCAGCGGAATCCGCCCGAGGCGACGTCGTTGCGCACCTCAAGGCCGAGCGCGTCGCGGTAGAAGGCGAGCGACTCGTCCAGGTCGTTGACGGTGATATGGCAGTACTGGAGTGAAATGGTCATGCGGCCAACGCTAGACGGCGGCTGCGCGGACCGCTTCTCGAATCCTGCTCGGCTTGTTTCTGGTCGGCCGGGTGCGCACCTTCGCCACACACGCGGGCATCGCCGTCACGGCGTGGTGCTCCCGGATGCGGTACGCGCTTGGCGTCTCCCCCAGGAGCTCGGTGAATCGCGAGCTGAACGAGCCGAGCGAGGTACAGCCGACCGCCATACACGCGTCGGTCACGCTCGTACCCCCACGCAGCAGCGCCATGGCCCGCTCGATTCGGCGGGTCATGAGGTAGGTGTACGGCGTCTCGCCATAGGCCGCCCGGAACTGCCGGGAGAAGTGCGCCGGCGACATGAGCGCGTGGCGAGCCATCGTCGGCACGTCGAGCGGACGTGCGTACTCGCGATCGATCAGATCCCGTGCCCGGCGCAGGTGCGCGAGGTTGGCAAGATCTTGCGAGTTCATGGGACGAAACTACCATCCGCTCAGTGAAGAGTGGTGCTGACCTGTAAGGATGGGACTTGTCGCGGGTCCTGCCAGCTGCTAAAGAAGAGCACTCTTCAGGCGGACGCGACGGGTCGTACGCATGCGTCCGCGTCCACCACGACGGTGGTGGGGTGCTTCGGGCGCCAACCTGATGCTGATCTGCGCACCGACGGCGTCGTGACCGGCTTCGACCTGGTCAACCCCTCTACGACCACGTCAACCCGCTGACCAGCGCCCAATAGCGCATCAACCATCTAGAGACGCTGCCCAATGGCCAACCGGCGCATCCAATCACCATTGGCGACCACACGATCACAGGGCGTGCGAAAAATGTCAGACCTCCTCGCTAGCTTGTTCTCAGAGGCTGGATCTGGTCCTCGGAATCGGAAAGGGGGTGCTCTGCAGTGACCAAGGTGACCACCGCAGTGGCGGGCCCCAATCCGACGTGCGAGGAATGGGCCGGGTTCGCTCCCGGTCCCGAGTTGGCGCTACAGCTGGCTAGCGCCGATCTGACCGGACTGTCCGATGATGAGCTGACCTCGATGCTGGGGGCGGCTCGGCGGCAGACCTCCTGGACCCAGTCGGTGGAGTTGGAGGCGGTGGCGGAGTTGTCGCGCCGCCGCTATGCCGCGGAGGACGGGCTGGTCAGTTCGGAGACGACCAAACGGCTCGCCGATGAAGTCTCGCTGGCGTTGACGGTGTCGACGGGTGCGGCGCTGGGTTTGGTGTATTTGGCCGATTCCCTGACCGAACGACTCCCCGAGACGCGGAAAGCGCTGAGGGCCGGCCGGATCGACGCCGCTCGGGCGATGGTGATCTGTGACGGGCTGTTCGGCACCAGCGACCAGCTCGCTGCCCGAGTGGAACGGACCGTGATCGTTAAAGCCTCCGCCGCGACGGCCGTGAAGCTACGGCGTCTGGTCCGCAAGGCTCTGAAGGACGCCGACCCCGCCGCGGCCAAACAGCGCACCAGAACCGCACGCAAGGGCCGCCGGGTGGAGTTGTGGAACAACGCCTCGGGCACCAGCGACCTGACCGGCCGGGACATGGACGCCGACGAGGCCAGCGCGATCTACAACCGGCTGACCGCTGCCGCTCATGCTATGAAGGCCGACGGCGACGTGCGAGGCGTCGATGAGCTCCGCGCCGATCTGTACGCCGCGCTACTGCGCGGCACGCCACTTCCCGAGGCCGCCCGGAACCTGCGCACCGCCCCCGCCCCGGAAGCCCGTGATGACAGGCCAGACCAGGGGATGCCGGAGGGCGGCGGACAGGGCAGTTCGCCGCACAGCGGTGACCGAGGAGATGTCCCTCAATTTGGCGGTGCCGGATCCCGTGCGCTGCGCACCTCTGGGATCCGGGCGGGCGAGGGGACGGATACCTCAAAAAAGCGCGCCCAGGAAGACTCTGAGAGCTCCGACATCACGGCCGCGGTGGAGCGGCAGATCGCACAAGGGCTGGCCCGGGTGACCGACAGACACCTCAAGGGGCTGCTGGCCCAAGCTAAGCGGGCTGGACGCACCGGAAGCCGCGTAGCGCTGATCACCCAGGCAGTCCAGGCCATGGCCGCCGGCCTGGAAGACATCAAGAACCAGTGGTGCCAGACCGCCGGACAGCCCCAGGGTCGCGATCCAGGGAAGCACGGCCACGATGGCTACCGGCCCCCAGCCGCAATGCAGCGCCTCATAGAGCAACGCCATCCGACGTGTGTCTTCCCGACCTGCAACCGGCGTTCCACCACGTGCGATATGGACCACACCAAGCCCTACCACCAGGGCGGAGTGACCTGTCGATGTAACTTGTCCCCTTTGTGCAGGCGACACCACCAGGCGAAACAACACCACCGATGGACCCTGTACCAACCCTGGCCAGGCCTGCTGATCTGGGTGACGCCCGCCGGAATCTGGCACATCGTCACGCCGCAGTGACGGACTGATTCTGCTCTCCCTTGCCTGGCTGCCTAATGGACGGCCCTCACTCCATCCTGCTCTGGTAACGCTTCACGGCGGCTAGTCCAAGTAGGGGTGAAAGGGGATGACATGGACTCAGAACTTGCCCGTGCCGGCCATGATCCAGCCGTCTTCGAGGCGCTGTACCGACGGCATGTGGACGCGGTGACCAGGTTCGTCGCCCGCAGGGTGGACGACCCCCATACGGCCGCCGACCTCACAGCCGAGGTGTTCCTCGTCGTCATCGATTCGGCTCACACCTACCGGCCTGAACTCGGGACGGAGATCGGCTGGATCTTCGGGGTCGCCCGCAATGTCATGTCGGCGGACAACGGCGGGCCGCCCGCGCGTTGCGGACGACCGCGCGAGCGCCGGGGCGACGACTGCTCGATACCGACGACATCGCGCGACTGGAGGAGCGCATCGACGCGGAGCGCGCGGCACGTCATACCTACCAGCAGCTCACAGAACTCCCAGACGGCGTGCGAGCGGTGCTCAAGTTGATCGCCGTGGATGGCCTATCGGTCATCGAGGCGGCGGCCGCCCTCGGGATCCGCCCTGTCACCGCACGGGTCCGGCTGCACCGAGCCCGCAAGGTGCTCCGCGACACCATCGTCATCCCCAACCCCGTACTCATATCGGTACTCATATCGGTAAAGGAGTGAGCAGCATGCAGACCTTCGAGGATCGGCTCCTGGCAGAGCTGAAAGACGTCGTCGCAGCCCGTATGGACAAGGCACCCCAGCCGGTGAGGGGTCGCCGCGGTCGTCGCCGGCTCGTCATGGCTGGTGCTGGAATCGTCGTGGCAGCCGGAGTGACAACCGCCGTTCCCGTGCTGCTGGGCCAGGGCGGCAGCCAGGCCAATGCCGTAGAACAGGGTCCGAACGGATCGCTGAGGATCTACGCCCGGGACTACCGGCACCCTGAGGTCATCGAGCAGGAACTGCGCGGCTACCAGGTGAAGTCGACGGTCACATTCCTGCCCGAAGGCAGGCAGTGCAAGGAACCGCGCGCACACTACGTGCCCGACAGCCCCTGGAGCTCGACCCTGCTCACCTGGGACGAATCGAACAGCGGCGATTCACCGCCGCCGCCGCTGCTGGACGTCACGTCGGTCACGCCCAGCGAGACCGTCGTCCTCACTCTCCAGTACGTGAAGAAGGGAGGTCCGTTCGTCGGCATGGCTAGCCTGGCCACCGGGCCGGTGCTGCCATGCAAAATGATCTCCGGTGGAATACAACGGTTCGGGCATCGCCAGCCCGTAGCCCCTCCCCAGCCGTGATCACGAAGTCCCGGCGTCACCGCAGCTGAACTATCAAGATCGGCGGTTGAAGCGGGCGGTGAGCTCGTCGTTGGCGGCACGGACGTCGTCGACCGTCACCGTGGTCAAGTCCGTCATCGTGGCCGCCTCGCCCAGCTTGGCGACCCGCACGTCGCGGATGGCGCAGGCCTTCTCGTACATCGAGCGGGCGAACCGCCCGTTGCCGAGCTCGTCGATCCAGCCGCGCCCGCACACCCGCTGGAAGACCCCGGCGAGATGGTCGAGCGCCGCTTCGTCCCAATGGTCCCCACCGGCCGCCGCGATCAGCTGGGCGATCTCCAGCAGTTCGTCCGGCCCGTAGCCGGGGAACTCGATCCGAGCGTCGAACCTCGAGGCCAGTCCCGGGTTGGAGTGCAGGAACCGCTCCATGTCAGCGGAGTAGCCGGCCAGCACGATCACGAGGCGCTCCCGGTCGTCCTCGGCCCGCTTGAGCAGGGTCTGCACGGCCTCGGCACCGAAGGCGTCGCCGCCGGTATAGCCCGAGCCGGCCAGCGCGTACGCCTCGTCGATGAACAGCACCCCGCCCAGCGCGGAGTCGATGACCTTGCTGGTCTTGATGGCGGTGGAGCCGAGATGCTCACCGACCAGGTCGGCGCGCTGCGCCTCGACGACCTCGGGCCGGGCCAGCAGCCCCAGTGCGGCGAAGATCCCGCCGAGCGCCCGGGCCACGGTGGTCTTGCCTGTGCCGGGCGGCCCGGTGAAGACGAAGTGCCGCATCGGCGGCTGGGCGACCAGGCCCTGCTGGGCCCGCAGCTGGGCCACCCGCAGCTGCGCGGTGATCTCGTGTACCTGCCGCTTCACCGGCGCCAGCCCGATCATCGAATCCAGCAAGGCCAGTGCATCCTCCAGAGTCGGGGTGTCGGCGTAGCCGCGGTAGCGCTCGGTCACCTCGGTGAAGGCCGCCTCCACGTCCTCCGCCCCGATGGTGACCAGCTCGTCGGGGGAGGGCGGATGGTCACCCTCGACGATGCGCACGTCCCGCGCCCGGGCCGCCGCCTCGGTGAGCGACCGCACAAATCGGCCGTTGCCGAGCTCATCGATGATGCCCCGCCGCCACACGCCCTCGAAGCGGCCGGACAGCCGGGTGCGGGCCTCAGCGGAGAGCCGGTCGTCGCGCAGCTCCGTGAGGCGGTCGGCGATCCGCAGCAGTTCGGCCGGGCGATAGGAGGGGAAGGTCACCCGAGTGCCGAATCGGGAGGCCAGCCCCGGGTTGGAATCGAGGAACTCCTCCATCTGCTGTTCATAGCCGGCCAGGATGATGACGAGGTTGTCGCGGTCGTCCTCGGCCCGTTTGAGCAGCGTCTGCACGGCCTCGTTGCCGAACCGGTCAGGCTGCCCCTCACCGGCGTTGACCAGCCCGTACGCCTCATCGATGAACAGCACGCCACCGAGTGCCGTGTCGACGAGCCGGTTGGTCTTGATCGCGGTGGCCCCGAGGTACTCCCCCACCAGATCGGCGCGCTGGGCCTCGACGACGGTCGCGCTGGGCAGCAGCCCGAAGGCGTAGAAGATCTTGGCGAGTACGCGGGCGACGGTCGTCTTGCCTGTGCCGGAGGGCCCGACGAACACGAAGTGCCGCATCGGCTTCTCGGTCGGCACTCCGGCCTCGGCCCGCAGATGCGCCGCCTCGATCGTCGCCGCGATCGACCGCACCTGCTGTTTCACCGGAGCCAAGCCGATCATGCCCTCGAGTTCACCGAGCGCCTCGTCCACCGAGATCTGCACGGGTGACTCGGGAATGGCCTCTTCCCCGAGGTCGGCTCCCTGCTCGTAGGCCGCCTGGGTCGCGGCGGGCACCCCGGGGACATCCGCCTGCCGAGGTAGGGGCTCCGCCTCCTGCACCCAGCCGGTGTCGTAGGCATCGGCGGACACGACCCGCCGAGCCTGGTCCCAGCGATAGCCGAGCAACAGCAGGGCGGCCAGCCAGGCCGGCCCCACATGGAATTGCGGCAACGGTCTCGCCGTGGCCGCCGCCATCACGCCCGCGCCGGTGAGCGCCACCAGAGTCGTACGCCATGGCACGAACCCGCGTAGCCGGAGCGCGACGAACGCGACCGGCAGAGCCAGCAGAGCGAGCCCCACCGCCTGGTACTCCGCCGTCGGGAACAACCTGCCCAGCGGGACGCACACGATGAGCCAGCACGCCACGACGCTGATGGTGGCCATACCGGCCGGAGAGCGCAGGATGAGATCGACGACCGCGAGCAGGATCGCGGCGAAGACCACCGTGCTGATGATGGGCCAGTCGCCCACCACGGCGACCGTGGCCGACAGGGCCAGGACCGTCAGCCCGGCCAGTCTCCGCAGACCCGGTTGAATTTTGAAATATCGGTCCCGCACGCGCGCGAAGAGATCCCGCGCCGCGGCGCCTACCGCCGGGCGGGTACGGGATCTTCCGAACTGTCGCATCATGTGCTGTATAACCCAGGATCCTGCACCAGCGGCAGGGCCAAATCCCGATCCGGCCGCAATAAGAGGCCCTTTTTTTCTCCGGCGGCCCGGTCGCCAGGACATTTGTACTGTCCAGGAGCGGATTCTCGGCTCTGCCGCGCGGCTCCGGCGCTTCGTAGCGTTGGCGACATGACCAACGACGCGGTGACCTTCACGAACGTCACCAAGGGCTTCGGCGCCGTACGCGCTGTGGACGGGCTCACACTCGGCATTCCACACGGCCAGACGATCGCGCTGCTCGGCCCGAACGGTGCCGGCAAATCCACCTCGATCAGCATGCTCCTCGGCCTGACCACACCCGACAGCGGCACGGTCCACCTGTTCGGTGCCGACCCGGAGCGAGCGGTACGGATGGGCCGGGTCGGCGCGATGCCACAGGAGGGCAGGCTCATCCCCCGGGTCAGCGTCCGGGAACTGGTGGCCTTCGTCCGGCAGACGTACCCCTCCCCACTCCCGCTGGCAGAGATCCTGGAGACCGCACGGATCACCGAGCTGGCCGATCGCAAGGTGGACAGGCTCTCCGGTGGCCAGACCCAGCGGGTCCGGTTCGCGATGGCGCTGGCCGGCCACCCCGATCTGATCGTCCTCGACGAGCCCACCGCGGCCCTGGACGTGGAATCGCGCCGGGAACTGTGGGCGAGCATCCAGGCCTACTCCGACCGTGGCGACACCGTGCTGTTCTCCACCCACCATCTGGAGGAGGCCGACGACCACGCCGACCGGATCGTAGTGATCAGCCAGGGCTGGCTCGTCGCCGACGGAACACCGGAGGAGATCAAGCAGCGGGTCGGCGGCCGCACGGTCAGCGTGGACACCCGGCGTTCCATATCCGAGCTGACCGCTCTGCCCGGAGTGGTGGCCGTCGAACTCCATGCCGACCGCGCCCATCTACGCACCAGTGACTCCGACGCGACCGTGATC
>JAOPYO010000401.1 GCA_025964575.1 Actinomycetes bacterium
ACAAGGGAAGGCATTCCGTGAGTCCGACCCGCTCTAGGGAGCGGCGTACGCCCGCGCGCGGTCGCCGCGCGTCGACGAGCGCCGGCATGCTGTCGTTGCTGGCGCTGACCGCCACCGCGTGCAGCGGTGAGGCATCCCGCCTCGGCTTGCCCGAGCCGATCACCGAGCAGGGTAAGCGCATCCTGACCCTCTGGCAGGGTTCCTGGACCGCCGCTTTCGCCACCGGTGCCATCGTCTGGGGTCTGATCATCTGGGCGGTGCTGTTTCATCGCAAGCGCTCCGATGACCTGCCGCCGCAGGTGCGCTACAACCTGCCCATCGAGATGCTCTACACAGCGGTTCCCTTCATCATGATCGCCGTGTTGTTCTACTTCACCGCGCGTGACGAGAACTACATCGAGAAGACATCCAAGAAGCCTGATGTCCTGGTGAACGTGATCGCGTTCCAGTGGAGCTGGCGGTTCGACTATCCGCAGTACAAGCAGGACACCGGCTTGCCCGTCAGTGTGGTGGGGACGCCGTCCGCGCCGGATGCCAACCCGGGTACCAAGCCCGTGCTGGTGATCCCTGTCGGTAAGACGGTCCGCTTCAATCTGCACACGAACGACGTCATCCACTCGTTCTGGGTGCCGGCCTTCCTCTACAAGAAGGACGTCATGCCGGGTGCGAAGGACAACCAGTTCGAGATCACGGCGACCAAGACGGGGACATACGAGGGTCGCTGCGCAGAACTGTGCGGAGTCGACCACAGCCGGATGTTGTTCCAGCTGAAGGTCGTCACACCCGCGGAATTCCAGACGTTCATCGATCAGCACAAGGCAGTTGGGGGGGCCCAGTGACGGCCATCAGTCACAAGGCCGCACTGCCGGCCACCGTGGGGGCGCGGACGAGCAAGGGACGCATCATCGTGTCCTGGATGACGTCCACGGACCACAAGGTGATCGGTTATATGTATCTGATCACCTCGTTCCTCTTCTTCCTGCTGGGTGGCGTCCTGGCGATGGTCATGCGCCTCGAGCTGATGAGGCCGGGGCTGCAGTACGTCAGTAACGAGCAGTTCAACCAGCTGTTCACCATGCATGGCACGATCATGCTGCTGATGTTCGCGACGCCGCTGTTCGCAGGCTTCACCAATGTGATCATGCCGCTGCAGATCGGCTCGCCCGACGTGGCGTTCCCGCGCATGAACATGCTCGCGTACTGGCTCTACCTCTTCGGCAGCCTGATCGCGGTAAGCGGCTTCCTCACCCCGGGCGGTTCGGCGAGCTTCGGCTGGTTCGCCTACACCCCGCTCTCCGACGCGGTGCACTCGCCCGGCGCCGGCGGCGACCTGTGGATCCTGGGTCTGACCATCTCGGGTCTGGGCACCATCCTCGGTGGTGTCAACTTCATCACCACGATCCTGTGCATGCGTGCCCCCGGCATGACGATGTTCCGGATGCCGATCTTCGTCTGGAACGTCCTGCTCACCAGCATCCTGGTGCTGATCGCGTTCCCGTGCCTGGCCGCGGCACTGCTGGCGCTGGAGGCCGACCGGAAGTTCGGTGCCCATATCTTCGATCCCGCCCATGGCGGGGCCCTGCTGTGGCAGCACCTGTTCTGGTTCTTCGGCCATCCAGAGGTCTACATCATCGCGCTGCCGTTCTTCGGCATCGTGACGGAGATCCTGCCGGTGTTCAGCCGCAAGCCGATCTTCGGCTATGTCGGCCTGGTCGGCGCGACCATCTCCATCGCCGGCCTCTCCATCACGGTGTGGGCGCACCACATGTTCGTGACCGGCCAGGTATTGCTGCCGTTCTTCTCGTTCATGACGTTCCTGATCGCAGTGCCGACCGGAGTGAAGTTCTTCAACTGGGTCGGCACGATCTGGCGAGGCCAACTCTCGTTCGAGTCGCCGATGCTCTGGTCGATCGGCTTCCTGGTCACGTTCCTGTTCGGCGGCCTCACCGGCGTCATCCTGGCCACCCCGCCGCTGGACTTCCAGCTCAGCGACTCCTACTTCGTGGTGGCCCACTTCCACTACGTGGTCTTCGGCACCGTCGTGTTCGCGATGTTCGCGGGCTTCTACTTATGGTGGCCCAAGATGACCGGGAAGATGCTGAACGACCGGCTCGGGAAAGTCCATTTCTGGATGCTGTTCCTGGGCTTCCACGGCACCTTCCTCCTGCAGCACTGGCTGGGTGCCGAGGGCATGCCGCGCCGGTACGCGGACTACGCCAAGCAGTTCACCGGCCTCAACACCTTCTCGTCCATCGCGTCCTTCGTGCTGGGCGCCTCGGTGTTGCCGTTCTTCTACAACGTCTATATCACCGCAAAGAAGGGCAAGAAGGTCGAAGTGGACGACCCGTGGGGGTATGGCGCTTCGCTCGAGTGGGCGACGTCCTGCCCGCCGCCGCGTCACAACTTCACCTCCATTCCGCGGATCCGCTCGGAGCGGCCCGCATTCGACCTGCACCATCCACATGCCGCGGGCAAGGCCGAGCTGCCTATCGGGGCGGAGGGATAAGCCATGCGTTTCCAGGCGTACATGTTCTACGGCTGCGCCGTCTTCTTCCTGATCACCGACATCGCCTACTGGTCGCTGTCGGGCGACTGGACCGGGACGACCGCGCTGGCCCTCTCGGTGTGCCTCGCCGGGCTGGTGGCCTTCTACGTCCACTTCACCGTACGGCGGCTGGAGAAAGCCGGGGGAGGCCCGCTACCCGAGGACAACAAGGAGGCGGAGATCTCCGACGGCGCCGGTGAGCTGGGCTTTTTCAGCCCGCATAGCTGGTGGCCGCTGTTCG
Source organism: Actinomycetes bacterium (assembly GCA_025964575.1). Classification (GTDB taxonomy): domain Bacteria; phylum Actinomycetota; class Actinomycetes; order Streptosporangiales; family Streptosporangiaceae; genus Actinomadura_E. Next base: position 2,787 of record JAOPYO010000401.1, read on the forward strand.
TGGCGAGTTCCGCCGCGATGGTCGCGCTCGGAATGGTCTTCGGTTGGTGGCTCGTCACACTCGGCGTCGCCTGCACCATCCTGAGTGCGATCGGGCTGGTCTTCGAGTACTACCGGGGTCAGTTCTCGGGTTGAGCCAGGGAAAGAACCGGCCGGGAGCCGGTGTTCGCATCTAGGCGAACACCGGCTCCCGTCATAATTTCTTGGTATCGCGGCGAACTTTCACTGGATAGATGACGTCTATCTCGGGGAAGGCTGTATCCGTGTGGTCGGTGACCACACGGATTTCGTCGTTGAGGGCTAGTCGTTGAAGGCCATATGGCTCGAGACCATCCGCAGGGGTGGATTTCAGGAGGTCGACGGTGCGGGTCAGTGTCACTACCCCGGTGAACCGCCGGAGTCGCCGTGCACGGGTGTTCGCGGGGACGGCACTGGGCGCGACTCTCGTCCTGGCCGCCAGTGGCTGTTCGGGGAACGAGACGCTGGGCCTCCACAGCAAACCCGCCGTCAAGCTCGCGATCACCCCTGTCAACGGGACCGGTGATGTCCCTCCGGACGGCCCCATCGTGGTGAAGGTGGCCGACGGGAAGTTCCAGAACGTCACCGTCAGCACCACCAAGGGCGTGAAGGTCGAGGGCCAGGCTAACCACGCCGGCACTCAGTGGCAGTCCCGCTGGGCTCTGGAACCAGCCACGAGCTACCAGGTCATGGTGACCGGTCTGGGGCAGGACGGAAAGACCCAGACGCTGACCAGCAACTTCACGACCCTCAAGGCCAAGAAGACGATCGAGGCCTCGGTCGTCGCGCCGAACGCGGGTGAGAAGGTCGGCGTGGGGATGCCCGTCATCCTGCATTTCGACAAGGCGGTGGCCAACCGGGATCAAGTCGAGAAGAACCTGGAGGTCCGATCGACGGTTCCGGTCGAGGGCGCCTGGCACTGGCTCGACGACCAGAGCCTGGTCTTCCGGACCAAGCAGTACTGGCCGGTCAACACCAAGGTTCGTGTCGTCGGCCATCTGGCCGGGGCGCTGGCCGCCAAGAACGCCTACGGCGCCAAGAACATCGATCTGAACTTCCGCATCGGTGACTCGCACATCACCGTCGCGAGCTCGACCAGCCACTCCCAGGTGATCAAGAAGAACGGCAAGATCATCAGGCGGATGCCGCTCAGCATGGGCCGCGGTGGCATCCGCAAATACACGACGACCAACGGTCTCCATCTGACGATGGACAAGGAATACCTGACCGTCATGGATTCCAGCACGACGGGATGCGGGCCGGGCTGCTCCGACTACTACAGGGAGGACGTGTACTGGACGGTGCGCATCTCCGACAGCGGGGAGTACGAGCACAGCGCGCCCTGGTCAGTGGGCTCCCAGGGGTCCGAGAACGTCAGCCACGGCTGCATCAACCTGTCGCCGTCCGATGCGATCTGGTTCTGGAACTTCAGCTACCGCGGCGACATCGTCAAGGTCACCGGCACCGACCGGGAACTCGAGCCCGCCAACGGCTGGGGCTTCTGGCAGGAGAGCTGGAAGGACTGGCTGAAGTACAGCGCGCTGAAACGGCCCGTGACCACGACCGCGCTGGACGGCGCCTCGGTGCTCACCGCCGCCCCGGGCGACACTCTCAGCGTCCCGAGCACACCCGGCACCTCACAGACCCCGGCGACCACGCCGTCGCCGAGCCCTACGCACAGCTGATCCGTCGGCCGGAACTCCCGGTCAGGGAACGAGCGAGGGTGGCTCGCCGACCTGATGGAGCCGGGCCCACGTGCGGGCCATCGCGATCCGCTCCGGACCGGTCGGGTGCGTCGCCCACAGTACGTACGCGACCGGGTCCGGCCGCAGGCCGGAGACGTTGCGGACCGACAGTGTCCGCTGCATCCGTACGAAGGTCACCGGATCCCGGGTCAGGTCCAGGGCGTGCACGTCGGCCCGGGCCTCGATCCGGCGGGTGACCAGGTTCTCGGCCGGTCCGGCCAGCTGGGTCAGCACCGTCACCACCGCGACGACCAGGAAGATGGCCCGCGGATCGGCCATGGACGTCACTCCCACCCGGGAGAGCACCCGCCGGGACGTGGTGGCGAGGTAGAGCAGGCAGATCCCGGCCGAGGCGCCGAGTGCCCCGATGAGGGTTCCGTGCAGGACGTCTCCGCGCTTGGCGTGCCCCAGCTCATGAGCGGCGATCAGCTTGATCTCACCTGGCGACGCGGAGGTCAGCAGCGTGTCGTACACGACGATCCGGCGGGTGGAGCCGAAACCTGAGACGTACGCGTTGAGCGCCGTCGTACGGCGGGAGGCATCGGCCACCAGCACGTCCCGCACCGGCACGTGATCGGAGGCGGCGAGACGCAGGAGTTCGGTGCGCAGCGGACCCGGCTTCATCGGGGTGAACGAGTTGCGGACCGGTTCGACGATCACCGGATAGAGGAACGAAAAGGCGACGACCAGCAGGAAGCCGCCCATCGCGGCGGGCGCCCACCAGTAGCGAGGGAAACGCCGCACCAGCAGGTGCAGGAGCAGAAACACCACGATCCACATGATCGCGGCGATGGCGGAGGACCTGAGCCAGTCCAGTGCCCAGGCGGTCCAATCCTGCGTGGACAGCCCATACCGCCGCAGGACCGTCTCGCTCCAGGCGTCGAACGGCAGCGCCACCACCTGCAGCACGACCGTCAGGGTGAGAGAGGCCGCCACGACCTGTAGCGGCCATCGCCGTACCGGGCGGGTGACCATGCCCAGCAGCCGTGCGCCGAGCGGGGTCAGCCCGATGGCCAGGACGCTGAGCAGTTCGGCGGCGAGGCCCAGATAGGCCGGTCCCCGCAGGTCCCCGCTGAAGGAGGCCGACCGGGTGAGCTGCGCCGCGGTGAAGTCACGGGCCGGATCGGGCGTCACCGCGCCCGCTGGAGGGTGGCCGGCGATCTGGCCGGGCAGCGGCTGCCAGGGCGTGGTGAGGGCCAGCGTGATCAGTAGCGCGAGTCCCAGCCCGGTGAACGTGAGGGCCGCGGCCAGCCGGGCATTCGTCACGCGAGTTCTTTGCGCAGATAGTCCTGCCACATGGTGGTGAACGCGGCGTCGCTGAGGCGAAGTACGGTGCGGAGCGCGTACTCCTGCTGAACCGCGGGGTCGCTCGCACCGCTGTGCTGCGCTCCGGCGGCCCGGTAGAGCTTCACCAGTTCCTTCTCGCCATAGCGCTCGGCCACCATGCGGCAGGCCAGCCATGCCTGCTCGTAGGCCTGGGACAACCGGCCCGAGGCGCCGGCGAAGTCGTTGCGGTCAGGAAGTTTCGTCGGCACCTGGCCCGCTGTGACCTCGGCCCGCAGTTCGCGGGCGGCCGAGCTCGCGGACACCTTGAGGTCCTTGTATCCGACGTAGTCGGCGAGCCCTTCGATCAGCCAGATGGGCGTACGGCTGTCGCGCGCGCCGCCGGTGGCCACGTGGGTGAGTTCATGGGTGAGCACGACGTGCCGGCCGAGGGCATTGAGCTTGGCGAAGGTGTCAGGAGCGATGATCACCCGATCCAGGCCGTGTGCCGCTCCGTTGGGATCCTTGGTGACGGTGGCGAGTGCCGCGATCTCACGCAGGCTCTGGCCGCCCCCGATCAGGGACTCCACCTGCTGTTCGTCGCCCGGGACGAGGGCTACGGCGGTGCGGGCCCAGTGCGGGCCCACGACGCCTGTCACGATCGGGACGGCCTCGTCGAGACGCCGGGCGATTTCACGGAGCCAGGTCGATGTCGTGTTGTTGCCGATCACCAGGCTGTACGTGCCCTTCACGACGGTCAGTGGCCCGCCGTCCCAGATCTCGGCATCGTCCCGCAGCCCCTGGGCGGAGCCGTCACCGGCGATCACCCAGCCGGTCCCGGAATGACGGGCGAACGTGAGATAGCGGGTGCTGACGACCTCGGAGTGGTCAAAACCCGCCAGCCGATAGCGCAGCGTGAGACGCAGGGTGGAACCCTCCGGGCCCGCCGCGACGGGATAGTCGGCGTCCTCCTCCTGCCGCCATCCGGCCAGCGGAAGCCGCATCAGGCTGTCGAACAGTTGCCCCTGCCGGGTCTGGAAGGCCGGCCGGGCGGGATCGGTGACGGCGAGGAACGCCGCTCGGTCGTGGGTGCGCACGGCGCGGGCCTGCCTGCCGAGCAAGGCGGTGATGGCGGCCCTGTCGGGCGCGGCGGCGCTGGCCTTGGTGGTGGAGACCGATGCCGCACGCCCTGGAGCCCCGCCATGCTGCAGGCTCACAGCGCCGATCGCGGTCACCAGGGTGGCCGTCGCGGCGACCCCGATGGTCACGACGAGCCGCCGCACGCCTCCCCGACAGTCGTTCGGGGAGGCGGCGCACGACCCAGGTGGCACGGCGTCCATGCGCGAGATCCTAGTGGTGTGTTCCCCGTGCCTACTTGGCGTACTCCGGGTACCCATACCCGACGATCGAGTCGGTGGAACGTTCACGAGCCATGACCGCGTTGTTGGTGTTGCCCTCGATGGTCTGGATCGTGCCGTTGCCGTTGTCCTTCACGACCAGGCCGACGTGGTCGATACCGTCGATGCCGCCGCCACTCCAGGAGAAGAAGACAACCGCTCCCGGCTTGGGAGTCGAGCCCCAGCGGCCGACTCTCTGGAACCACTTGGCGTGCTCGACGGTGTATGCGTCCTCTCCCATGCCCCGGACCCGCGCGTGCTTACCGATCCACGAGATGAACATGTCGCACCAGGCGGCGGTCCCATAGTCGGCGAGGGTGCCGCCGTCCCTCTTCAAGGTCAGTTGGGCCTGGGGCGTGGACATGTACCACTGCTGGAACTTGGTACCGCCGCCGCTGCCGTCCTCCTGGATGCCGACCTGCTTCCTGGCCAGGGCGATGACGTCCTGGGCAGTGGCAACCGGCGCCGCGGCGTGCTGTGACTTCTGGGACCGTGACTTCTGGGAAGTCGTATCCGCATGGGCGGTGACGGCGACGCCTCCGCACAGCGCCGCACCGGCTACGACGCTGCAAGCCAAGTGAAGGGCGAGGGCCTTGCCGCTGGATTTCCTGTGTCGACCTGGCATGACATGTTCTCCTTCTTCCATGCCGCCTACCGGGTTAGCTGACGGATTCGGGCCTGGAAGCGGCCCTACGACGAGCCCTGACGGGCGTTCGTCGATTCACCCCGGGCGAGACGATCCGGAGGTATGCCTACGGTCGGCTTCGCGAAATGGGTCCCCGGCTCCGCGTATGCGGACTCGGCGGTGGACGCCCGCAGAGCGGACGCCGCCACTGATTCAGAAATGGGAATGCACTGCTGTTGTGCGGCTGAGGACCGGACGGCCGCTCAGTAGGGGCGCACCGCGCCCGAGAAGGTGGCCTTGCGGTAGCCGTCGAGGAGTACCTGACGCACGTGGTCGCCGGTGTGCGGGGCGTGGATCATGTAGATCTTGCCGCGGACCCGCTGGGAGACGATGCCGACGTGGCCGTCGCCATAGAAGAACACCAGGTCCCCGGGGGCGAGGTCGTTCCAGGAGATCTTGTTCTTGACGCCCATGTGCTGATCGTGAGCGACTCGCGGCAGTATGACGCCGGCCTTGAGGTAGGCCCACGAGGTCAGGCCGGAGCAGTCGAAGGCGTTGGGGCCGGAGGCGCCCCAGCTGTAGGGCCTGCCCTTCACCTTCTCGACGTAGGAGAGGGCCTTGAGGGCGAGTTTCCGGCGCTCGGCCCAGGTCTTCTTCGTGGCCTGTCTGACGACCTTCGCCACGGGGACGACCGGGGTGGTGGCGGCCTCGGCCGACACGATCGGTCCGGAGATCACGAGGGGAGTCAGAATCGCGGTGGCGGAGATCAGGCCGCCGGCGATCCGGATACGACGGGAGGTCATTTGGGGGTGGCTGATGACAGCGTGGCTGGACAGGGGGAGCTCCTTCTTCCGAACGCCTACCGGGTTAGCTGACGGATTCGGGCTTGGAAGTCGCCCTACGGCGCACCTGACATGGGAGGAAGGCGCACCGATTCACCCCTGGTGGCGTTGACCGGGGGCCTAGGCCCCGGAACCACCCGCATTGGGTCCCCGGCTCCGCACGATGGCGGATTCGGCGTTGCCGCTTCGATCACAGGGTGATGAGACCCGTATACAGGGCCGTCCGTGGCCCCGATCGTGATGAAGCGAACGCGATGTGAGGATGTGTGATGTAATCGCCGACCCTGGATGTCGGCTTGCCGTTATGTCACACTCCGATGACGGGAGCATGAATACGGGCAGGCCGGGCCGGGCGATGAAAGTGTGACGCTTGGGGGGCGCCCCAACCGGACAAACAGTACCAAAAACCCATAAAATGGCAAGTGACCTGCAAAAAGAGAGTGGGCCAGGTAAAACCTGACCCACTCGGATGCCTTACGCGGGGTGCGCTATGGGCGGCCGCCGGACAAGAAGTTGCCGTGCGAGGAGATGGTCGAGATCCGGATCTGGGTGCCGGTGTGTGCAGCTTCGATCATCTTGTCGCCGCTGACGAACATCGCCACATGCCCGAGACCCTGGAAGAAGACCAGGTCGCCTGGTTGCAGGTCGGCGCGGGATACGTGACGGGTGGCGTTGTATTGTGCGGCGGCGTTGTGCGGCAGGGAGACTCCTGCGGCCCGCCAGGCCATCATCGTCAGCCCGGAGCAGTCGAAGGTGCTCGGACCGGCCGAGCCGTAGTGGTACCACTTGCCGAGCTGGGCATAGGCGTAGCTGAGAGCCGTTTTCGCGTTGCCGGTGGCGGGGCCGGTGTAGGTGCCGCCGGTGCCGCTGGAGCCTCCGCTTCCGCCACTGCTACCGCCGGAAGGGGGGCCACCGATCTGCTTGAGCAGGGCCTTCTGCTTGACGACGGACTTGTCCAGGGTCCTCTGCTGCGCCTTGATCTGGTCGGCCTGTGCTTTGATCTGGTCCGTGGACTCCTTGACCTGGCCGAGCTCGCGCTGCAGGCGCTGGGCAGAGAGCAGGAACTGGCTGAGCTGTGAGGACCGGTTCTTGGACAGCTGGGAGAAGACGGCGACCTGGTCCAGAACGGTCTGCGGGTTGCTCGCCGACAAGAAGGTGGACACGTCGGTCATGTCGCCGGACTTGTAGGCGGTGGCGGCCATCTGCGCGACCCGCTGGTGCATGCTGTCGTAGGTCGACTGCTCCTGTGCCGCGGACGTCTTCGCCGCTTTCAGCTTCTTCTGGGCCGCGCTCAGGTCGTCCTTGGCCTTGTTGTATTTCTGGTCCAGCTGGGCGACCTGATCATTGAGCTGCTGGAGCTTCTTTTTCGCCTCGGCGACGGAGGGCTTCGATGCGGCCTGTGCGGTCCCGACCGGCAGTGTAAGTGCCGCCATCAGGGTGAGGCAGGCCGCGCTGATCATTGTGCGCGGACGGTCACTGGCCACGATCGCGGCACGCCCTTTCATCCGGCTATCTCAGCCGATGACACTAGTGAGTAGTCACCTCCGTCACAACCGAAACTCTGGGACTTGTTGTTATTATCACCGATTTGCACGCACTCCGCACTCAGCCGATCACGATGCGCGCTCATCTGATGGGATCAGCCGCATCGGCGGTATGAGTCCGGCGTCGGCCAGCACGGTCAGCGCCCGCCGCTCACCCTCGTCGATGTCCATCCGCCTCTCGTAGGGCTCGCCGAGCAGCACGGTCACGACGCACTCGCCACAGGCCAGATTTCGTACCTGGCAGGTCTCGCACTCGATCAGCATGGTGCCTCCCTGTCTTCGAGTTGCGACCGACAGTAGGAGGAGGGACCGACAGAAAACGTGTGTCAGCCGCGGCGCAGACGCCGCAGGAGGAGGCTCGAGGAAGCGGGTCGCGCGTCGGCACGCCGGGCCGCGTCGGCGACTTCCCGGTCGGAGGAGACCACCACGACGGCCCGGCCCTCCGGCTCGGCCCGGACCAGTTGCCCGATGAGCTCGTCGGCGGTCTGCCCGGGCCGGCTGAACAGCACGCGCACGCCTCGCGGCGCCGAGATCGCGACGGGCGCGTCGAGCTCCGCCCCGTCGAACACGCAGGTGACCTCGGCACGAGTCTGAGCCGCCAGCCCGCCGAGCCCGGACAGCAGACGTGTCCGCTGGTCGGCCAGCGGCAGTTCGCCGTACCCGGTCTTGGTGACGTTGTAGCCGTCAACGATCAGGTGCACCTGCGGCAACGTCAGCAGCTGCTCCAGCAACTGGGGGTCGTCGTCCGACAGTGCGCGGCCGGGCAGCGCGCGGTGGGCGAGCTTCTGCGGCTCGATGGCCCCGATGGCGTCCGCCGGGCGGGCGATCGTGGAGGGGAGGGCCAGTTCCCGGCGTACGCCCTGGGCGGCGTCGACGAGCGCGTCGAGGAGCAGGCGCAATCGTACGTCCTCGACGTTGCGGCCCTCCCGGGTCGCCCGGCGGGCGATCTCGGCGGCCGTCTCAGCCTGAGACAGCCGATCGCGCAGCTTCCGCAGCTCCTTCTCGGCGGCGGAGGTGGCGGCCGCGGCGATCGTACGCTCCTGAGCGGCCTCCTCGGCGAGGGCGTCCACCTGTTCCTGCGCCGCCTTGGCCTTGGTACGCGCGTCGTGCAGTCTGCGCCGTAGCTCGGCGGTCTCGGTGCGAGCGTCCCGGAGCTCGCTGCGGAGCTTGTCGATCTCATCGGCGCGGGCCGACCTGGCCGCCTCGATCTGCTCCCGGAGCGCGGCCAGCTCCCGGGCGGCCGCCTCTTCCTCCGCCGCCGAAGCGGACCTCTCGAGTTCGGCCCGGGCCGCCTCCACCCGGCCGGTCCAGCCCGCGGGCCGCAGCAGATACGCGACGGCGGCGACGTGCACGGGATCGGCGGCGCTGGGGACGGTGCCCGCCGCCAGAGCCGCTGCGAGTTCAGGGTTGGCCTCTCGCATCGGCCCGGCCACCCGATCCCGGAAGCCGGGGTCGTTCTCCAGCTGCGCGGCCAGATGCGGAGCGGCCAGCCTGGCCCGTTTGCGCGGTTCGAACCGGGCGAACCTGCGCAGCGGCAGCGGGACCTCGTCGAAGGGGAGCGTTCCGATCAGCTCGGCGGCAGCCTCGACGACATGCTGTCGGACCGCTTCGGGGAGCGGCCGGTCGAGGCGTTCTTCCGAGCCGGTATTGATGGCCTCGCTCCTTTTCCTTCACATGCCGGTCGTTACAGGCGGCTAGTCGAGGATAGCCCTGCGCACCCGCCCGGCCACCGGAATGTCGGTGGCACGCCGTAGCGTTCCCGCCATGACGACCGGTGGCGGTATCCAGGGCACTCTCGACGATCTCGGCACCCCGCTCGCCGATGTGACGTTCGTAGTGGTCGACCTGGAGACGACAGGAGGGTCCCCGGCCGAGTCCGCGATCACCGAGATCGGCGCGGTCAAGGTCCAGGGCGGTGCGCATCTCGGTGACTTCGGCACTCTGGTCGATCCGGGCATGCCGATCCCGCCGTTCATCACGGTGCTCACCGGGATCACCCAGCAGATGATCGTCAAGGCGCCGTCCATGGAGTCGGTGCTGCCCGCTTTCCTGGAGTTCTCGCGCGGCTGTGTGCTGGTCGCTCACAACGCCCCCTTCGACATCGGGTTCCTGAAGGCGGCCTGCACCAGGCAGGGCTACCCCTGGCCGAACTTCCCGGTGGTCGACACCGCGGATCTCGCCCGCCGCGTGCTCACCCGGGACGAGGTGCCCAACCACAAGCTCGGCACCCTCGCCCGGTTCTTCCGGGCCTCGACCGAGCCCGTGCACCGGGCGCTCGCCGACGCCCGGGCCACCGTCGACGTCCTGCACGGGCTGATCGAGCGCCTGGGCTCTTTCGGGGTCCGATCCCTCGAGGAACTGAAGAGCTTCGCCAAGGCACCGACCCCCGAGCAGCAGGCCAAACGGCATCTCGCCGACGGCATCCCCGGCGAACCCGGGGTCTACCTCTTCGAGGACGCTCGCGGGGAGATCCTCTACGTCGGTAAGAGCGGCGACCTGCGGTCCCGGGTCCGCTCGTACTTCACCGGTTCGGAGACCCGCCGGCGGGTGCGCGAGATGGTCGGTCTCGCCGAGCGCGTCCGGCCCATCGTCTGCCCGACCGGCCTGGAGGCGGAGGTGCGCGAGCTACGGCTCATCGCGCAGCACAAACCGCGCTACAACCGGCGGTCCCGCTATCCGGAGCGGGCGCTGTGGCTCAAGCTGACCGTCGGTGAGCACTTCCCCCGGCTGTCGATCGTGCGGGACTGCCGGGACGACGGGTCGGCCTATCTGGGCCCCTTCGGCTCGACCCGGCTGGCGGAGGAGGCGCGGGCCGCCCTGCACGAGACCGTGCCCCTGCGCCAGTGCACGCAGCGGCTCACCCCCCGGCTGATCGATTCCGGCCGGGCGCGCACGTGCGTGCTCGCCGAGCTCGGCCGGTGCGGCGCCCCGTGTGAGGGCAGGGAGACGACCGACGTCTATGCCGGGCATGTGGCGCTCGCCCGGTCGTTGATGGAGGGTGACGCCCGGCCCGTGGTCGCCTCGGCCCGGGTGCGCATCGACCGGCTCGCGGTGGAGCTGCGCTACGAGGAGGCCGCGGCTCAGCGAGACCGGCTGGCCGCTTTCATCCGGGCCGCGGCCCGCTGCCAGCGGCTGACCGCGCTGGCCCGCTGCGCCCAGCTGGTCTGCGCCAGGCCCGGGTTCGCCGGCGGCTGGGAGGTGGCGGTGGTCCGGAGTGGCCGGCTCGCCGCCACCGGGGTCATCCCCCCGCGCGCGCATCCGCGCCCGTACGTCGACGCGCTGATCGCCACGGCAGAGACCGTGCTGGAGGGAACGGGGGAGCGCCCGTTGCTCGCCGCCACCCCGGAGGAGATGGAGTGCATCCTGCGCTGGCTCGAGGTGCCCGGCGCGCGGCTGGTCGAAGTGGACGGAGTCTGGAGCTGCCCGGCCAACGGCGCCGAAGGGGTGCGGGCGTGGATCGAGCGGGCCTACACCGGCTCTCGCCCACTAGATTGAGCCGCACACGAGATCAATCTAGGCTGGGTCGCCGTCGGGAGAGGGAGGTGGAGGCGTGGCGCTGCCGCTGTACGACAACCAGCCCACCCGGCGAGCGCCGCTGGTCACCTACCTCCTCATCGCGATCAACGTCGTCGTCTTTCTGCTCTCCCCGATGGCCGGGGCCGTGTGGACCGAGGACACCCAGGCCCGCAAGTGCGAACAGGTGACGTTCACCTACGAATACGGCGCCGTTCCGAAGGAACTGACCACCAACGATCAGCAGCCTCTGCCCGGTGACGTGCTGGCCGAGTGCCACCGCCGGCCATACCAGAAGAGCCCCTGGCTGTCGGCGCTGACGTCGATGTTCCTGCATGCCAACTGGCTGCATCTGCTCGGCAACATGGTCTATCTGTTCGTCTTCGGCCAGGCCACCGAGGATCGGCTGGGCCGCTGGCCCTACCTGCTGTTCTATCTGGTCTGTGGCTATGTCGCCGCCTACGGGTTCGCGATCACCTATCCCGACTCGGCGGTGCCGCTCATCGGCGCCTCCGGCGCCATCGCAGGAGTCCTCGGTTCGCACCTGATCATGTACCCCCGGTCCAAGACCATCGCGCTGGTGCTGTCGATCCTGCCGTTCCGGCTGCCCGCCTGGGTCGTGCTCGGTCAGTTCTTCATCTTCCAGTGGCTGGCCGTCGCATCCCAGGTCGCGACGGAGAAGCAGAGCGGCACCGCCTACGTCGCCCATATCTTCGGATTCGTCGCCGGTCTCGGCTTCGGCCTGCTGTCCCGCCACTCCCGGGCCGGCCGCCGGGCCGCGGCATTGGCAGGGTGGCGTTAGGGCATGTCCCGGGAGGCATTCCCGGGTCGGGATGAGGGCGTGCGGAGTCCGGGCCAGGGCACCCGGTGTGATCTCGGGCTGATCCCTGCGGATGATCCGCTATAGGGTCGAGGTGGTCTGCAATGAGGGAGGCGTACTGTGATCACTGCGATCGTGCTGGTCAAGGCTGACGTGGCTCGGATTCCCGAGGTGGCCGAAAGCATCGCCAGGCTCGAGGGGGTCAGCGAGGTCTACTCGATCACGGGCGATCACGACCTTGTCGCGATGGTGCGGGTTCGCCTGCACGAGGAGCTGGCCGAGGTCATCCCGGGACGCCTCAACAAGGTCGAGGGCGTCGTGCACACCGCCACCCACATCGCCTTCCAGACCTACTCCCGGCATGATCTCGAGGCGGCCTTCTCGCTGGGCCTCCCCGAGGGGGACTAGGGCATGCCCTAAGGGCCCTAGGCACGCAAGGACTGGGAGAAGCTGATCCAGCGTTCCAGTAGGGCCGTGGCGGCCCCGGAGTCGATGGCCTCACCTGACCTCGCGTACGCCTCACGCAGTGCTTCGGTGAGCTTGTCAGGGGCTGGGGTGCCCTCTGCGGCGACCACCGCGGCGGCGGCGTTGAGCCGCACGATGTCGCGCACCGGACCGGGCTCCCCGGCGAACACGGCCCTGGCCACCCGGGCGTTGTAGGCGGCGTCCGCACCCCGCAGGTCGTCGGGCGTGGCAGGGGGAATCCCCAGGTCCGCCGGGTCGAACGCCGTCTCCGTCGCGGTTCCCTCCCGTACCACCCAGACCGCCGAGGTTCCGGAGGTGGTGAGCTCGTCCAGGCCGTCGTCGCCGCGGAAGACCAGCGAGGAGCAGCCGCGCTCGGCGAAGACCCCCGCCAGGACCCCGGCCATGCGCGGGTGGAAGACCCCGACGGCCTGGGCGCGCGGGCGGGCCGGGTTGGTCAGCGGGCCGAGGAAGTTGAACACCGTCGGGGTGCCGAGTTCGAGGCGGGGCTTGGCCGTGTATCGGAATGCCGGATGGTAGAGCGGGGCGAAGCAGAACGTGATCCCCACCTCCTCGGCGATCGCCGCGGTCCGTTCGGCGGGCAGGTCGATGGCCACGCCGAGTTCCTCGAGCAGGTCGGCGGCGCCGCAGGTGGACGAGGCGGCCCGGTTGCCGTGCTTGACCAGTTTCACGCCGGCGGCGGCCGCGACGACGGCGCTCATGGACGAGATGTTGACGGTGTGCGACCGGTCGCCGCCCGTCCCCACCAGATCGACGATGTCACCGGAGACGTGGATCGGCGTGGCGTTGGCCAGCATCCCGTCCGCGATGCCGGAGACCTCGGCCACCGTCTCACCCTTGGCCCGGAGCGCGATCGCGAACCCGGCGATCTGCGCGTCCGTCGCCTCCCCGGCCATGATCTCGTTCATGGCCCACGACGCCTCCTCGGCCGACAGGGACTCGCCGTCGAGCAGCGCGTTGAGCAGTGCGGACCAGGTCGTGCGCGTGTCCATGGGATGCCCTCGCGATCGGAGTGAACGGAGGCGGAGGCCCCCGGTTCGGGGGTGGGATGAACAGGTGGGCTGAGCCGGTGGATCAGAGAACGGGGAGCCGCTTGGCGATGCGCTGCCGGATCAGGTCGGCGACCGCGTTGGCCACGGCCATCGGGTCCAGCGGCTGGCCAACGACGGCGTCGGCGCGGGACCAGGTGGCCAGCCAGCCGTCGTCGCGGCGGGCGATGATGGCCAGCACCGGGGGGCAGTCGTAGATCTCGTCCTTCGCCTGCCGGCAGATGCCCAGGCCGCCCGGGCGCGCTTCGCCGTCGAGCACGACCACGTCGATGCCGCCCCGGTCGAGCTGCTCGATCACGGCGGGCTGGGTCGCGTACTCGACGAACTCCACCTTCGGGAGGTCGGCGGCCGGCCTGCGGCCGATCGCCAGCCGGACCTGTGCGCGGGTGTTCGCGTCGTCGCTGTAGACGAGGATCTTGATCACGGCGTCGGCGGTGCTCATGGCATCGGATGCTACCGCTTCGGCGGGCCCGGTAGGCGACCGGGCCGCTCCGGCGATCCTGCTGACGCCCCGGCCGTCCTCCACGATGTCGAGCAAGGTGCCGAGGATGCATAACGCGCAGGTGGTGGCGAACCACATATGAGTGGGTAAGAGCAGCCGGATGGGGCCTCTGACGTGCTTACCGGGGGGTCCTGCGTCGTTCGGTGACCAGGGCACGTAATAATGCTGCCCGTGGCAACAGCATCCGCGATAGAGACAACACCCCACGCTCGGGCCAATCGTCCCAACCTCGTGAGCGTGGGGACGATCGTTTGGTTGTCGTCCGAGCTCATGTTCTTCGCGGCGTTGTTCGCGATGTACTTCACGATCAGGTCCGTCAC
>JAOPYO010000258.1 GCA_025964575.1 Actinomycetes bacterium
TGCAGGGCGGCACGACGTTCACGTTCGTCACCGACGGGATCGAGTCGGCGCTGGCCCAGGCGCGCGAGGCGGCCGGCCACGGTGACGTCGCGATCGCCGGCGGCGCCCAGACGGTGAACCAGTACCTGGCGGCGGGGCTGATCGACGAACTGCGACTGCACATCGCACCGGTGATCCTCGGCGCGGGCGAACGGCTCCTCGATGGCGTTGGCGACCTCACCCTCGAACCACTCAGCGTGTCAGGCACCAACCTCGTCACACACCTGACCTACCGCGTGACCCGGTAGGGCGTGCGTGCCGAGAATCCTGTCACTCCGCCTGTGGCCCTCTGTCCGCGCGTGCAAACGCCTGCGAGGTGGGCTTCCTTCGCCGGCATTGTCCGGATCAGGTGTTGGAGGTCGCCTCCGGTCTCAATGACCTTCTGGCCTCTCAGCGCGACCTTCACCGACGCGTTCGAGAGAACCGTGGTTCTCTCTACCGAACGCCGCTCCGGTCGAGCTCCCTCGCTCGCCCCGCAGGCTTACTTTCAGAATACTCTCGTTCATATTGGGCGATTAGTATGAATAGTCCAAAATTTCGCTGGGCTCGATCGGGTGCGGCGCCTCATTTCCCGGTCCGGTCGGCCTGTCTCCTGGGCAGGTCAGCCGTGGCCCTGTGGCTGGTGCGGGGGCGCTGGGCCCGCAGGCTTGGGAAGGAGGTCTGACGCGATGGAGACCAAGCAGTGGAGCGTGGAGATCGACATCAGCGAGAGCGGCAAGGACACCCATGTCCGTGCCGCGCTCACCACGAAGGACGGCATGAGGGTCGAGGGGCTCGGCCACGCCCGAAGACATCCGCGCGATCGGATGGTGCCCGAGGTCGGTGACGAGCTGGCCGCAGGTCGTGCGCTCATCGATCTGGGCAGCCGGCTCGTACAACTCGCCGCCGCGGACATCGCAGAGTCCACTGGACACCGGTGAACCGATCGTGGAAATCGTCTCATGGCGGGGTGCCCACCGATCAGAATGAAGGGTGTCAAAACTCAGCCTACGGCGTTGACCTGCGGAAGCGGTCAGCACCCGTCTTGATCGCGCACCTCCCGCTGGAAATCTTCTACGCCGAGACGAAAGACTCCTGACTCGTCTTTTTCTTTTACGTCGAGCCTTTGAAAGACTATTCTGCCGGGTCCGATGTTCTTCAGCGATGCGACGGTGAAGTCCACATTACGGGCGCTGGAGGTGTTCTTGGTCCACCCGGACAGGGTGTACTGGTGTTGGGGATCGAGAGTGGGAAGAAGTGGCGGGTCGGCGCTCCAACCGAGCGGAGGGTCGGCCAAGGGCACCTCGGCATAGGTCCCTTCAGGTCTGGGATCCACCGTGAACTTGCTGACCTTAAATGACGGCCTCTGAGCATCCTCGGTATAGAGCGTCATACCGTCTGGGGCGTGCCCCGGACACCAGCCGAGCACGGCGATGAGTCGGCCCGAGGGGCCGAGCATCACCCCGGTGACACCATGTTGAAGGGCGGTGCACGCCGTGAGAGTGACCGCCGCGATCACCAATGCCGCGACGGTCGCGATCATTCGCACATACGACCACGAGCACATGACAATAAAGCTAAGCGGATACCAACTAAACTGCCATCCTGCGAATCTGAATCGTGACCAGACCGCCGCATGCCAGTGTCAAGCGGATATATCACGACAACACCGCGATGCTAGGCGGCCTACGGCTCAGGGCCGGCCAATGCGCGGCAGGATGACGGATTTCGCATACGGCACATCCAGCGCGATGCCGGGTTCAATGCTTGCTCGGTGTTGCGAGATCGTACGACAGGCTAAGGAACGGCCGGCTACTTTGCCGCGTACGTGACGGCCGTGGGCCCTGGCCCCGTTGCCAGGGTTCACCCACTGGATCCGCATAGGAGTTTCGGACTGCGTTCACCCGTACACCGGTGGAAAGGCTACGCCGGTAAGCGCCACCAGCTGGACCAGCGCCAGACCTCGCTGATGCTGCGAGACGAGGAGTGCGACGGCGCGCCGCCTCGAAGCGAAGTCGATCTGGATACCGGTACTGCCATCATCCGGATACCACCAAAGCGGCATTCTGCGGCTTTGATCCCGGATCACGCCGTCGGCTTGGGGGTGAGGAAGCCAGCATGGGCCGGTCCGGTCTGGTTCTAGGTGCTTCAGGACCGTATGCCTTACCGTTGAAGGGTGGCGGCGCAGTCCTCGACCGAATTCGCGCCCAGGCCAGTACATGTGGGCGCCGACGAGATGGCTCACGGCTATCCACCGCCCGCACGCCCGGCTGGTTCAACGGTGGTCGCCTACTGCGGGGCGATGATCACCGTCCGAGGGGAGTCGTCGGACGCGCCTCCGCCTGACACCTGCCCCGAGTGCGCCGCGATCTGGAAGCGACGCCGGCGCCGGTCGCGGTGAGGTGACCGGTCCGGCCGGCTCCCGGTACGGGAAGCCATCTTCCTGGTGGTCGGCGACAAGGCCGGCAACTGGAACCAGCGGTACCGGCAAGCGATACCACTGGCGTTACGAACGCTTCACCAAGGTCCTGGTAACGGATTGACCGCCCCTTCGCCTGGGCTCTGTGGGAACACCTATGATCCAGCTGTGGCTGACCCAGACGCGATTTTCAAAGTGAGGCCGGCCAAGCGGTAGGGCTCAGCTGCAGCTCACGCTGCCGGGCAAACCGTATCTACGGTGAGGCACGGGGTGCCGAAGCTGTCATCGAGCGGGTGCGCGCAGTGATCTTCTCGGGCGAACCGGTGGCCAGTCGCCAGCCGATGGGAGCGCCGCGGTAGTGCGCGTCGCGGGCGGGTATGGCAATGCACGGGAGCAGAATCGTTGGGACCGGTCGATCATGCGCTTCGCGCAGGACGGACGCTGCCGGGCCTTCGAGGACCAGGCGTTCTGGCTGGACCAGCCCGCTCACGGTACGCGCGGACGCAGGCCGACATGATCGCCGCCGCCGGGAGGCGTTGGCCGCAGCCTTCTTGACTTTCGTTTCAGGAGGGAGAGGCGAAATGGAGACGTGGGACGCGATCAGGGCCCGGAGGAACGTACGCGAGTTCGCGGATCGTCCGATTCCCGGAGAGCACCTCGATCAGATTCTCGAAGCCGGTCGCCGCACGCCTTCTTCGCAGAACTGGCAGCCGTGGGACTTCGTCGTCGTCATCGACCGGGAGCAGCTGAGGGAACTGTCGAGAGTCTGGCGGGGCGCGCGGCACGTGGCCGGCTCCGCTGCGACGATCGCGCTCGTCGCACCGACACCGGAGGACGACCAGCAGCGGGACCGGCTTCACTACGACCTGGGCCAGGCGACGATGAGCATCATGCTGGCCGCCGTCGATCTCGGCGTCGGCAGCGGTCACTCGGCAGTGGCCGACCAGCAACTCGCGCGGCAGCTTCTGGGCTTGCCGGCTGACAAGTTGTGCGCCTATCTGATCGCGCTCGGCTACCCGGCCGACCGTCCGCTGAGGCCGATCGAGCGGCCCAACCGCAGGCCATTCGAGGACGTGGTTCATCGGGGCCGCTGGTAGGGGCGCCCGGACGAGAGGTCCGGTCGGGTAATTCGAGTGCGGTCTGACCATCCCGCGTCCCAACACGTCATGACCGCAGTCGGCATGCGGTTGGTCGCAGAAGACGAGCGGCTGAAGTACTACAAGATCGCCTGGACCGACGCTACGGCCATAACCGACCCCCGCTCCTAGATGATCAGATAGTGGGAGGAGCACTCGCTGGGCTTCCCAAGGCCAGTGAATCAAGATCTCATATTTTGTTCGAGGAATCTCATATATGTGTTTATATCGAGGGTCCTACGAGAATAAGAGTGTGGTCATCGCCCTTGCCTGCAGTGTCAGGAGGTGCAGTGGACCGCTACCCACCCCCGCCGAGTAGGCGTGACGTCCTTCGTGGATCCTTGGCCGCAGGGACGTCGATGGCACTGGCCGGACTCCTGAGCTCCTGCGGCTCCCGCGGTGATGCGCCGCGAACCGCCGGCGGCGACCAGTGGCGCCAGTTCAAGGGCGCCACCCTGAACTTCATCTCGGAGAACACTGCTCCCACCGCGGCCATCGCCGCGAACATCCGCCCGTTCACGGATCTGACCGGGATCAACGTCAAGATCGTGACGCTCGAGCTGAGCGCGATGACCCAACGGGTCGCCCTCGACCTGGCCTCGGGCCGGGCCCAGTACCAGGTCGTCTACGCCGACCCCTACCAGGTGCTTGCGCCATACCAGCGGGGGCTGGTGGACCTGCGTTCGTTGCAGGCCGATCCGAACCTGCCGGACCTGCCCGGGGGCGTCGGGGACTTCATCCCCACCCAGCTGGATGCCGCCGGCCGGTTCGTCGATCCTCAAGCCATCTACACCCTGCCGTACGACGCGCCGACGATGATCTGGCAGTACCGGCGTGACCTGTTCGACAAGTACCGCGGCCGCATGGCGAACGACCTCGGTTTCGACCCCACCCCGGGCGGCGACCGGACGTGGGAGCAGTACTTCAAGATCGCTCAGTGGTTCAACCGGAATGCGCAGTCGGACGTCAAGTACGGCACCGGGCATCAGGCCCGCCAGCACGACTCGCTGATGAACGACTTCAGCAACGTGCTCTGGTCCTACGGCGGCGACTACTTCGACAACGGCAAGCAAGTGGGGCGCTTGGGGGCAAGGGACCCTGGCCCATGCCGGCTCAATTCCGCCGCTGCGATCGCGGGCGCGGAGTTCTACAACCGGCTGCTCGGCATCGCCGATCCCGCCTCTAAGACGTGGGACTGGGACGGCGTGGGCGCCGCGTTCCGCGCAGGCCGACTGGCGATGTGCCCGAACTGGCACGAGTACGCGGCCAGCAACGAACAGGTGATGCCCGGCAAGGCCGGCTACGCGCCGCTGCCCAAGGGCCCGGCCGGCACGGCCAACATGTACGGGGGCACGGGGGTGGCGATCAGCGCGAACACGCTGCCTCACGAGCGCGGTGCGGCCTGGCTGTTCCTCGTGTGGGCCACCTCGCCCGAGACGCAGCTTGCCGACCTCAAGAGCAAAGCCGGCGGGGGCACCCCCACTCGTACCTCTGTATACGAGCTGCCAGAGGTGCGCGCAGCCGAGAAGCGACCTTCCCCGATGCCCAACATGCTTTCGGCCGCCGCGGTGCGGCAGGCCTGGCAGGCCGACCGAATCGGCCTCCGACCCAAAATCCCGATGTGGAACGAGTGCAACACCGCGATCTTCACGCAGCTGTCCCGGATGCTCACCGGAGGAGCGTCACCGGAGGAAGCGATGCGTTCGATCAAATCACGGGTGGACCGAATCGTGGCACGAGGGTGGGTGACCTAGATGGCGCACGTCGCAGACTCCTCACCGGTGCTCCGCCGATCCACCCAGCCGAAAACCACCGACCCCAAGAGGCCGCGAGTCGGCTTCGAGGGCAAGATGATGACACCCGGCCTGATCCTGCTGGCCGCGCTGTCGATCGTGCCCTTCCTCGCCCTGATCTTGATGAGCTTCTCCCGTGTCCGGCTGTTGGGCGGAGTGGGGCTCAAACCGGTGGGCGCGAACAACTGGGCGCGCTTCTTCACCGACGCCGACCTGTGGATGTCATGGCTTCGCACGATCGTCTACTTCATGCTCACCGTTGGGTTGGAGATGGCTCTGGGGGTGGGCATCGCATTGGGCCTCTTCCGTGTGCTGCGCGGCCGCAACGTCCTGCTCAGCTTGATACTGCTGCCGATGTTCGCCGCGCCCGCGATCGTCGGTCTGCTGGGCCGCTACCTCACCGACTCCACCTTCGGGCTCTACGCGTGGGTGCTGCGCTCCCTCGGCTTCAGCGGCGACATCCTCGGCAGCCCTACCGGCGCCTTCGCCGCCGTCGTGCTGATGGACGTATGGGAGTGGACCCCGCTGATCGCCCTGATCACCCTCGCCGGCCTGTCCAGCGTGCCCCAGTCGGTGCGGGAGGCCGCCGCCGTCGACGGCGCCCGGGGGTGGATGACGCTGCGGTACATCATCTTCCCGGCGATCTCCAACGTGCTGCTCGTCGCGCTGCTCATCCGCTCGATGGATGCCATCCGCTACTTCGACATCATCTGGGTCACCACCAATGGCGGACCCGCAGATGCGACCAAGATCATCCCTGTCCGACTGTACGAGACCGCGTTCCGCTTCTTCGACCTCGGCTACGCCGCCGCCATCGGCCTGGCGATGCTGGCCTTTTCGATCTTCATCGCCCGCACCTTCGTCCGGCTGCTGGACACGAGGGGGTTGACCCGATGAGCACCCCGATGACGCCACAGTCGTCCACACGCCAGGAGTCCGGTCCCGGTCAAGCTGCGCAGAAAAACGGACGGGCGGTCGTCGCCGCCCCGCGAGGGGTGCCGCAGTCCCCGCTCGAGGCGAGCAGTCGCCGCTCGCGGTGGGTGGTGGCGCTCCTCCTTGCTGCGGCCATGCTCTGGACGCTGGTTCCGCTGCTCTGGATGCTGCTGTCGTCGTTCAAGAACCGCACGGACGTGACTGCGGCCACGCCGCGGGCCCTGTTCGCGCCGACCCTGGACAACTACCGCAATCTGTTCACCGGCTCGAACAACCTCGGGCCTTACATCTGGCACAGCGTGCTCGCCGCCGGGATCTCCGCGCTGCTCGCGGTCTCCCTAGGCGCGCTCGCCGGCTATGGCCTGGCGCGGACCCAGATGCACGGGAAGAGACACCTGGCCTTCTGGATCATCTCGACCCGCATGGCGCCCATCGCGGCGATCGTGCTCCCGCTGTTCCTCATCTTCCGTGGGCTCGGCTTGGTCGACTCGATTCCCGGTCTGGTGCTGGCCTATCTGACCTTCAACCTGCCGTTCGCCATCTGGCTGATGAGCGCGTTCTTTGCCGAGGTGCCGCCGTCCCTGGAAGAGTCCGCGCTCGTCGCCGGCTGCACCCGCTGGCAGGCCTTCCGCATGGTCATCCTCCCGCTGACCAAGTCGGGGCTGGTCACCACCTTCGTACTGTGCCTCGTCTTCGCCTGGAACGATTACGCGTTCGCCGTGGTCTTCTCCGGGCCGAACTCCCAGACGCTGCCCATCGCCGCCTCCCAGCTGGTCACCCAGACGGGAATCGACTGGGGCCAGCTCACCGCCATCGGCACGATCGTGGTCGTGCCGATGATGCTCGCCGGCCTCGCCGTGCGCCGCTGGCTGGTCACCGGGCTCACCCTCGGGGCCGTCACCGGAGAGTAGGAGCGGAGGCCATGACCGAGGGCACCATGCGCGCAGCCGTACTGCACGGCGTAGGCAAGATCGTTTTGGAGGAGCGGCCTCGCCCGGAGCCCGGCCCCAGGGACGTGCTCGTGCAGGTCGCATCAGTCGGGACGTGCGGTTCCGACGTGCACTACTACGAGCACGGGCGGATCGGTGATTTCTTGGTGAAGTCCCCGCTAGTGCTCGGCCACGAGCCGTCCGGGACCGTGGTCGCCGCAGGGCCCGGGGCCGGCCTTCACCGCCCAGGGCAGCGCGTCTCGCTGGAGCCGGGGGTGCCCGACTTCACCTGCCCGCATTGCCGGGCCGGCCGGTACAACCTCTGTCCGCAGATGAGATTCTTCGGCACCCCTCCGATCGACGGTGCCTTTTGCGAGTACGTCGTCGTGCACGAGGAGTTCGCTTACCCCGTCCCGGACACCCTGTCCGACGACGCTGCCGCCCTGATCGAGCCGCTGTCGGTAGGCGTGTGGGCCTGCCGAAAGGCGCGGGTCGGGCCGGGCGCTCGTGTGCTCGTCACCGGCGCGGGCCCGGTCGGTCTGCTCTGCCTGCAGGCTGCGCGGGCCTTCGGCGCCGCCGACGTCATGATCACCGACGTCAACCCTGCCCGGTTGAGCCTGGCCCGTGAGCTAGGTGCGAGCGCGACCCTCGACGTGCGCGAGAACCGCCTGGCCGACGCCGCGTTCGAGCCCGATGTGCTGCTCGAATGCTCGGGTCATCCCGCCGCCATCGGGGAGGCCATCCGCGCGGTGGGGCGTGCTGGGCGGGTCGTCCTCGTCGGCATGGGTGGGGACGAGATCCCGCTGCCCCTGTCCCACGTGCAGACGCGCGAGCTCGAGGTAACGGGCACGTTCCGCTATGCCAATACCTGGCCGGAGGCCATCGCGCTGGCCGCCTCGGGACGTGTCCAGCTGGACGCTCTGGTCACAGGCCACTACGGACTGGCCGAGGTCGAGCAGGCACTCACGGCCAGCGCCCGCGATCCTGGGTTGGTCAAGGCAGTTGTACGACCAGAGGAGTGATGGCATGGCCAGGGCTCGAACCACGACCGCCGGCCTCGAGGAGCGGCGGCGGGCGGTGCTCGCCCGCGTCGCGGAGGCCGGGGAGATGGGCATCGGCCAGCTGGCAGAAGAGTTCGGCGTCAGCCTGATGACCATGCATCGGGACCTCGACGCCTTGGCCGGCCGCGCTCTGCTGCACAAGTCCCGGGGCCAGGCGGCGACCGTTCCAGCCGTCACAATGGAGGTTGCCTCGGAACTGCGCAGGCAGACGCGGCTGGCGGAGAAGGAAGCGATAGCCGAGGCCGCCCTGAGGGAACTGCCACCCAGGGGAGCGATCCTCATGGACGACTCGACCACGCTGTTCCCGCTGGCTCAGCGTCTGGACGAGCGCGGCAGCTACACGGTGATAACGAACTCACTGGGAATCGCACGCATTATCGCAGCCAGCGAGCACAGTGAAGCGATCCTGCTCGGCGGTGACTATCAGGGCGCCTTCGACTCGACGATCGGACCCGAGGTGTCACGCGGCTTGCAGCGGCTCCACGCCGATCTCGCGCTCATGTCGGCGGTTGCGGTCACCGGCGGCCGCCTCTACCACCCGATTCAAGGCTACGCCGCGGTGAAGGAAGCGATGCTCGACGCGGCCCATCGGCACCTGCTGCTCGTGGACTCCTCCAAGTTCGGCCGCCACGCCCCCTTCAGCCACCGCGACGTAAGCGCCTACGACGCCGTGATCACTGATCGGGGTGTGCCGCAGGCCGAGGAGAGGACCGTCCGCAAGCTGGGTGCCCGCCTGATTCTCGTCGACGCACGGCACGCCCACCCAACGGCCCCCGCCGAATCCCTGAGCGAACCTCTTCCAGCGACTTCTTAAGGAGAGACCGATGGCCGGAGTCCTTTACGACGAGGCGACCCGCGTCTACCCCGGATCCGAGCGGCCCGCGGTGGACTCCCTCGACCTCGATATCACCGACGGCGAGTTCCTGGTCCTCGTCGGTCCGTCCGGCTGCGGGAAGTCCACCTCCCTGCGCATGCTCGCCGGGCTTGAAAGGGTCGACGGCGGGCGCATCGCCATCGGCGAACGTGACGTCACGAACCTGCCGCCGCGCGACCGGGACATCGCGATGGTCTTCCAGAACTACGCGCTCTACCCGCACATGTCGGTGGCCGACAACATGGGCTTCGCCCTGCGGGTGATCAAGGTCCCCAAGGACGAGCGCGACCGCCGGGTCCGCGAGGCCGCCCGCCTGCTGGACCTGGAGGAGTTCCTCGACCGGAAGCCCAAGGCACTCTCCGGCGGACAGCGGCAACGCGTGGCGATGGGCCGGGCGATCGTGCGCGAACCGCAGGTGTTCCTCATGGACGAGCCACTGTCCAACCTGGACGCCAAGCTGCGCGTGCAGACCCGTACCCAACTCGCCGCCCTGCAACGCCGGCTCGGGGTGACGACGGTCTACGTGACCCACGACCAGGTCGAGGCCATGACGATGGGCGACCGGGTCGCCGTCCTCAAGGACGGGCTTCTCCAGCAGGTCGACACGCCATTGCGCCTCTACCAACATCCGGCCAACGTCTTCGTCGCCGGTTTCATCGGCTCCCCATCAATGAACCTGGCCGAGTTCCGCGTGGAAGGTGAAGAAGCGGTCCTCGGCCGGACGCGGGCACGGCTGACCGGCGAGACACTCAAAGCGCTTAAGGACGAGGGCAGCGACCGCGTCATCCTGGGCTTCCGGCCCGAGGCCGTCGGCATGGTCGGCGTCGGCGACGAGGACTACGCGACCTTCCCGGTCA
The DNA here is from genome assembly GCA_025964575.1 of Actinomycetes bacterium. Taxonomy (GTDB): domain Bacteria; phylum Actinomycetota; class Actinomycetes; order Streptosporangiales; family Streptosporangiaceae; genus Actinomadura_E. The sequence continues at coordinate 10,021 of JAOPYO010000258.1, forward strand.
CCGTCACCGTCGTCGAGGAACTCGGCTCGGACGCCTTCCTCTATGGCCAGTACGCCGACACGACCGACCCGACGCTCATCGAACAGACCGTCATCGCCCGGGTCGACCCCAATGCGCCGCCGGCCAAGGGCGACCAGGTCCGACTGCGGATCGTGCCGGGCAAGGAGCGGCTCTTTTCCGCGGTCACCGGCGAGCGGCTGCCCACCTGACCGCGGGGTACGCTGCCCAGCCAGCGCTCAGCGATCGCGTTAGCCCGAGGCGACCGGACCGGCGTCCTGACGCGGCTCCCGCACTATGCCGACGTCGATCCCGCACCACGGCGAGCAGGCGCGTCCTGGGCGCCCCCGCAAGGAGTTCTGGCATCCCCACGGGGATACGTCGGTGGTCACCTACCTTGCGAGCACGCCGCACCCAACTCAAACGCCTGCGACTCCGCCTCTTTTCCGCCGCAGGCCGCCTCGTCTGCGGCGGCGACGCCTACCGCTATTCCTGGCCGCCCGATGACCCTGGGTCCGGCAGATCCTGGCCGCCATCACCAACTGTTCAGCTTTCTTCGTTTCTTGAACCAGCATTTACATAAAATCCTCGATCGATTCGAATGGTGATCGATACCTTGCATCAGCATGACATGGAGCTACCGCATATCGGTGATGGGTTTCGGTAAGTGGATCGGCCGGCGTCCGGTGCTGCGCAGTGCCGGGCTGGCTGTGAGCCTGGTCGCACCGGGTGGCCCTCCGGCACCGCCACCGGCGAACAACCCGCCGATCCGATTTCTGTCGATCTATCCTGCTCCCTCGAAGAATCCGGCGGCGCCGTTCGTGGGCGTGATCGGTGATTCGACGGGAACTCAGCTAGCGGCACCGCTGGCCGCCGAGTTGAACCCACGGGGCGTGGGTCTGGTGAGCGCAACCGTGGGTGGCTGTCAGCCGACCGACACGGTCCTCACATACGGCAGTGCCGAATACTTTCAAAGGCACCAAAACTGCCCCCAGGATGCCCGGGAAAAGCAGAACGACATGGTCTTCCGATTCCGGCCCAGGGTAGTTATCTGGGCCGACATCATGGAACGATTCGACATAAAGGTCAATAACCGGATCGTTGTAGCGGGGAGCGAGGAGTGGAAGTGGTTGATGCTCGAGAGCTGGAACCGGACCTTGGATCGGCTGGGCCGTGCCGATGTGGTGCTGATCCTGCCGACCTGGTGGGCGGGATGGCCCCGGAACTCCCCGGCCAGTTTCCCCGTCGAGCAGCAGAGGGCCCTCTTCCGGTCATGGGCGGAGCTCCATCCCGGGCGGGTGACCGTCGTTGACCTGGGGCCGGTGATCTGTCCGGCCGGTCCGCCGTGCGAGCAGGTCGTGAACGGAGTCCAGCTCAGAACCGACCATGTCCACTACACCCCCGAGGGCACCCGAAGGGCCATCGCCAAAATCATGACTGACGCGGCCATCCTGAGGAACATACGCGGCCCGGTCGCGGGTCCTGCTTCGGTGAAGTGACGTGGGCAGCAGGGATATGGCTCATCCTCCAGGAAGCCGTCGGTGCGGATTCTTGGGAAAGATTAGAGCATCTACTGACCAACATTGTTGGTGTGGTCTTTCCCGTCGGTATTTAACCCTTCAGTATCGTGTGGTCCACAGGAGTGATTGTCTCGGGGGGTGACAATGGCTTTGAGACCTTTGACGTTCCGCGCGAAGATAAGTGTTGGAACGACGGCTGCCGCACTGTTGGTGGCGGGGTGTGCGGCCCGAGGCAGCGACACCGGGCAGCCATCCCAGCCACCTCAGGTTGATCGGGCCGCACAGGATATCTCTTTGGGTAACGCTTCACTGGCGCAGCGGGTTCGGGGGTTGACCCTCCTTGTGGTCGGGGACTCCTGGGCTAGGAACCTGGGGGTCGGTGCGGCCGATGCCGACCGGGACCGGCGCAATATCGTGGTCAATGCTGGCGAAGGTGGCTGCGGCCTGATGCAGCCGGTCCAGATCCGGGCACGGGGCAAAATGGTCACGGCGCCGTCGGCATGCAACACCTGGCCGGAACGGTGGCGAGATCTGGTGGCCAGGTACCACCCATCGGCCGTTCTCCTTGAGGTCGGATATTGGGACGGCCAGGATTCGCAGCAATTGCCCGGGCAAGATGACGTGAGCTCCATTACTGAGCCGGTCTTCCGGAGCCGGTTCGACGCACAGATCGACCGTGCCGTGCATATCCTCAGTGCCGACGGCGCCAGAGTGTATGTGCCGACGGTCATCGACAATGAGGGGGCAGCCCGGGCGAACTCGGACGCGATGAATGCCGCGGTCCATGCCGCAGTACGCCGAAACTCCCAGGCTCGCTTGCTCGATCTTCATGACCAGATGTGCAGCCCAGCAAAGATTTGTCCGGCCAAAATCGCCGGCATCCAGGTCTATGACGAGACAGGCCATCCCTCGGGTCGCGCTCACGATCGGCTCGGTGCGTGGATCCTCAACTCCATTTATACCGACCTGCACAACAGCCGGAGTTCACTCCGGGCCAGAAATCAGTGAGAAAAAGGTGATTCCAAATGACCGCCCGTTCGACCGCTCTGGCACTCACCGGCGCAGCCGCCCTCACATTAGTGCTGGTCACGGCGTCCAGTGCCCACGCGAGTTTTGATGCCTGGCGCTTTGTGACTCAATATCGATCGCTGACCGCATGCGGAAACGCCGGGAAGGATCTCGTCGCTCGCCACACGGCGCGGGAATTCAAGTGCGAGAACGACTACACCGAGGCAGGGGCTCCTGCCCTCGATCTCTATGTCCGTTGATGCCCGCGCCGACTCGGCCTGGCGGCGGTAGCAGGATTTCATGATCAACTTCACCTCGAGGCGGAGGATGCCGGCGACCGTCCGCCGGCATCCTCCGGTGGCTCTCCCCTACGTCACCGCCACCGGGCGGATCTGTGCCGTCGATGGGCTCCGCGCTCTCGCCGTCTCCGGGGTGATGGCCTTTCACTTCGGGCTCGGCGTGCCCGGGGGGTTCCTCGGTGTGGACCTCTTCTTCGTCATCTCCGGCTATGTCATCACCCGGCTCCTGCTCATCGAGTGGCAGCGGACCGGGGCGATCGGCTGGGCGAGGTTCTGGGGTCTCCGGGCGCGGCGGTTGCTTCCCGCCGTCATGGTGGTGCTCATCGCCGCGCAGATGTGGCTGCGGCTGGGTGCGCCGCCGGAGTTGCGAACCACGACCAACGCTCAGACCATCGCCGCGCTCACCTACGTGTCGAACTGGTACGCCATCGTCGCGGACGTGGGCTACTGGGGAGCCCAGACCGATGCCACACCGTTGACTCACCTATGGTCGCTCGCGGTCGAGGAGCAGTTCTACCTGGCCTGGCCGCTACTGCTCATCGTCGTCCTGGCTTTCAGCCGCTCACGCCCGGTCGTGGCGGTCGTAGCCGGCGTGGGCGCCGCCGCCTCGTACCTCACGGGCAGCGTGCTCTTCCACACCGCGGGTACGGACCGCGCCTACCTGGGCACCGACGCCAGGGCCGGAGCACTGCTTCTCGGGGTGCTGTGCGCCCTGGCCCTCACCCGCCCCGCGCCGGGGCCGGATGGATCCTGGGACCGGCTGCTGACGCCCCGCCTGCTCACAGTGGCGCAGGCGACGTTCGTCCTGGCCGTCGCGGCCCTTGCCCTGCTCTGGGCGACAGCCGGCATCCATGCTCCATGGCTCTACGAGGGCGGGCTCGGCATCGCCGGCGTATCCGCCGTCCTGGTCATCGCCTATCTGGTGGCCGTGCCCGGATCTGCGCCGGCCCGGTTGCTCGGATCCCGGCCGATGGTTCAGATAGGCCGGCTCAGTTACTCCCTGTACCTGTGGCACTGGCCTGTGCACGTCTACGCGACCCACCGATGGGCGCGGCTCGGGCGGCCACTCCTGATCGCCGGAGAGATCGGCACCACCCTCGCGTTGTCGGTCCTCTCGTTCCTGCTGGTCGAGCAGCCGGCGAGAAAGGTGCGGCGGGCCGTGGTGCTGGCGCTGCCGCTGCTCGCCTGCGTGCTTCTCATCCTGGGCAGCGCTCTCTGTTTCCAGCCCAAGCCGCCCATCGAGGAACAGAACGGCATCATCGTGCACGGCCCAGCACGTTGAAGCTCCTCAAGGGCGGATCTGAATAACCCTCGACCCGCATCTGGCGCTCCCTCACCAGCGCCCTTTCCGCTCCGCCATCACGTCTCCTCATAGCGCTACCGGCCGAGATGTCAAAAAGATCCAGATCGGCGCCCACTTAATGATCAAAAATGCATCCCGTGCAGCGCGCCGTCGCCGCCCACGACGGGTTGCAGTGCGGGTTCTGCACTCCTGGCTTCGTGGTGGAGGCCGCCGCGTTCATCGACGCCTGGCGGGCCGCGCACGGCGACACTGAGCCCTCCCGCGACGAGATCGACGAGACCGCGCGCCGCCGACCGCTGTACCCCTCTCCCGCACACCACCCACAAGGTCGCCGTCCTGCAAGGCACCCTTCTCGAAGCCCTAGAGCGCTCCCTCCTCGACGAGAGCGGAGGACGGTGATCATGGGGAGGTTCAATCACGTCAACCGAGGTCGGGTAACGAGGGTCGGCGGGGATTCCGCCGGCGATCAGGCCAGGCCGTGCTGGTAGGCGGCGATGACGGCCTGGACCCGGTCGCGCAGGTCGAGTTTGGTGAGCAGTCGTGAGACGTGGGTCTTTACCGTCGCCTCGCTGACCACCAGCAGGGCGGCGATCTCGGCGTTGGTCATGCCTTGCGCGATGAGTCGCAGTACCTGGGTCTCACGGTCGCTGAGGGCATCGAATCGGGGTGGCGCTGTGGGGGTGGTGAGCACGGGCAGCGCCCGCCGAATGAGGTTGCGGGTGACGGCAGGGTCGAGCAATGCCTGACCGTCGGCGACGACGCGAACGGCGTGGATCAGTTGCTCGGGGGTGGCGTCTTTGAGCAGGAAGCCGCTAGCTCCGGCGCGTAGTGCCTGGGCGACGTGGTCGTCGGTGCCGAAGGTGGTGAGGACCAGGATCTTGCTGCCGCGCAGTTGCCTGGTGGCGGTGATGCCGTCCATGCCGGGCATCTGGATGTCCATCATGATCACGTCGGGGTTGAGTTCGCGGGCGCGTTCCACAGCGCTGGTGCCGGTGCCTGCTTCACCGACGACGGTGATGTCGGGCTGTGCGCCGAGGATCATGGCGAATCCCTGGCGCATGAGCGGCTGGTCGTCGGCGATGAGGACGCGGATCATGGTCTCTCCTGGAAGTGAAGCGTAGCGCGCAGGGCATACCCGCCGCCGGGTACAGGACCGGCGAAGACCTCGCCGCCGAACAGCGCGATGCGGCGGCGTATGCCGTCCAGGCCGTGGCCGCCCGAGCCCAGCCCGGCGGCGGAAGTTCCGGAGGGCGGGCCGTTGGTGACCCGCAGATCCAGCCGTCGTTCGTCGCCGCGGATCTGGACGCGGGTGGGGACCTGCCCGGCATGTTTGACCACGTTGGTCAGGGCCTCCTGGACGATCCGGTAGGCGGTGATGCCCGCGGTGCGCGGCGGTGGTGCGGGCACGTCGAGGTCGAGGTGGACGGGCAGCCCGCCGGCGCGCAGACGATCGCACAGGCCGGGCAGGTCGTCCAGGCCAGGTGGCGGCCCGAGATCGCTGCCGTCGTCTGCGTCCCCATCGTCGAGGGGGCGCAGGACGTCGACGAGGCGCCGCATCTCGGTCATCGCCTCCCGTCCTCCGTCGATCATGCTGGTCAGGACGGCGTGGGTGGGATGGTCGTCGGGCAGGGCGCTGCGTACGGCGCCGGCCTGCACGACGAGCAGGCTGACGTGGTGCCCGATGGCGTCGTGCAGTTCCCGGGCGATCCACACGCGTTCGGCCAGGACTGCTTGGGCGGCCAGTAGCAGGCGTTCCCGTTCCGCCTGCTCGGCACGCTCCGATACCGCGGCGAGTGCCGTGCGGTGTTCCCCTGCGTACAGCCCGATCGTTGCCGCGATGAGCAGCACCGCCGCCAGTACCGCCAGCTGGGCCGGTTCCCGGGTGTGACCGGCCAGCTCTCCGGTGCCGTAGCAGCCGAACGCCGCGACGGCCGCCCAGAGGGTGGCCTGCCAGGTGGAGACGGCCGCGAGGGTGTAGAGAGCGAGGGCAGGGAGCAGCGGCCCGATGATGGTGCGGTCCGCGACCATCGCTGCGACCGTGCCGAACACGATGACGGCGGCGAGCACCGGGAGCGGATACCGGCGGCGTACCGTCAACGCCGCCACGCTGAGCAGTTCGGCCGCCGCGGCCGTCGCCGCCCGCGCCGGGCTGCCGCCGCTGCGTACCGCGAAGACGCCGCCGGCCACCACGAGAACGGCGAACGCGCCGATGACCGCGAGGTCACCGGCGCTTCGCCATGAGAACCGTCTCATCGATCAGGCGTCCCGGCGCGTGGTCTGCCACGCTCCCGCCACCACGGCCAGGGCGGCCCAGACGAGGAGTACGAGTGCGGCGGTCGTCACCGGCATCGGCACCACGTAGGCGCCGCCGACCGACACCGGAACCAGCCGATCCCCGGCCGCGATCGACAACACCTCACGCAGCGAGCCGAGGCCGGTGGCGTGCTCCAGGACCCGGCCCAGGGCCAGGTTCCAGCAGAGCAGCAGCCCGATCGTGATACTGCGGGAGGACAACACTGACGACAAGCCCACGGCCAGCACCGTCGTGACGCCGATGGTAACGGCGACCGCGAGCCCGCACTGGGCCAGCACGGCGGCCGACGGCGCTGACCCGGCGCCCGCGAAGACGACGGCCCCGGTAGCGGTGACGATGAAGGCCAGTACGGCGAAGAGGCCGGTCACGACGAGCGCGGCGGGCACCCGTACGGCGAACAGCGCGATCCGGGACCGGCCCGTGGACGCGAGATCGCGGAAGACCCCGGCCGCGGTGTCGCCGCCACCGGCGGCAGTGCCGATCATCACCGCGGCGACGCCTCCCAGATAGCTGACCAACATCATCGCGTTGGCAAGGCCGCGCGGTCCACCGGCCGGGGCGTGGTGCGCCGGGTCGGCGGCGTGCTGGAGCGCGCCCAGCCCGTAGAACGCGATCTGGCCGCCGACGAACAGCGCCACCGACCAGGCCATCAAAGCGCGCCGCCGGTACAGCTTGAGCAGGTCCGCTGCGGTCATCCGGGCGATCGTTCCCATGGTGGTTCCGTTCTTGCTGACGTAGGTGCCGTTCATCGGGTCACCTCCAGGTGAGAGGTGATCTCCAGGAAGCGCTCTTCGAGAGTGGCGCGGACGGGCTCAAGCCGGTCCACCGAGATCCCAGCCTCCACCAGCCACCGGTTCACCGAGCCGACCGTGACGCCCTGACGCGGGGTCACCCGCAGCACCCCGGGAGAATCGATGCTCAGCCCGCTGACGGCCTGCCGTGCCTCCAGCACCGCCGCCGCGCGGGCCGTATCGTCGCAGCCGACCAGGATCTGCCTGCCGCCGTCGGCGATCTCCGACATCGGACCCTCGGCGATCAGCCTTCCCCGATCGATGATGGCGACCGCATCGCAGGTCTTCTCCACCTCGTCCAGCAGGTGGGAGCTGATCATCACGGTCCGCCCCTCGTCGACCAGCGACCGGATCATGTGCCGCATCTCCAGGATCCCGGCGGGGTCGAGCCCGTTCATCGGCTCGTCCAGGATCAGCAGCCGGGGGTCGCTGAGCAGGCACCGGGCGATCCCCAGCCGCTGCCGCATGCCCAGAGAGTAGCCGCCGACCCGGTCACCGGCCCGATCGGCCAATCCGACCCGCTCCAGCATCGCCTCCACCCGGCGCGGCGCCTCGGGACCGCGTACCGCCGCGGCAATCCGCAGGTTCTCACGTCCGGTCAGGTGCGGGTGAAAGCGGGGCTCCTCAACGATCGCGCCGACCTGGGAGAGCGCCCTGGACCGAGCGGCCGGCATCGGCATCCCCAGCAGATGGACCGTGCCGGACGTGACCGGGGTCAGCCCCAGCACCGTCCGGATCAGCGTGGTCTTACCCGCGCCGTTGGGTCCCAGCAGCCCGTACGCGCACCCGCCCGGCACCCGCAGGTCCAGACCGGCCACTGCGGTCCGGTCCCCGAATCGTTTGATCAGTCCTGCGATCTCGATGACCGCCCCGCTGTCTGCTGCGCCGTGCGGCGCCACTGGCGTGTTCATGCCGAGAACGCTAGTTTCGCCGTGCCCGCCACCCATCGGCCACGAGATCGAACCGGCCTGTCATCCTGCGGCGTACGGCGCCGCCGTGTCCATCGGGAGGATGACGGCCTGGGTCGCGGCGAGGGTGTTGGGAAACCGGGCTGGGACGCCGTCACACCCCGCGATGAGCAGCGAGGTCAGGGGCCGCCCAAGGTCCTTCGTGTATTTGTTTTTACCGCACCTTGGGGCTGTCTTGCCCGATCTCAGAGTTAGTTGGTCCGTACCGGGTGATTACCTCACCTTCGGGAGGTCAGGTATTGGAACGGAGCCGATCGTCGATCCGGGCACGTATGACGTTGGTGGCCAGCGCCGTCGCGGCACTGGTCTGTGCCGTGATCAGCGTGCTCGTCGTCATCGCCGTGCGCAGCGCAGACGAGGACAACAACAGGCGAGAGGTCATTGCGGCCTCGAATCGAGTGGTGATCCTGATCAGAGAAGGTCGCCTGCCCAGCGTGCTGCCGTCCAGCGACGCCAAGGCGATCCAGGTCCTGGACGCGCAAGGACGAGTGGTCGCGGAGACCCGCGAGCTCGCCGGTAAGCCGCCGATCGCCTCCTTCCAGCCAAGCCACGGCAACCTGATCGCCCTGCGAGAGCTCTGCCCTCCGACCGGGCTGACGGGCTGCATGACCGTCGTCTCGCACTGGGCCATCCAGCCGGATGGAAACTGGGTGATCTACGCGACGCGCCCGGTGGTGCCCGAATATGGCAATTCCACGCTGATAGCCCTACTGGTCGGCACGTCACTGCTGATAGTCGCGATGGCGGGCGCCGGAGCATACCGGCTGGTCAGCAGGACGCTGGCTCCAGTGGACGCCATCCGGGCGGAGCTGGCGGAGATCACCGCATCCGGTCTCGGCCGCCGGGTCCCGGTGCCGAAGAATCAGGACGAGATCAGGCTGCTCGCCGAGACGGTGAACACCACGCTGGACCGGCTCGAGGCCGCCTACGACCAGTTGCAGCAGTTCACCTCAGACGCCTCACACGACCTGCGCAGTCCGATCACCGCCATGCGGATTCAACTCGAAGAAGCACTGATGTACCCCGAGGGCAAGGACTGGCCGCAGATGACCGAGGCGGTGCTCAATGGGGTGGAACGGTTACAGGCGCTCGTGACCGATCTACTGGGCCTCGCCCAACTGGACGCCGACATACCCCTCACCCGCGACTCGACCGACCTCGCCGAGCTGGTCGGCACCGAGCTGGACCGACATCCTCGCAAAATGCGGGTGATCAGGGACCTGAGCGAGGGCGTGTTCACCGAGTGCGACCGGCTGCGCCTCGCCCGGCTGCTCATCAACCTGATCGACAACGCCGAACGCCACGCCACCTCACAGATCACCGTCATCGTGCGGGCCGACGGAGGCTCAGCGGTGCTGGAGGTACTCGACGACGGCGCCGGAATCCCCGTCGAGTTGCGGGAGCTGGTCTTCCAACGCTTCACCCGGCTGGAGGCCTCCCGCAGTCGTGATGCCGGAGGGACAGGGCTGGGGCTGGCGATCGCCCGCCAGATCGCCGAGGCACATGGCGGCACCCTGACCATCGAGGACAGCCCGCGAGGAGCCCGCTTCGTCCTGCGCCTCCCCCTCGCCACCTAGGGCGTGTTCCCGTGGAACTCGTCCGTCGCGAGCGGCGATCCAAGTCCATGCGTGACCAGGGACCGCACCCCTTCGCGCGTGAGCGCGCCGCGGCTGAGCGGCGCCGCTGGCCAAGTGGGTATCGCCGACGTCCCGGGAGCGAGCACGCCGCCCTCGTGACGTCGGCGACCCATCGTCGGGCTGAGCCGACGCCGTACCGACACCACCCCCGACAAGACAGGACCCATTGCCGGGGGTGGCGGACTATGCGGCTCCGCGGCTGCGCCGCCGATGGGACTGAATGATGTCGGCGTAGTAGTGGCCGCTGCCCTTGATGGTCCGGGTCTGCGTGGGGTAGTCGACATAGACGAGCCCGAAACGCTTGTCGAAACCGTTGGCCCACTCGAAGTTGTCGAGCAGGGACCAGGCGAAGTAGCCGGCCAGTGGGGCGCCCCGGCGGATCGCCCGGCCGCAGGCCGCCAGGTGCTCTTCCAGGTAGCGCGTCCGGTCCGGGTCGTGGATCTGACCGTCGGGCCCGACGACGTCCTGCCAGGCGGAGCCGTTCTCGGTGACGTAGATCTGCCGCGCACCGTAGTCCTCGGTCAGCCGCATCAGCAGCCGTTCCAGGCCTTCCGCCCGTACCTCCCAGTCCAGAGCGGTACGCCGCACTCCCGGCTCCCGGATGCCCCGCGTGAAGGGTGGCGGGCCGGTCGGATCATCGGCGACGACGCTCGGGAAGTAGTAGTTGAGACCCTGCCAGTCGAGCGGGGCGGCCATCGCGGCCAGATCGCCGGGGCGCTCCGGCAGGTCCACCCCGTACACCTCGATCATGTCCTGCGGGAAACCGCGGCCGTGGATCGGGTCGAGCCACCAGCGGTTGCAGTGACCGTCGAAGCGGTGGGCCGCGGCGACGTCGGCTTCACTGTCGCTGGCCGGTTCGCACGCGCTGAGGTTGTTGACGATGCCGATCGAGGCGCCGGGTACCGCCGCCCGGATGGCCTGCGTCGCCAGCCCATGCCCCAGGAGCAGGTGGTAGCCGGCGGGGACCGCCGCCGTGATGTCGGTGAACCCCGGCGCGTGACGGCCCTCCAGATGGCCGATCCAGGCTGCGCACAACGGCTCGTTGAGGGTGGTCCAGTGGGTGACCCGGTCGCCGAGGGCCTCGGCCACGTGCGAGGCGTACGCGGCGAAGTGCTCGGCGGTGTCCCGGGCGGGCCAGCCGCCGCGGTCCTGCAGCACCTGCGGCAGGTCCCAGTGATAGAGGGTCGGGTACGGGGTGATCCCGGCGTCGAGGAGGGCATCGACGAGCCGGTCGTAGAAGGCCAGGCCGGCCGGGTTGACCGGGCCGTCACCACCGGGGACGACGCGCGGCCAGGCGACGGAGAAGCGATAGGCGTCCACGCCCAGCCGCTTCATGAGCTCGATGTCCTCGGGCCAGCGGTGGTAGTGGTCGCAGGCGATGTCGCCGTGGTCGTCCCCGTCGATCTTTCCCGGGGTGTGCGAGAAGGTGTCCCAGATGGACGGCGACCGGCCGTCCTCGGCGACCGCGCCTTCGATCTGGTACGAGGACGTGGCGGCACCCCACACGAAGTGTGCGGGGAGGAAGCTGAGGTCGGTCACGGACTGCCTTTCTGGTGAGGGGATCCGGCGGCTCATTTGACGGCCCCGGCGACGAGACCGGCGACGAGATAACGCTGGAGGAGCAGGAACCCGGCGACCACCGGCACGCTGACGACCAGCGAGGC
>JAOPYO010000440.1 GCA_025964575.1 Actinomycetes bacterium
GCCGGCCGCAGACCATATCGGTGGCCTTCGAGGTCACCGGGCTCCGTGTGGCGGCCGCTGACCACAGGCCGCCGGCTGCTCATCGTCCTGGACGACGCCCGCGACGCCGAGCAGGTGCGGCCGCTGCTGCCCGGCTCCGGCGGGTCCGCGGTCGTGATCACCGGGCGGCCGCGGCTGTACGGCCTGGCGTACGTGCATTGGCTGAAGCTGGGCGGGCTGGGCGAGGACGACTCCGTCGCGCTGCTGGAGTCCCTCGTGGACGCGCACTTGCTGGACCCCGGCGGCCTGGACCGGTACTACTACCACGAGCCGCTGCGGATGTTCGCCCGCAGCCGCGCGTTCGCCGACGACGGTCCAGAGGCGAGCCAAGCGGCGCTGACCAGGCTCGTCCGGTTCTACGGCGCTGAGGATGGTCGGCTCCGCGCCGGTGCCTAGGGTGGGAAGGCTTAGTCGGATGCTACCGGCGGGTTGATCGCGGGCAGGCCGACGGCGGGCTGGATCGGGCGGGGCCGGGGACGGAAAACCAGCCGGCCGGGACGGTTGCGGTCGCGCAGTGCGGCAGCGTGCCTCGAGCCGAGCCGGTACCTCGCTTGCGTTCCCGTAGGTGTGAGCCAGCATCCCGCTCCCATTTCGATTCATACGGAAAGTGGCGAACTTTCCGGAGCGGAGCGACATCCAAGATCACGAAATCTTCCGCGGCATAAGGAGCACAAGACATGTCACACCTGGTCCGCAGCACTGCGGCCCTTGCCGGGCTGACCATCGCGGGGATCGGCCTGGCGGGCATCCAGTCCGCGTCGGCGAGCACACCGCCGCGCTGCCACACCTCGAACCTGAAGATCACACTGCCTGGGGGCAGTGCCGGGGCGGGCCAGCGGTACGCGGACATCTACTTCAAGAACATCTCACCCAAGACCTGCCGGACGTTCGGCTGGCCCGGCCTCGGCCTGGCTACCGTGCACAAGGCGCTCAGCACCGACACCGTCCGGATCGGCACCGCGCACTGGGTGACCCTGAAGCCAGGGCAGCGCGCCTACTCGGCGCTGCGCTGGACCGTCATCCCGACCGGTAACGAGAACAGCAAGGGCTGCGGCCCGACGCCGACGATCCTGCGGGTCATCCCGCCCAACGAGACCACCTTCAAAGCGGTGCATTGGTCCGGGCAGATCTGCGGCCACCGCACCATCAACGCCTACCCGCTCCACTTCGGCACCGACCCCCACTAACCTGATCGCGGGTTCTGAACACAGGCACGGCGACGCCCGCACCCTCCCGTGACCATGCGGGCGTCGCGACCGTGCCAGAAATGTTCGGCAGCCAGTCGCGGCCTACCCGACCGGCTTCCGTGTGAGCAGTTCCGCGACGGCGACGGCGGCCTCGCCGTCGCAGACCTCGACATGCAGGTATCGGGCGACACAATCGGGGCCGTACTGCAGCACCGCCTCATCGACGAGCGCCCGCAGATGCTTGCACGGTGCGCCGGGCAGCCCGCCGCAAGGCCGATTGTTGTTGGTACTGCCAGCCTTCGACTCCGCCCGACTGGCAGCGATAACGTCAACAAGGCGCGCGAACCGCTACGAAGCGACCGTGCTGGTCGCAGCCGTCAATGAGTGGCTGTGAGCAACGCGCCTAGTTCGCCTCAACGAGCTTGGCGAGATTTGCTAGTGCCATCCGCGTGCCGGTCTCGTTGTCGGCGACGGGCACGCTATCGGGAATCCCTTCGTGCACGACGAGGACATCAGTGCCGCCGTCTGCTTCAGTAAGCGTTGTAGTCATCGTCATCTCGCCGCGAAGTTCGGGATCTGCTGTCTCGAACTCGAACACTTCGACTACTTGCTCGTTCGGCACAAGCTTCACGAAGTGGCCATTGTACGTGTCGGTATGCGCCGCCGACTTGCCGGTTCCGTTCGGTGCATCGTAGGTGAGCGAGATTCGGAACGAGCCGCCTTCGCGGGCATCGAACTCATGCACGTGGCTGCTCATGCCGGTCGGCACCCTCCACTTTGCGATCGCGGCCGCATCGAGAAGCGCCCGGTAGACAGCCGAACGCGGGGCGCTCATGTGACGAGAGATCTGTGTCGAATGCACGTAGCCAGCTTACGGCTTGTGTGCGCCAGTACACCGGTTCGGAGACCCACCTCACCGGGACGGAATACAGAGGTGCTTGGGCGCGACGGACGAACACGTCTGGCCGGTCAAGTCCGCCACCCTCACCCGTTCCACGCCGAGAGATCGACGGATACGCGCCCGCCTTTCCGCCCTCGAGCTAGGAGATGACAGCGCAAACGCCACATGTGGTCCCCCAGCATCGTCGCGGTCGCCAGCGGCCGGCCGGTCACCAGCAGCTGACCGCGCGCGACAGCGCCACGGCCAACACGGTGAACACCACCCGCCGGCAGGTACCCCCGCGCTCATGAGCTCGAGTATGCCCAGGTTTGTTGAAGATTGACGAGCTGTGGAACATCAACGCGCCGCTACGCTGGCGGCGGCGGTGCCGCACACCGTCGGCCACGGCGGCCCGCACGCCATACCGGAGGTACCTCACCCGTGACCACCACCGGAGCAGCTCCGACCCGGGTTGACCACCGCGACGCGGACGATCCGCAGGGTTGGCAGTTCAACTCACTCCTCGTCCTGACCGTGCTACTGCTCCTGGTGGTTGCGCTGCAGGCGCCGATCCGCCGGGCGTTGTCCGCGCCGGTGATGCAGAGCTGGGTGACCGTGTTCGTCGCGGTGGTCGTCCAGGCCCTGCCCTTCCTCGTGCTCGGCGTGGTGCTGTCGGCGATCATCGCGGTCTTCGTCCCACCATCGTTTTTCGCCCGCGTGCTGCCGAGACAGCCCGCCCTGGCGGTGCCGGTCGCCGGGATGGCCGGGATGGTCCTACCCGGCTGCGAGTGCGCCTCCGTGCCGGTGGCCGGGGCGCTTGTGCGCCGGGGCGTCACCCCCGCGGCAGCGTTGGCGTTCCTGCTGTCCGCCCCGGCGATCAACCCGATCGTGCTGACCGCCACCGCCGTCGCGTTTCCCCGCAACCCGCAGATGGTCCTCGCCCGGTTCGCGGCGAGTCTGCTCGTGGCATGCGCGATGGGCTGGTTGTGGCAGCGGCTGGGCCGCACCGACTGGCTGCGCCCACCGGCCCACCCGTCGTCCGACGGCCTCAGCAAGGGGGCGGCGTTCTGGGGATCCGTACGGCACGACGTGATGCACGCCGGCGGCTTCCTCGTCGTCGGCGCGGTGGCCGCGGCCACCCTCAAAGACGTGGTGCCGGCAAGCTGGCTGCGCACCGCGGCCGATAATCCTGTGGTGTCGATCCTCACCCTGGCGATCCTCGCGGTGCTGTTGTCGATCTGCTCCGAGGCCGACGCGTTCGTGGCCGCGTCCCAGTCACAGTTCTCGCTCACCGCCCGGCTGGCATTCCTCGTCGTCGGACCGATGATCGACCTGAAACTGTTCGCCATGCAGGCCGCCACGTTCGGCCGCGGGTTCGCGCTGCGGTTCGCCCCCGCCACCTTCACCCTGGCCGTCCTAATGTCGACCCTGGTCGGGGCGGTCCTGCTGTGAACCGAGAGGCGCAAGCAGTCGTGCTGTTCCTCGTCGGCGGGGCGGTGTTGCGCGCCAGCTCCACCGACCTCTACCTGCGCTACGTCAAGGCCGGGTTGCGCCCGTTGCTACTCGTGGCCGGCATCGTCCTGATCGTCGCAGCCATCGCCACCGTCTGGTACGAACTGCGACCGCCACGCGCGACCCAGGAGAACCAGCCCGAGCGTGAGCACCACGACCGGCGCGGCCACGCCCACCGCGAACCACGAATCTCCTGGCTTCTCGTTCTGCCCCTGTTCGCTCTCATCCTGGTCGCCCCACCCGCACTGGGCTCCTACACCGCCAACCGCACCGGCACGGCCCTGCAACCACCCTTCGGCTTCCTCCCCCTCCCCGCCAGCGACCCCCTCCAGCTCAGCGTCGTCGATTACGCCGGCCGCGCGGTCTACGACCACGGACGCTCCCTCGGCGACCGGAGGATCAAAATTACCGGCTTCATCGCCCTCGACCGCAGCGGCGCGCCCTACCTCATCCGCATGGTCCTCAACTGCTGCGCTGCCGACGCCCAACCCGTCAAGATCGGCCTGTCTGGACAGATTCCCTCCATCCTGCAACCCGACACCTGGCTCGAAGTCATCGGCACCTACACCAACAAACAGACCAAAGACCCTGTCAACGACGGCGTCATCCCGTTCATCAACGTCAGCCAGGCCAGACCGGTGCCGGCCCCACACGACCAGTACGAAAGCTGACCGCCGAGCACGGGACTATCAACTGCCGCCCTGCATGCCGTCCTTGATTCCGGCGAGGCGCAGGATCGCGGTCAGGCCATCGAGGGTCCGGGCCAATGGCGCTGGATCGCTTCGGGGCCGCTGTGTCGGATGATCGAGCGCAGGGTGATGGCGTCGTCGGCCTAGCCGATGATCGGGATGAAGTCGGGTACCAGGTCGATGGGTGTGATCAGGTAGGCCAGCAGTAGCCACCGTCTGATCCGTACTCCGCGGGGCAGGGCGGGATCGACGGCCAGGTGTTCGAGCAGGCGCAGCAGATCGGGCAGCATGCGCAGGAGGCCGCGCAGCGCGGCCCGGTCGAAGCGGCCTTCAACGCTCCACAGGGCGGCGACCAGCGCGAGACCTTCATGCGTAGGTCGGAGCGCTCAGCCGGGCGGCTGGAGGTCGACCAGGCGGCCCTTCTCGCGGGCCGAGTGGGCGGCTCCCTCGGCGCCTGGGGTACGGACCAGGATCCGGGTCCGGTCGGAGCGGAACAGGTCGTGGGAGAACTCGAACGGGACGCCCGCCGGGTCCTTGGTGGTACGGGTGATCGAGAGCAGCGGGCTCTTCGGCTCGATGTCGAGCACTTCCGCCTCGTCCGGGCCCGCGGCGACCGCCTCGATCCGCTCGATCGCCTCGGCCGCCGTCACGCCGTACCGGCTCTCCAGCAGCTCGTAGAGCGAGCCGCCAAGGGGGAGCTCCGGCAGCCCGGGGAACATCACGGCGGGAAACCGGGCATGTTCGAGCGAGATCGGGCTGCCGTCCGCGAGCCGGATCCGGACGATCTCGACGACCAGCTCACCCTGCTTGAGCTCCAGGGCCGCGGCGGTGACGTTGTCGGAGTTGACGATGCCGACCCCGACCACCCGGGACCCTGCGGTGAAGCCCTGCTCACGCAGCAGGGCGGGAACGCCCATGACCTTGGACAGGTCGCGCTCGACCTTGGCGTTGCCGACGAAGGTGCCGCCTCCACGACCCGGTACGCGGCGTACCGCCCCGGTCTGCTCGAGCAGGCCCAGCGCGTTCCGGAGGGTGGACCGGCTGACGCCCAGCTCGACCGCGAGCTCGCGCTCACCTCCCAGCCGCTGACCCGGCTTGAGCGTTCCCGAGCCGATCAGCTCCACCACCTGACGGCGCACCACGTCCACGGCGGAGTCGGCCGAGTCGCTCCTCATGGTGCCCAGCATAGGAGTTCTGGTTCGGCCGATGTCATACCAAATAGCGAAATGAGGGTCTTACACAATGGCCAGCGCCTGCGGCGACTCGGGCAGTACCTGGCCGCCGTCGACCACGATGGTCTGCCCGGTGATGTACGCGGCCTCCTCGGTGGCGAGGAAGAGGCAGGCGTTGCCGATCTCCTCGACGGTGCCCAGCCGGCCCAGCGGGATGGCCGACTCCATCGCCCGCAGGTAGTCCTCGCCCAGGTCCGCGAGGCCCTCGGTCAGCACGTTGCCGGGAAGCACGGCGTTGACCGTGATCCGCTGCCGGGCCAGTTCGATCGCGGCGGTCCGGACGAACCCGAGCTGACCCGCCTTGCTGGCCCCGTAATGGGCCCAGCCCGGATAGCCGGTGAGCGGCCCGGTGATGGAGGAGGTGACGATGACCCGCCCCCGACCCGAGGCGGCCAGGGCGGGCAGGCACGCCTGGACCGACAGGATCGTGCCCTTGAGGTTGGTGCCGAGCACCTCGTCGATGGCGGTTTCGGTCAGGTCGGCGAGCAGTACGTCGGGGAAGATGCCCGCGTTGGCGCAGAGGACGTCCAGGCCCCCGTGCCGCTCGGCCGCGGTGGCGGCGACGACGGCGCATCCGGCCGCCGTGGCGATGTCGGCGAGGACGTACGAGGTGGTGCCCTCCGGCAGCGAGGCGACCGTCTCCTTCGCCGCGGCCTCGTCGCGGCCGACGATCAGGACCCTGGCCCCGGCGGCGGAGAACACCCGGGCGATGCCCTTGCCGATGCCCTTGGTGCCGCCGGTGACCACGACGGAACGGCCGGTCAGTGGGGTGAACATGGAATGCCCTTTCACGAGGGTGTACTGGGGGAGTGGGTGCCGAGGTAGGACTCGGCCAGCTCGCAGGTGCCGAGCGTGTAACCGGCGCCCAGCCTCCCGGCGATCTCGGCGGCCGGATGGGAGCCGATCCAGGCGACCAGCAGCAGCCGTCGGAAAAGGACGAACGTCCGGATCTCCGCCTCGTCGGCGGCGGGCAGCGGGGTCACCCGCCGGTAGCCGCGCAGCCACGACTCGATCATCTCCGGCACCCGCGGATGGTGCTCGATGAAGCTGAGCGCGGCGGCCAGGTCGTAGACGTACCAGCCGAAACCGCAGTCG
This sequence comes from Actinomycetes bacterium, assembly GCA_025964575.1. GTDB lineage: Bacteria > Actinomycetota > Actinomycetes > Streptosporangiales > Streptosporangiaceae > Actinomadura_E. Next base: position 6,635 of record JAOPYO010000440.1, read on the forward strand.
TCGAAGTCGATGACGCTGGTGGTCCCGCAGTCGACCAGCAGGTTGGCGAGCCGCAGATCCGCGTGGATCAGGCCGTACCGCTCCGGGGCGGTGCCGTAGCGCGCGAGCCTGGTCTGCAGCACCGCCGCCAGTCGGCCGAGCAGTTCCAGCTCGGACGGGCCGACGCCCACGCCGTCCCGCCACCGGCCCCATCGGGACTCGGCGCCGAGCGCCGCGTCGAAGTCCCAGTGGAAGCGCGTGAACCCGGGCGGCCTCGGCCAGGACCGGGCGTGCAGGTGCATGCGCGCGGTGAGCTCGCCGAGCCCCTCGAAGTCCTCGACCAGCCGGTCCTCGGTGGGTTCGGCGCCGGGCAGTAGCTCGAACAGCACGCAGTGGCGCGGTGCGGTGCCCGGGTCGTCGACGGTGACCACCCGGGCTCCGCCGGTCGCGGGCAGCACCTTCGGGGTACGGATACCGGCCTCGGTGCGGAGCGCGTCCAGCCAGGTCAGCTCGGAGTGGATCGCCTCGGGGGAGTGGTAGCCGAGCCGGTGCACGCGCAGGACCGCTGCGAAGCCGTCGGTGTCGACCCGGAAGGTGGCGTTCTCCGAGACGTCGAGGAGCGTGACCCGCACATCCGGGCCCAGGCCGTACGACGGGAGCGCGCGCCGGGCGACGCCCTCCATCCGGGCCAGCACCGCCGGCCCGCCGGACAGGTCGTGCATGGCGTTCATCCGACGTCGTCCTTGGCCAGGCGGATGGCGGTCTCGGTCCGCTCCAGGAGCTCCTCGGCGACCGCGACGTCCAGCAGGATGCCCGGCTTGTACTGCAGCACCCTCGGGTCCAGCGCGGAGAAGATGGCCCATACGCCGTTCTCGTAGAGGCGGCGCATGACGTGTTTCGCCCCCTCGGGATGGCCGAACTCCAGCCCCATGACCAGGCCGTTCTGCCGGATTCCGGTGAACCAGCCGTCCTGGTCCGCCTGGATCTCCCGCAGGCGCGCGCCGAAGAGCCCGGTCAGATCCTTGACGTGCTGCCGGGTCTGCTCGCGGAGCGAGATCTCCAGTGTCTTGAGGGCGACGATGCAGCCCAGCTCGGCCCCGCCGAAGGTCGAGATGTGCCCGAACCCGTCCTCGCTCAGCCAGCCCGCGCAGCGCTCGCTGATCAGCACGGCGCCGATCGGGTAGATCCCGCCGGACAGGCCCTTGCTGGTGACCAGGATGTCCGGTGCGATGCCGTGCTTGGTGATGCCCCACAGCTCGCCGGTGCGCATCAGACCCGTCTGAACCTCGTCGGCGATGTAGAGGGCGTCGTAGGTCTCGCAGAGCTTCTTGACGCCCTCTAGATATCCCGGCTCGGGAAGCGGGAAGCCGTAGGTCGCGGGGATCGTCTCCAGGATGACCGCGGCCACGTCCCCGGCGCGGAGCTCGCGTTCCATGGCCTCCAGGTCGTTGAACGGCACGTGCGGGAACTCGGCGGGCTGGTCGGCGAGGAACAGTTTCGAGTAGCGGTCGTCTCCCGTCGCCACCGCCAGCCCGGTGTGGCCGTGGAAGGCCTTGTCGATCGAGACGATCCGGCGTCTGCCGGTGGTGTGGCGGGCGGTCTTCAGCGCGATGTCGATGGCCTCGCCGCCGCCGCTGGAGTAGATCACCTTGCTGAGTCCCGGTGGCGCGGTCCTGATGAGCTCCTCGGCCAGCGCCGTACGGGCGAGGGACGGGAAGTGGTGGTTGCCGATGTCGTACCGCTCCAGCGCGGTGGTCAAGGTGGCGATCAGCTCGGGGTTGCGGTGGCCGAGGTTGTACGTCCCGCCGTTGAGATGGACGTCGATGAGCCGGTCGCCCGAGACGTCGTAGAGGAAGTACTCCTCACGTCTGTCGATGACCAGCGGGACTCCCGCGTCGATCCAGAACTGGGTCTTGCCCGGGTTCCAGAACTCCTTCGAGCGTTCGAGGAAGTCCTGCTTCGAGGCGTACTTCGCGAACAACTCTTCCTGCGGCATCGCACCTCCGGCGGCAAACGGTTCGGATTCGGTGCGACCATATGTGGAGCTGGTCCGGCCGTACCAGACAAAAGGTCAGATGTAACGACGCCTTAACAGACCATGTCTTTTCCGGTTTCTTAGCGCTGCCACGATCGTCCCTTGTCCACCAGGACACCTGGGAAGGAGGGCACAGCGATGAGCACGGTCCAGGAGCAAGTCCCGCCGGAGACCCCGGAGAGCCCGGCCAGAGAGGTGCACCGGCTCAAGCCCGGTGCCATCGGCTTGGTCGCCGTGCTGTTCATGGCGGTCGCGAACGCCGCCCCGATCACGGCGATGACCGGGAATGTTCCCATCGCGGTCGGCTTCGGCAACGGAGTGCACGCCCCGGCCGGCTTCGTCTTCGCCACCGTCATCCTGACCATCTTCACGGTTGGGTATGTGGCGATGGCCCGCCACATCACCGCGACCGGCGCGTTCTACGGTTTCATCTCGCACGGCCTCGGCCGCGTGGTCGGCATGGCGTCAGGACTGCTCGCCACCCTGGCCTACGTGGTCTTCGAGGCGTCACTGATCGGCATCTTCGCCTCCTTCGCCAAGACCACCGTCGAGCTGTTCCATGGTCCCACGCTCAGCTGGATCGTGTACGCCGCCATCGGCATCCTCATCATCGCGTCGCTGGGCTACTTCGACATCGCGGTGTCGGGCAAGGTCCTGGGGGTCTTCCTGGTCTCCGAGGTGGTCATCCTGGGTCTGCTCGGGTTGTCGGTCCTGTTCAAGGGCGGGGGCCCGGACGGCATGATGTGGGGCTCGCTCAACCCCGCGCACGCCTTCGACGCCGCGCCGAGCGACCCCAAGGCCGGGGTGGTGGGCAGCGCGGCCATCGGGCTGTTCTTCGCGTTCTGGTCCTGGGTCGGCTTCGAGACGACCGCCGTCTACGGCGAGGAGTCCCGCAACCCCAAGAAGATCGTCCCGCGGGCCACGCTGATCGCGGTGATCGGCCTCGGGGTGTTCTACGTCCTGATCTCGTGGCTGGCGGTGGCCGGCAACGGCTCGGCGCAGGCGGTCGCGGTCTCCCGCAGCAGCAGCCCCTTCGACCTGTTCTACCAGCTCACCGCGAACAACCTCGGAACCTGGGCGAAGTACCTGTACGAGACCCTCGCAGTGACCGGCTCCTTCGCCTGCGCGCTGGCCTTCCACAACACCGCGTCCCGCTATCTGTACTCCTTCGGCCGCGAGGGCGTCATCCCCGGTGCCCGGCACCTCGGGCGCACCCACCACGTCCACAAGTCCCCGCACGTATCCGGGGTCGTGCAGTCGGTTATCACCGCGATCATCACGTTCGGCTTCTTCTTCCTGCAGCATCCGACCAAGGCGGCGCCGGATGTCGCCTATGTGCATCTGTACGGGCTGATGGCCATCATGGGGACCATGGCCCTGCTCATCGTCCAGACGATCTGCTCGGTCGCGGTCATCTGGTACTTCCACGTAGGTAAGAACCACCCGGAGACGGCGAACTGGTGGCGGACGTTCCTGGCTCCGCTGATCGGTGCCCTGGGCATGGGCTACGTCGTCTACCTGCTCTTCGACAACCTGTCGTTCGCCGCCGGTGCGGCCGCCGGCAGCCCGGTCTACACAGCCATCCCGTACGTCGTCATCGGCGTCTTCGTGCTCGGCCTCGTCGCCGCGGTGCTCCTGAAGTACCGTGACCCGGAGCAGTTCGAGCAAGCCGGACGCCTTGTGCTGGAGGAGTCGCACGAACGTTGAACGATTTCGTTTATGACCTCGACCCCGACGCCGAGCCCGGCTCGCTGACGTTCACCTTCGGCGGGGCCGTGCCGGTGGCCTCGATCCGCCCGGGGACGGTGCTGTCCACCTGGACCCGGGACTGTTTCGCCGGACGGGTCCGGTCCACCAGTGACCGGGTGTCGGAAGTGTGCGACCCGCGGTTCATCAACCCGCAGACCGGCCCCTTCTACGTCGAAGGGGCCGGTCCGGGGGACACGCTGGCCGTCCACTTCGTCAGCATCGAGCCCCGCGAGTCCTTCGGCGTCAGCACCACGGTGCCGTTCTTCGGCTCGCTGACCGGCACGGGCACCACGGCGACGCTGCAGGACGCGCTGGAGGAGCGCACCTGGGTGTACGAGATCGACCGGGCCGAGCGGCTCGTGCGCTACCGGGCGCTCGACTCGGTCTACGAGGTCGACCTGCCGCTGGACCCCATGCACGGGACCGTCGGTGTCGCCCCGGCCCTGGGGGAGGTGCGCAGTTCGCTGGCGCCCGGCGACTGGGGCGGCAACATGGACACCCCGGAGATGCGGGCCGGGGTCACCTGTTATCTCGGGGTCAATGTCGAGGGCGCGCTGTTCAGCTTCGGTGACGGGCACGCCCGGCAGGGAGAGGGCGAGACTTGCGGCGTCGCGGTGGAGACCGCGATGGACAGCGTGGTCATCGTCGACCTCATCAAGGGTGTGCCGTGCCCGTGGCCCCGGCTGGAGAACGACCACTTCGTGATCACGACCGGGTCGGCCAGGCCGCTGGAGGACGCCTTCCGGATCGCGCAGTCCGAGCTGGTCCGGTGGACGGCCGCCGAGACGGGTCTCAGTGTCCTCGACGCCTACCAGCTCGTCTCGCAGGCAGTGCTCAGCCCGGTCGCCAACGTCGTCGACACCGCCTACACCATGACCGCCAAGCTGCCCAAGACCGTGCTGCCCGGTATCGCCCCGATGGGCGGCATCCACGCCAGGCTTCGCCGGCAGGCCGCCGCCTGGCGTGCGAGCGGCTGAGGCGGTCGCCCGGCTATCCGACCCCCGCGCGCTACGCCGGGCCGCCCACCGCTGGAAGACCCCGACCGCACCACCGCGGATCCGGGTCTGATTGCCGGCCGCTAACCTTTGGCCAGGTAAGAAGTCACGTGGGCTAGGAGCGCTCTGTCGTACGCTCGCTCCACAAGCCGTGCTGACGTGAGTCGCGTTCCACTCGCGGCCTGCCCTTGTCCCCGGAAGGTCTGCCCTTGCTCAGGAAAATCTCGGTTCTGCTGATGGCACTTGGGTGGGGGATCCTGCTCATCTGCCCGGCCGCGAACGCCACGGCGCAGGCCGGTCCGGCCGCGAGCCCGGCAGAGGGCGCGGCCGCAGGCGGGGCGTCGGTGGTGTTGATCGGTGTTCCCGGGCTGAGCTGGAAGGACATCTCGGCCACGGGGACGCCCAACCTGCGGCGGCTGGGGGACGCCGGCTCGATCGCCTCGCTGTCGGTGCGCACGGTCGGGACCTGGACCTGCCCGATGGACGGATGGCTGAGCGTCTCGGCGGGGACCCGGGCCGCGCTGCCGCGCGTTCCGTGCGGGCAGCTGCCCCCTGATCCGGTAGGTAGCGGTGGCGCCTGGCATCAGGACCTGGTCCCGGTGGCCAAGAAGATCAACATGGCGTCGAACTTCCGCGCCGCCGTCGGCTCCCTCGGTGACGTGGTCCACCAGTCCGGTGGTTGCACTGCGGCCGTCGGGCCGGGCGCGTCGCTCGTCGCCGCGGACTCGGGCGGCAGGCTGGATGCCTACGGGCCGACCCCGGAGACGTTCACGGACTGGAGTCGCTGCCGGGTGACCGTGGTGGACCTGGAGAACGTGGTCCGGCCGTACCTCGGTCTCGGGGTGAGCCCGCACCGGGTCGCCGTGGTGGGCGCGGCGGCGCGGGCGGCGGCGGTCCGGGAGGCCGACGACGAGATCGGCCGGGTGCTCGCCGCGATCCCGCAGCACACTAGCGTGATGGTGGTGGGCCTGTCCGATCAGTCCGATGTCCCGCACCTGAGGGTGGCGATGGGCAGTGGGCCCGCGTTCGCGAAGGCACACTACCTGCGGTCTGCCTCTACCCGGCGGGACGGCATGACGATCCTGCCCGATGTGACCGCCACCGTGCTGTCGGCGGCGGCCCTGCAGGTACCAGCCCAGGTGGTCGGGATCCCGTGGACCGCCGGCGGCTCCCGGGGCACACTCCCGGATGCGGCCCAAAGGCTCGACGGACTGGACGTCGCCGCCCAGACGCTCCGGACCTCGATCCAGCCGTTCGTCATCGTCTTCGTCATCTGCCAGCTTCTGGTCTACGGATTCGCAGCGCTCGCGCTGCGCGGTACTCCGGACACCGCTGCGGAAAAAAGGGATCGGCGCCGGCGGGTGCTGGGCGTCGCGCGGATCCTTGCCCTCGTCGGGGCGGCGATCCCTGTCTCGACCTATCTGGTGAACCTGCTGCCCTGGTGGAAGGCGTCCCAGCCTACGGCCGCGATGTTCGCCGGGATGTTGGTGTGGGACCTGCTGCTGGTGGCGATCGCGCTCGTCGGGCCATGGCGGCGCAGCATCATGATCCCCGGCACGATACTGGCCGGGGTCACCGCCCTCGTCGCCGCCACCGACCTGTTGCGCGGCAGCCCACTGCAGCTGAACAGCTTCATGGGCTACTCGCCGCTGGTCGGCGGCCGCTACTACGGACTGAGCAACATCGCCTTCGCGACCTTCGCGACGGGGACCCTGTTCTTCGCGGCCGGGCTCGCCCACGTGCTGATCCGGCGCGGCAGGCGAGGGTGGGCCGTCGCGGTCGTCATCCTGCTCGGGGCGGGCGCGGACGCGCTGTCGGGCTCGCCGGGCCTGGGCGCCAAGTTCGGTGGCACGATCGCGCTGTTCCCAGGTACGGCGGTGACCGCGCTCATCGTCGCCGGGAAGCGGGTGACGCCCGCCAGGGTGCTGTTCTTCGCGGGTCTCGGGATCGCCACGATCGCCGCGATCTGCTACCTGGACTACCGGCGGCCGCCCGGCCGCAGGACCCACCTGGGACGCTTCGCCCAGCAGGTGCTGGACGGCCAGGCGCAGCCGGTGGTGACGCGCAAGATGCTCGCGATGCTGCACACCGTGGGGAACATCCCACTGACCCTGCTGGTCGCCGGTGGGCTGCTGTTCCTGTTCTTCGTGCTCCTGCGCACCGGGGGCCATGGCGGGACGGGGGCTGGGCCGCTGGCGGTGGCATACGAGCACGCCCCGGCGCTGCGGGCGGGGCTGACCGGGACCTTGGTCACCTCGATGAGTGGTTTTGCGGTCGAGGACTCGGGCATCGCGGTCCCGGCGATCGCCCTCACCCTCGCGGTTCCGCTGGCCTTCGCGGCGGCCGCCCGTGCCCGCCGCATCACTGAGACGTTCGCAGTCGTGGCCTCCGATGGGGCACTCCCCGACGCCGCCGCGGCAGGAACATCCGGCGCACCGGCTCTGCGGAGCGACCCCCGGGAGCCGGCGGAGTCGGACGCCCCCACGAGTACCGCGACTCAGTGATCGTCACGGCCGACCGCGTATCGGCGCAGCCCCGGCAGTATGTGGACCTCGCGGTAGTGCCGATCGAACGACTCGGGGTCGGCCGGCGTCTCGTACAGGGCGAGGAAGCGAACCGTCATCGTGCCGCCCTCCCGTACCGCGCGAGGACGGCGGCGCTGGCATGAGCGGGGCCCCGGGATCGTCGCTCGGCGCGCCCAACCCGGACGGCAACGGCCGCCGCGCACGCCCCTCCAGCGCGGTCAGGCACGCGTGGGTGCGATCCGGTACAGCCACGTCCGTACGGACGCGCGTGTGCGTCGTACCGGTCGCGGGCCTTCCACGCGCGCAGCATCGTCTCCTGCACCAGGTCCTCGGCCAACTGGCCGCCGAGCCCGTCGCCTGAGACCTGGCAGGGGGCTGCTGCTCAGGGGCCCGGCAGCCCCCGCCAGGACCGCCACCGCACGACGCCGCACCTCCCATGACCGGCGGACAGGCCGGCGCAGGTGAAGGCGGCCGAGCCCTCGCGTGTTGTGCCATGTGATCATCAACAGTTGGTCGCTCATGACGTCCACTCGGGCGCGCGTGCGGGCCGCCAGGCTTGGTGAGGAGATCACCATGGAACTGGGAAAGCTTTACCGAACGTTCTCTCCTGTTCACACACCGCGACTAACATGATGGTATGCGAGGAGTTAGTCGCAAACGTGGCTCCGAGTCGGACCCGGTGCGGGAGTCCATCATCGAGACGGCCACCCGGCTGTTCGCGTCTCTCGGCTACGACGGAACCTCGGCCCAAATGATCGCCGACGCCGCCGGACACGACGTCGCCACCATCACCGACCTCGTCGGCGACAAACGCGACATCTACCTTGAGGTGATGGAACGGGTCTACCTCGCCACGCGGGCGATGTACGACTCGGCATTCGCCGACTTCACACCCGACCAGGCGGGCATCCACCTGCTGGCGGACCGCTACCTGGACTTCTGCGTGGACAACCCACACGTACCTGAGCTGTGGATCCACCGATGGCTGTCCGACGCCGCCGACGTCACCGGGGTGGAGGCTCTTTACCTCAAGCCATGGGTCGACCGCCTCGCCGACACAATTCGGAGCGTCGTCCGAACCGACGTGGACCTCGGGACTGCATGTTGGACCGTCATCTGGAACGTCCGCGGCTTCGTCGTAGGCGGCCTGCTCGATAAGGCGGGCCAGCCCGAGGGGCCTAGCAACACCATGTTCCTCCGGCGGTTCCGTACGCACCTGCACCAAACCGTGCACTGTGTGTTCCACCTGGACCGATGACGACGGGCTCTGTCCATCTCCAGACGACACCGACTGCCCGCGAGCGGCGACCGCGGGACTGGCCGAGATTGAACGGCTGCAGGAGATCGTGGCCGATCTGCTGATCCTGGCCCGGCTGGACGCCGGCGCCTCCCTCACCCGCGACGCGACCGATCCGCCAAATCGTCGTTCTCCGGCATTTTCACTGCTCTTCGTCCTCGCCCGGCATCAGGGCGGGACGTCGCCGTCGGGCGGGACCGTCTCTGGTGGGGGAGGTGGTGGCCGCAGGGCCGGCGATGACGGGCGCAGGATGTGGCGGACAACGCGCTCCGCCGCGTGGCCGTCGTCGTGCGGGCAGAATCTGGTGCGGAACGACGCGCGCGCCCTGGTGGCCTCGGGCGAGCGGAACCCGCCCGTGGCGAACACCTTGGCCAGCTGCTCCTGCGAGGTGGCGACGGCGCCCGGCGGCTCGGCGAGGACGTCGAAGTACGCGCCCCGGGTGCGGCGATAGGCGGCCCAGTCGGGCGCGTAGACAACGATCGGCCGGTTCAGGGCGGCGTAGTCGAACATGACCGCCGAATAGTCGGTGACCAGTACGTCGGCGGCCAGGCACACTTCTTCGACGCTCGGGTGACCGGACACGTCCACGACCCGCGCGCCCTGCTCGGGGTGTGGCAGTTCGCCCGGGTCGGGGTAGAAATAGTGAGCGCGTATCAGCAGGGTGTAATCGGGTCCGAGCGTCTCGGCCCATCTGCCGACATCCAACAGGGGAGTGAAGTCCGGCCGGGCCTCCCGATGCGTCGGTGCGTACAGGACCGTGGTCTGTTCCGGCTTGATCCCCAGACCGGCCCGGGCCTCGGCGACCTGCTCGTCGGTGGCCGTGGCAAGGATGTCGTTGCGCGGGTACCCGGTGTCCAGGACCCGGTAGCTCCCCGGGTAGACGCGCTTCCAGATAGCGCTGGAGTACGGGTTGGGAGAGACGAGGAAATCCCAGCGGCCGCAATGCTCGACCAGCCTGTCGAAGTTCATCCCCGCCGCCGCGACTGGATAGTCCCGCAAGTCCAGCCCGACCGTCTTGAGTGGGGTGCCGTGCTGAGTCTGGACGTGTACCGAACCGCTGCGTTTCGGCACGTCGTGCGGGAAGTTGACGTTGTTCACCAGGTACTTGGCGCGCGCCATGACCCGCAGATAGCGCCAGGAGCCGGCCACCACGTAGTCCACTCCGGCGGGCATCGAACCGGCGCGGTCCTTTCGCACCACCCAGACACCGTGCAGCTCAGGCGCGAGCTCGCGGGCCTTCTCGTAGATCGCCCGCGGGTTGCATGCATAGCCTCCGTACCAGTAGGCGGCGTAGACGACGAGTTCCTGGCGGATCGGCAGGCAGGTGAAGAGCCGGTAGAACGCGAGCCGTGCGCCTGTGCCGCCGCGACGGACCGCGCTCCGCAGGGCACCCCTTATCCGACCTGCGCCTTCGCGCAGTGAGATCCGGGCCTTGTTCAACGGCTGCAGGAGTGTGTACGCCCGGTCGGCATCCCGCTCGACCAGCCGGTACTGCAGCCCGCGCAGCCCCCCAGGGTGGGTGTATCCGGCCGGCCGGTAGGCCCGGAAGTACCGGCCGAGCCGACGGAGGAACTCCCGCCGCCACCTGGCGGGCAGCAGACCCGGGGTGGCGTGGACGGTCAGGGCGTGCCGGACCGTACGGTCGAACACCACCTTGGTCAGCTCGCTCCCGATTGCCGGATGGCCTGCGATGAAAGCGAAGATACGCTCATATTCCGCGAAGAGGTCGAAGTGCTTGGGGCTCGAGGTGCTCAAGATGGCGCCGGGGCGTCCGCGGCGGTAGTAGTAGCAGACCCGGTCGAGGAGGGCGAGCCGGTCGGCGGCCAGCAGCATGGGGTAGGTGACCGCGATGTCCTCGTAGAAGCCCGTGCCGAACCGCAGGCCCAACCCTGCCAGGAACTCACGCCGGACCACCTTGTTCCAGGCGGACATGATCATGTTCAGCAGGTCGGGGCGTGCGGCGAGAGTGAACGTCTCCGGAGGCGGCGGGTCCCGGAACAGTTTCTGCCACACGTCGCGTTCGATCCGGCTGTCGGGAAACGCCTGCGCGAAGTCGATGATCAGTACGTCCGGGCGCGCCTGCTCCAGGCGGTCGAGTACGGTCGCGACGCTTCCCTCCGCCAGCCAGTCGTCGCTGTCGACGAACCACACGTATTCTCCGGCCGCCTGCGCGAAGCCGATGTTGCGCGCGGCACCCAGCCCGACGTTGTG
>JAOPYO010000444.1 GCA_025964575.1 Actinomycetes bacterium
CCTCAAGCACCTGTTCCAGGTGGCCACCGAGCCGGTGTTCGCCGACTACTGGACCCCGCGGGCCGGGACGGTGTTCCGCAACCTGGACCGCGAGCACAAGCGCATCGCCTGGTCAGAGATGCTGGTCAAGGGCCAGGTACGGATGGTGCGCCGGAGGGCGGGCGGCGGCTACTTCACGATCCTCACGCCTCCGGAGGGCGCTTCGCAGACCAAACGGGTCGCCTTCCGGTCCAGGTTCGTGCACCTCGCGATCGGTTACCCGGGGCTGAAGTTCCTGCCCGACCTGCAGGAGTTCCGGGAGCGGCACGGCGATTACCACCATGTGGTCAACGCCTACGAACCGCACGAGCATGTCTACGAGTTCCTCAAGTCCAGGCCGGGCGTGGTGGTCGTACGCGGTGGTGGCATCGTCGCCTCCCGGGTGCTGCAGCGGTTGATGGACGACCGAGAGAAGTACGGCCTGCAGACGCAGATCGTGCACATCTTCCGTACCTTCGTGAGCAGCTCGCACGGTCCGGGCATCTGGATGCGGCGCCGCGGCGGTGACGGCTGGGCCTACCAGGGCTTCAACTATCCCAAGTCGGTGTGGGGAGGTCAGCTCAAAGCGGAGATGCGCAAGCTGGAGGGCGCGGACCGCGCGAAAAAGTACAAGGACATGGGCGGCACCAACACCCCCAAGCGGCGACGCTGGCAGAAACAGATGCGTGAGGGTCGGCGGAACGACTGGTACCACCCGCTGCAGGGCCTGGTCGACAAGGTGCTGCCCAGCGAGGACGGGCGCCTGGTCACGTATCTGCACAGCAACGACGGCCGGCAGGCGCAGTACACCTCCGACTACATCGTCGACTGCACCGGTCTGGAGGCCGACATCACCGAGCACCGGATCTACGCCGACCTGCTCGAGCACACCGAGGCCTACCGCAACCCGATCGGCCGGCTGGAGGTCGAACGGCATTTCGAGGTGAAGGGCACCGCCAGCGGCGACGGCGCGCTCTACGCCTCGGGGGCGGCCACGCTAGGCGGCTACTTCCCCGGGGTAGACACTTTCCTAGGGTTGCAGATCGCGGCCCAGGAGATCTCCGACGACCTCGGCAGGCGCGGGTTCTGCAAGAAGCTCGGCCCGTTCCGGTCGACGTCGCAGTGGTTCAAGTGGGCGCTCAACAAGGGGGTTTGACGTGGTTCCCACGCTGTTCGGGCGCATCCAGACCCGGTTCTTCCTCCTGGCCACCGTCGGTGCGGTGATCACCGCTCTGATCGTTCCGGTGCTGCCCGGGGCGGGGAAGGCCTCGCTGGGCGACCTCTACCAGACCGCGTTCGTGGTGCTCGCCGCAGTGGCGGTTCTCGGCATCGGCTGGGAGCTGATCTACCACTTCCTCATGCAGTTTCGCTGGGAGAAGGACTGGCCCTCGCTGTTCGGGCTGGTCACCTTGGTCCCAGAGGGCCTGCTGCTGTGGGGTCTGCTCCAGGCGGACCTGGTGCCGGGCACCGCCCTGAACCCCCCGGCTGCGACCTTCTGGACACTGTTTCTGGCCGTCTGGATCGGTGTGTGGCTGGTCGGCAACGGCCCCATGCGGGTTCCGTTCATCCGGTGGCGTTTCCGCGGTGGGAGGCTGGTGTGACGACCGTCGTACGACCCATACCGGGTGATGGGGTGGTCGCCCACCAGGGTGGGCTGCTCCTGGTGTGCGGCCCCGCCGCCGAGGACACCATCGAGGGCCTCCTGGAGGCGGTACGGGAGGTGGCGGCGAACGGGGGAAACGGCCGTACCATCGCCCGACGGGTCGCCAGGGTGCTCGCAGAGGCCATGGCCACCGAGCCGGTGTCCTGCGCGGTCGCCGGCCCCGCGGACGGCGGCATCGCCGTGCTGGTCAGCGGCTCGGCGACCGCGGTGGTGACCGGCCCGGGCGGTGAGGTCACGCTGACCGGCCGGGACGCGCTCACCTGGACCGACCGGCTCGTCGGCGGTCCGGTGATCCGGGTCGAGTTGCGGCTGTGTGGTCCGGGCACGCCTACCGGCCAGGCCGATCCGCGATGGCGGCTGGACGGCGGGGTGGTGCCCGGCGGCGGCGTCGAATGCCTGTGGACCGAGGCCTCCGTGCCCACCCCGCTGGACCAGGCGACCCCTGGGCCGTTCCCTGTCGATCAGTGGGCACGGAACGCGGAGACTCCGGCTCCGACGGATGATGATCGGACGGCGCAGAGCGTCCCCACGATCTCAGATGAGGAATTCCGGCGGCTCCACCCCAGCGGGAGCGGTCACCCGTCGGAGTGGCCGACCCCGCACGCCCCCTCGGTCGTCCGCGACGAGCGCCAGAGATCCGCGAACTTCGAGGAGATCCGCTCTCAGCCCTTCGAGTCCGTACTGCTGGTGCCGGCCACCGAGTCGGACCCTGAATCGGCCACACTGCCGCAGGCGCCCGCTCCCCCGCCCGTGCCCGACCCGCGCCCGCTGGTCTGGGGCGGCGACTGCAAGAACGAGCACTTCAACGATCCGCGAGCCCCGTACTGCGGGGTCTGCGGCATCGGGATGGCGCAACGCACCCTGATCCCCCGGCAGCGGCCCCGTCCACCACTGGGCGTGCTGCTCATCGACGACGGCATGGCGCTGCGGTTGGACGTCGATTACCTGTTCGGCCGGGATCCGGAGCACGCCAAGGAGGTCACGTCCGGCGAGGCGCGCCCCGCACGGCTGACCGATCAGGAAGGCTCCGTTTCGCGACGGCATCTGCGGGTCGCGCTCGAGGAGTGGGATGTGCGGCTGGTCGACCTGGGCTCGGTGAACGGGACCTACGTGATGCCTCCGGATCAGGAGACGTTCGTCCAGATCCCGCCGCACGAACCGGTCATGATCGTGCCCGGCACCCAGGTGCGTGTCGGGGGTCTCCGCACCTTCCGCTACGAATCCCACCGGAAGTGACCGATGCTACGCGTGGACATCCTGCTGCTCGACCTCGTCGTCGTGCTCGCCCTGGCCCGGTTGCTCGGCGCCGGCGCGAAGCTGCTGGGCCAGCCGCCGGTCATCGGTGAGATCCTGGCCGGCATCCTGCTCGGCCCGTCGCTGCTCGGCTCCGTGTGGTTCAGCTCGTGGTTCGGCTTCTCACCCGGCAACGAACTGTTCCCCGCCGACGTCCGGCCCGCGCTCAAGGCCCTCGCCAATGTGGGTCTGGTGCTGTTCATGTTCGTGGTGGGCATGGAGCTGGACCAGAAGCTGGTGCGGGGTAAGGGCCGGGTCGCGGCCGGGGTCTCGCTCGGCTCGATGCTGCTGCCGTTCGGCCTCGGCTGCGGCGTGGCGCTGTGGCTGGCCGACCAGCACGCCGCCCACAACAAGACCCTCGCGTTCGTGCTGTTCTTCGGTGCGGCCATGGCGGCCACGGCGTTCCCCGTGCTGGCCCGCATCCTCACCGACCGCGGTATGCAGCGCACCGAGCTGGGCGGGCTGGCACTGGCCTCCGCGGCCGTCATCGACGTGCTGGCGTGGACCGTGCTGGCCGTGGTGGTCGCGATCGCGGGTGCGGGAGGGAACGAGCAGTGGCACGTCGCCCTCGCGGTCCCGTACGCGCTGATCATGCTGTTCGGCGTACGCCCGCTGCTGCGGCGGCTCATCCCTTCCTACGAGAGGTCCGGACGGCTCACACCGTCGCTGCTCTCCCTGGTGCTGATCGGGCTGTTCGCCTCGGCCTGGGCCACCGAGTGGATGCAGGTCCACTTCATCTTCGGTGCCTTCCTCTTCGGCGCGATCATGCCGCACTCGGGGGCGGCGGGGCATGGCCAAGGGGGTGGAGAGCTGGCGGCGGAGAAACTCAAGTACGAGATCCTGGAGCGGCTGGAACAGCTGGCGGTCCTGTTGCTGCTGCCGATGTTCTTCGTGGTCTCCGGGCTGGCGGTCGACCTGACCAAGCTGGACCTCAGCGCCGTGGGCGTGCTGGCCGTCATCCTGGTCGTGGCCGTGGCCGGCAAGCTCGTCGGCGCCTACGCCGGAGCGCGGCTCACCGGGGTGCCGCGCCGCAGATCCGCGGCGCTCGCCACGCTGATCAACACCCGCGGGCTGACCGAGATCGTCATCCTCACGGTGGGGCTGCAGAAGGGGGTGCTCGACAACGAGCTGTTCTCCCTGATGGTCGTCATGGCTTTGGTGACCACGGCGATGACCGGCCCGCTGCTGAGCTGGATCTATCCGGACCGGCTGATCGCCCGGGACGTGGCCGAGGCCGAGCGTGCGGCGCTCGGTGAGCACACCGTCTACCGGGTGGTGGCGGTGCTGCCCTCCGTGCGGTCGGGACGCGACCTGGCCGCGCTGGCAGCGACCCTCGCGACCGGGCATCGGCCGGCCGAGGTGGTGCTCGCCCATCTGCATCCCTATCCGGAGGGCCGGCTCGAGGTGGGGCTGGGGTTGTCGTCGGAGCTGGCCGAGATGGCGGGCTCGCTGGCCACCCTGGAGTCCTATGCGGCGGAGTTCGGCAGCGAGGAGCTGCCGGTCCGGGTGGTCAGCCGGTTCGCCGCCGACGTGAGCACCGAACTGCCCGAGCTGATCGTCGCCTCCCGGGCCGACATGGTGGTGACCCCTGCTGACGCCCCCGGTTATGAGCGGCTACGAGCCCGCACGACCGGGCGTCTGGTGACCGTGCTCTGGCCCGACAGGCTCCTCGACCTCGTGGGCCGGACGATCGCGGTCTCCTACGACGGCGGTACCGACGCGATCGCGGCCGTCCAGGTGGCACTGGTCCTGGCGACCGGGCAGCGGCGCCCGCTGGTCGTCGTGGGCGGCAAGCGGGCCACCGCCCTGGTTACCCGGCTGGCCGAGATGGGCGCCGACGTACATGCGTCCGCGACCTTCCCGGACGGGTCCATGGTGGTCGCGCCCGATACCGCCAGGCCCCTCGGCAAGGTGTCCGCCTCCGCGGACCTGCTGGTGAAGGCCGAACAGGACCTCACCGACGAGATCGACTGGGCGGCCACGCTCACCTCCACGACGTTGGCTCCCGTGACGGGATCCTCCCCCGCCTAGGGGGCCGAAGAAAAGGAGTGACGGCCGATGCAGGGGATCGCCGACTACGAGTTCATCGAGTCACTGGGCCAGGGCAACCATGGCGAGTTCTTTCTCGCCCGCAGACCGGAGCGGTTGCCGGTGGACGCTGAGTACGTCGCCGTAAAGGTGGTCGGCGGCACCGGGCAGGACGCCTTCCGGCGCGCCACCCGGGAGTTGCAGGCGTTCGCCGCGGTGCGCTCGCCCTATCTCGTCACGCTGTACGACGCGGGCCAGCAGGGTGGGGTCTTCTACTACTCGATGGAGTATCTGCCGGCGGGCTCGCTGGCGGTGCCGGCCACACCGCTGGAGCGCCGCGAGGTCTACCGGGCGCTGGCGCATGCGGCCCGGGCGACGCAGGCGCTGCACGACGCGAACATCATGCACCGCGATATCAAACCGGGCAACGTACTGCTCACCCGCACGGCCGCGCCGGTGCCCGAGGGAACGGACTCGGACATCGGCAGGCGGGAGATCGGCGGAAAGCTGTCGGACCTGGGGCTGTCCCAGGTCCTCACGCCGGGCGCCACGGTGACCGGGATGGGCGGGCTCACCTCGGTCGAGTTCACCGACAGCGGCCTGCTGCGTGGCGAGGCGCCCTCCCCGGCCGGTGACGTGTGGTCGCTGGGCGCGAGCCTGCACTGGTCGGTGACCGGTCTGGGGCTGTACGGGGGCCTGCCCACCCATGATCCCCTGCTGACCCTCCGGAAGGTTCTCACCACCGCGCCGGAGCTCGCCCCCGGCCTCCCCGACGAGGTGGCCGACCTGGTCCGGGCCTGCATCGGCGACGTCGTCAAGCGCCCCTCCCCCGTGGATCTGGCCATCAGCCTGGAATCCCTCGCCGACGCGTAACTCCGCGACCTGAAAACCTGTGGTCGGGCACCTGGCGCGAGCCCTAGGTTGAGCTCATGAAACGCATCGACGAACCGTACGCCGCCGACGAGCGAACCATGCTGAACGCCTGGCTGGACTGGCACCGCGCGACGGTCTTCCTCAAGTGTGAGGGGCTGTCCGACGAGCTCGCCCAGAGATCGTTGATTCCGTCCTCGCCGCTCATGACGGTCGCCGGGCTGGTGAGCCATCTGCGCTGGGTCGAGCTGTCGTGGTTCGAACACGACATGCTCGGCGGACCCGTTCTCCCCCCATGGACCGCTGACGACCCCGATAAGGAATTCAAGGTATCCGGGGTACCGCTCGCCCAGCTCCTGGAGGAGTACGAACAGCAGTGTGCGCGGTCCAGCGAGATCGCGGCCTCGCTGGACCTCGATGCCGAGGCCGTGATCGAGAGCAAGCGCGGCCGGGTCACCCTGCGCTGGCTACTGCTGCACATGATCGAGGAGACCGCCCGCCACAACGGTCACCTCGACCTTCTCCGCGAGATGCTCGACGGCACCACCGGCGACTGATCGAATCTCGCTGCTCGCCGAGAGGTTACTTCTGTCCAAGACGACCCCGCTCATGCTGCCTAACCTGGGGGTATTCGACTTTCAGAGGGAGACGTTCATGAGTGAGAGCCTTCGGCCCAACATCTTCCCCGCGATGCGTTACCGGGACGCCGATGCCGCGATCAAATGGCTCGGAGAGGCGTTCGGCTTCGAAGAGAAGGCCGTCCACCGGGGTGACGACGGGACGGTGCAGCACGCGGAGATGCGGCTCGGCGCCGGAATGATCATGTTCGGCCAGCATCGCCCGGACAGCTGGTTCGGTTCCAAGGAGCCTGATCCTCTCGCCTCGACCATCGGCCTCTACGTCGTGGTCCCCGACCCGGACACGCACCACACCCGAGCCAAGGCGGCCGGCGCCGAGATCGTCCGACCGCTCAACGACCAGGATTACGGCTCACGCGAATACAGCGCCCGCGACCTGGAGGGGAACCTCTGGTCCTTCGGCACCTATGACCCGTACACCCAGGAGTGACCCCATCCCCTCCGTGATCACAATCGTTCGACGAACGATCGCCTGATCACGGAGGTGGGGTGGTCGGGGTCAGGAGTCGAAGCCGAGGCCGAACGTGTCGAGGGTGCGCAGCCAGAGGTTGCGGCGGCCGCCGTGCTGGTCGGCCCGGGCGATGGACCACCGGGTGAGTTGGATCGCCCCGTACCGCAGTGGTTCCGGCGGGAAGGGCATCGGCTTGGTCCGCACCATCTTCAGCCGGGTCCGCTCGGTCTCCGCACCCGACAGCAGGTCGAGCATCACGCCGGCGCCGAACCTGGTGGCACCCACGCCGAGGCCGGTGTAGCCGACCGCGTACGACAGTTTGCCGCCGAAGCCTGTGCCGTAGAAGGCACAGAACCGGCTGCAGGTGTCGATCACCCCGCCCCAGGCGTGGCTGAATCGTACGCCGTTCAGCTGCGGAAAGGTGTCGAAGAAGTGCCGGGCGAGCAGGGAGTACGTCTCCGGGCGCCGCTCCAGCTCGGCCCGCAGCCCGTTGCGATAGTGATAAATGGCGTCGTAGCCGCCCCACAGGATCCGGTTGTCCGCGGTGAGCCGGTAGTAGTGGAACTGGTTGGCGCTGTCCCCGATGCCCTGCCGGTGACGCCAGCCGAGGCTGTCGAGCTGGGACTCGGACAGGGGTTCGGTCATGAGCGCGTAGTCGTACACCGGAACGAGGAAGTGCTTGAGCCGCTTGAGCAGTGGTGGGAACACGCCGGTGCCGAGAGCGACCTTGGCCGCGGAGACGGTGCCGTACGGGGTGCGCAGCCGGAGCCGGTTTCCCTCATCTCGGAGTGAAGTCGCGGGCGTGCGCTCGTAGATCCGTACGCCGAGGGACTCGCACGCCGCACGCAGACCCCACGCCAGCTTGGCGGGGTGGACCATGGCCGCGCCGTCCTTGTCCCAGAGCGCGCCCAGGTAGGTGGGCGAGGCGACCTCCTGGCGCACGGCGTCGGCGTCGAGGAAGGCCGGCTCCTGGCCGAGCCCGGCTGCGGCGGCCGCCGCCTCCCGCAGACCCTCGAGCTGCCATGGCTCGGTGGCGACGTGCATCTCACCGGTGCGCTCGAAGTCGCAGTCGATGCCGTAACGGGCGACGGTCTGCTCGATGCCGTCGAGGTTCTCCCGGCCGAGGCGCTCCAGCGTCGCGATCTCGTCTGGCCAGCGCTCGAGGCCGTTGACCAACCCGTGGGTGATGCTGGCGGCGCAGAAACCGCCGTTGCGGCCGGAGGCGGCGCCGCCGATCCGGTCTGCCTCGATCATCACGACGTCCAGCGACGGGTCGCGTTCCTTGGCCATCAGCGCGGTCCACAGCCCGCTGTAGCCGCCGCCGACCACCGCCAGGTCACAGCTGACCGCCCCGACCAGCGACGGGGCCGGCCCGGGACGGCCCGCGTTGGCGGGGATCGATGTATCGAGCCAGTAGGGATGGGGCTCTGCCTCGGAGAGAGCCATCAAGACGTCGTTCACATCGGTAGTAGTGGAACTGGTTGGCGCTGTCCCCGATGCCCGAGCCCTGCGGGCGGCCCTGACCGAGGGCCCGCACATTGCCTGACGTTCACAGTCACACTCGCGCTCCCTTGTCGAAACGGTCCGGGGTGAACGCCTTGGCCACCGCGGGCAGCTCGCCACCCGCCAGCACCTCGGCCATCACGTCACCGGTCACCGGGGTCAGCAGCACCCCGTCGCGGAAGTGCCCGGCCGCCAGGAACAGGCCGGGCAGCGCGGCCGGGCCGAGGATCGGGGCGTCGTCCGGGGACCCCGGGCGAAGACTAGCGTTCACCTCGATGAACTCCAGCTCGGTGATGCCCGGCAGCACCTCGCGGGCGTCGCGCAGCAGCTCCCAGATCCCGCCGGCCGTGATCGTGGTGTCGTAACCCAGTTCCTCCTGAGTCGCCCCCACGACGATCTCCCCGTTGGCGCGCGGCACCAGATAGATCGACGAGCCCCTCAGCAGACCCCAGGTCGCCCGGGTCAGGAAGGGCACCGTGGTCTTGAGGCGCAGCACCTGGCCCTTCACCGGCCGGATCGGCGGCACGACGTCCGGAGGCAGACCGCCCAGGTCGCCGATCCATGGCCCGGCCGCCAGGACCACCCGGCCGGCCCGGATCTCGCTGCCGTCGGCCAGCCGTACTCCCACGGCGGTGTCCCGCTCCACGATCACGTCGGCGGCGCGCAGCCGTACGAGCTCACCACCGGCACGGTCGACCGCGGTCAGCAGCGCGGCGGTCAGCCGCCGCGGGTCGAT
>JAOPYO010000478.1 GCA_025964575.1 Actinomycetes bacterium
TGGAAGGCGCCGGAGGCGGATGGCGGGTGTCGGCCCGGCTACCCGACTGCACCCCGATCCCACCCGAACTGGCCCGCACGATCGCCCTCAACGCCGGGATCTCAGCCCTGATCCTCGGCCCGGACGGCATCCCGCTCTACCTCGGCGACACCGTGCGGTTCGTCACCCCCGGGCAACGCCGCGCCCTGGAAGCCCTTTACGACACGTGCGCCTTCCGTGAATGCGCCATCCCCGCCCGATACTGCGAAGTCGACCACGTCCTGAACTGGAGCGATGTCCACACCACCGACATCGACCTCCTCGCCCCCTGCTGCTCATGGCACAACCGGACCAAATACCGCCTTGCCGACCAGGTCACCATGACCCGAGACGCTCAAGGCCGGTGGGTCTACACCATCGACCGATCCCGCAGACGCCGGACAGGGGCCACCACCACGGCCAGGGGCCCGTGAAGCTCGTGCAGTGACAACACCTTCACCAGTGCCGGCTACAAGCTCAAACGTTGGTGGCCGGAGGCTGGAGGCGAAGGCCGAATCGATCTTCCATCCGACTCTTACGGCCGCAGCCCCCAGAAGCGCCGCGAGTGCCGGCGCAGTACCCGTACTGGGCCCATCCGGCCAGGTCGGAACGCTTGGCCGTGTCGCGGAACGGCCGCATTCCACGGGTGTGGAGTCCACCACCCATACGTCGTCGTTCCACAAGAAGGTGTCGGTCGCCAGGGGCCCGGATGATGCGGTGGAGGACTCCCGCCGCGCACAGCAGATGTCGCCAGTTCGGCATCCGACAGGCGCGGCACCATGCCGACCACCGATCTGGCCGGAGCCAGCCCGGACGGGCCTTCAACAGGTGAATGTGCGCAGGTAGGTACGGGCGAACGGGCTCTGTCGCTGATCTTGGGACATGGAACGATCCGGTAGTTGATCGTGTTCGGGGTGTATTCCGGGACGCGTTGAGGAGTTGCTCCCGCATTGGGCGGGGATCGTGGTCGAGGCGATCGAACAGGTGGCGGGGATAGTCACCCTGGGGTCAGAGCTCCAGCCGCCAGTCATTGCTGAGCATGATGGTTCCGGGTGGATACTCGAAGTCGGTGCCGCCGAGCAGGGTGAAACCCGCTTTCCGACAGACCGCGTTCGACGCTGGATGATCAACGGCCGGAAAGGCATGCAGGTAACGGTGTCGGCGCTGCACGCGAGCCCGCTCGGTGACAGCGTTGGCCGCGGCGGTGGCGATGCCACGATCCTGGAACGCCGGCAGGACACCCCAGCCGGTCTCATAGACCAACTCATCTCGCCAGGTCCGCTCCCAGTAGCCGATCGTGCCGACTCGCTCACCGTCTCCCAGCACCACGATCAGGCTTGGGTGAGCGCCTGACGGTTGCGCTGCAGGAAGTCACGCTCGGTCGCGTTCTCGGTGCGGGCGATCGCGGACTCGTACGCCAGCGCCGCCTCGGCGTTGCGGCCCAGGCGTCGGAGCAGGTCGGCGCGGATGGCGTGGAACAGGTGGTAGCCACCGAGGTCGAGGCCGTCGACGAGGGTGAGCGCCGCATCCGGTCCCTCGACCTCGGCCACCGCGACCGCGCGGTTAAGGGCCACGATCGGACTCGGGGCGAGTGACAGGAGCTGGTTGTACAGCTGCAGGATCTGCCACCAGTCCGTGGCGGCCGCGGCCGGCGCGTCGCTGTGGACGGCGTTGATGGCTGCCTGGATCTGGTACGGGCCGGGCTGGTCGCGCCGGAGGCATTGCCGGACGATGGCCTGGCCTTCGGCGACGAGGCCGCGATCCCAGAGGGCGCGGTCCTGGTCGGCCAGCAGCACGAGGTCGCCGCCCGGGGTGGTGCGGGTGGCCCGGCGCGACTCGACGAGCAGCATGAGCGCGAGCAGCCCCATGACCTCCGGTTCGTCGGGCATGAGCTCGGCCAGCAGCCGTCCCAGCCGGATGGCCTCCGCGCAGAGCTCCTCGCGGACAAGCCGGTCGCCCGAGCTGGCCGTGTAGCCCTCGTTGAAGATGAGGTAGACGACGGCCAGCACGGCCTGAAGGCGGTCCGGAAGGTCGGCCTCGTTCGGGACCCGGTAGGGAATCCTCGCGTCGCGGATCTTGCCCTTGGCCCGGACCAGCCGCTGTGCCATGGTCGGCTCGGGTATCAGGAAGGCACGCGCGATCTCCGCGGTGGTCAGCCCTCCCAGCAGCCGCAGCGTCAGCGCCACCTGCACGGTGGGGGCCAGCGCCGGGTGACAGCAGGTGAAGATCAGGCGCAGTCGGTCATCGCGCACGGGACCCTCCTCGGCCGGTTCGTCGCGAGCGTGCAGCAGGGCGGCCTGGGCGTGCCGGTCCTCCCGCGACGCTTCCCGGCGGAGGCGGTCGATCGCCCGGTTGCGAGCGGTGGTGATGATCCATCCCGCCGGGCTCGGGGGTAGTCCGGCAGACGGCCACCGCTGCACCGCCGCAGTGAACGCCTCTTGGACCGCCTCCTCGGCGACGTCGATGTCACCGAAGACACCGACCAGGACGGCCACCGCGCGACCGCATTCCTCGCGGAACACGCGCTCGATCTCCGACGTGGGGAGGGCCGGCATGCCAGGTATCAATCCTCGGCTTCGCCTTGGAACGGCCGCACCTCGATCGGGAGGAGGCCGATTGCCTGGGCGAGCTTGCGGCCCCATTCGAGCGCCGAGTCGAGATCGGGCGCCTTGATGACCGTGAACCCGCCGAGGTGTTCCTTGCCCTCGGTGTACGGCCCGTCGGTCGTGAACACCTCGCCGTCCTTGGCCCGTACCACGGTCGCGGTGCTCGCCGGGTGAAGACCGGCGGAGAAAACCCACGCGCCGGCGGCCTTCATCTCCTGGTTCAGAGCGTCGAGGTCCCGCATGATCGGCTCCAGTATCTCGGGCGGGGGACGATCTCCGTCGGGCTGATACACGCTGAGCAGGTACTGCTTCATCTGGTGTCCCTCCTAAACAAGTGTGACGCCACCGCCGGCGTCTTACCCACTACACGAACGGCGTCCGGTCGGATCGACACCGGACGCGGCTATCCCACGAGAACATTTCCGACCCTGCGGAGAATGCCCGGGCTGCGCCCGCCGCGAAGTGCTCGCCACGCCGCGGCTCGCACGGCTGGCGGCAAGCGATGAAGTGGGCGCACTCGGCCCATGTCCCGGACGCGGAAGCTCAGTCGTGGGAACCCAGGTAAGCGATACCGAGGTCTCAGTGTGCGGTGGTGTCGCCCGCAAGCCGTAGCACCGCTCCTTGGATCGCCGGACGGAGCCTCGTGACATCAGGGGACCGCCTCCTCACCCTCGAAGGGTTGCTCGCCCACCTCAGGGACAGCCGCATCGCCTCGTACAAGCTTCTCGAACGGCTGGAACAGCGCACCGCGTTCCCGCGCAACCCGGTCGGCAAGATCCTCAAGCGTGATCTCCGCACCGAGATCGCCCGGAGCGACTGAGTAAGAAAGTGCCGGGCGCTACGATCGGCCGGAGGACCTCTGACGGAGTGAAGAGAGGGAGTCGTCCTTGTCCGATCAGGAGTGGTCTCCAGGCGGAATCGACCAGAGCAGGCCGCATCCCGCGCGGGTGTACGACTAGTTCCCTGTCAAGCCGCTACACGGGTTCGGTCTGGATTTCTGGCTTCATCAGCCGTTCGCCACTCGATTCCCGCAGTTCAGCGGCTTCTTGCGGTGGGCAGCCCGAACCAGCGCTTGTCGGGTCTTGGGCACATATACCCGCCTGACAGGAGGGGTGACCACGCTGCGGTCCGGTGCTAGACCCAGTCGGCCAGATCGGCTTTCTATGTCGACAACGACCCGATCGTCTCCGTCCACAATGACGCCCTACTGGCGGGCGACGACGGAGTGGTGACGATCCGGCAGGACATCCGCCAGGTGGAGGAGATCCTCGCGCACCCCGAGCTCCAGGCGCTCATCGATTTCGACGAACCGGTGGGCGTGCTGTTCGTGGCGGTCCGCCAGTTCATCCCGGACGAGGAGAACCCTTCCGGGAAGGGGTGAGGGCGAGCCGCTGTCCCTACAGGTCGAGTACAAGACGGCCGTCGCGCGAGCGGGAAACGCAGATCATCATGAATTCGTGGCTGTCGCGCTCATCGCCGGTGAGAACGGAGTCCCGGTGATCCGGGATCCCCTCGAGGACGGCGGTCTCGCAGGTGCCGCAGGTTCCTTCGCGGCACGAGGACAGCACGCTGACGCCCGCTTCTTCGACGGCCTGCAGTATGGAGGTGCCCGGTGGCACGGTCATGGTCAGGCCGCTGCGGGTGAGGACGACCTCGAGCTCGTGATCCGGGGTCGTCTCGCCGGAGGACTTCGGCGCGAAGCGTTCGACGTGCAGCGTTCCGCGCGGCCACACCGAGCATCGCTCCTCCACGGCGGCGAGCAACGGCTCCGGGCCGCAGCAGTACACCGCGGTGTCGTCTCGGGGCTCGGCGAGCGCCTCGCCGAGATCGAGCAATCCCGTTTCGTCCTGAGGACGGATGAAGACCGCGCCGCCATGGTGGGCGAGCTCGTCGAGGAAGGCCATCGAGGCGCGGTGGCGTCCGCCGTAGAGGAGACGCCACTCCGCTCCGGCGGCCCGGGCCGCCGCGACCATCGGCAGGATCGGGGTGATCCCGATCCCCCCGGCGATGAACAGGTAGCGGCCGGCGGGCACCAGCGGGAAGTGGTTGCGGGGGCCGCGAGCCTTCAGCCGGGCGCCCGCCCGCAGGCGGTCGTGCACATGGGCGGAGCCGCCCCGCCCGCCCGCTTCTCGCAACACGGCCAGCCGCCACGCATGCCGATCCGCCGGATCTCCGCACAGGGAGTACTGCCTGACCAGCCCGGGTGCCAGCCGCAGATCGACGTGGGCGCCCGGCTCCCAGGCGGGCAAGGGGCCGCCATCGGGATCTCGCAGCGTCAGGCTCACCACGCCGTCGGCGATGACGTCCTTGCCCGCGACCACGACCGTCGTCTCGGGTTCATAGGCGGTCATGACGTCCCTCGCTCGCGGGCCGAGCGGGCCGAGCGGGCCGAGCGGGCCGGGTGGGCCGGGTGGGCCGGGTGGGCGGGGTGGGCGAGTAGCCACCGCCACACCTCCACGGGATCGTCGGTCTCGTGCTCGGCACCGCAGTGGCAGATCCCCACCAGCAGATCGCTGTTCGGAGACCAGACGACCCGGTAGCGGCCGCTCACGGCTTCCCGGTCATCCGCTGGAGCAGCCGGCGGGCGGCGAGACCACCGGTGTCGATGTTGATGCTGAGCTCCTGGTATCCCTCGGGTTCGGTGGCGATCACCTTCTCCAGGATGTTGAGGGCGGTCACGTCCTGCAGCACGACGGTGCGGTTGCTCTCGGCCAGGAACCGGGAGACCTCGTCGTCGTCCAGGGCGAAGTCGCGGGCGACCATCCAGAAGTCGTGCGTGGTGGTGGCGGTCTCCGGGGTGAGCGCATAGACGATCTCGGCGTGGCAGGCCGCGCTGTCATCCCCGTCCGCGCCCGGTTCCACGCCCGTGGGCGCGATCCGGCTGTGCAGGAGATACAGGCACGGCGCGTGGTATTCGATGTCCTGCCAGCGGTCGATGCGCCCCTGGATGCCCGTCGAGTTCGCGTAGAAGGACGGGCACTCGACGTCCTTCATGCGACGGCTGACGTAGACGACGGCCGCGTCCTCGTCGACTTCCGTGGTGATCGGAGTCGCGGCCACCTCGGGGGTGCCGATATAGCCGGCGTGCAGATACGTCTCGTGCGAGAGGTCGAGCAGGTTGTCGGCGAGCAGGCCATGGCGGGCGGCGAGTGGCTCCATGCCCCGGACGGTGACCCAGCCCGGTCCGTCCAGCCACGGAGCGCGCGGAATCGACGCTGGATCGGCCGGCGCCTCATCGCCGATCCATACCCAGACCAGCGAGTCCTGCTCGACCAGGGAATACGCCGGTACGCGGGCGGTGCGCGGGATCCGCTGCTGTCCTGGGACGGCCACGCAGGCGCCCGTGGGGTCGTAGGTGAAGCCGTGGTACCCGCAGACGATCCGATCGCCGTCGCGGTTGCTCTCCGACAGCGGGAAGCGGCGGTGCACGCACCGGTCGGCGAGGGCGACGGCCTTCCCCTCCGCGGTCCGGTAGAAGACGATCGGCTCGTCGCAGATGGTCCGTGCGAGCAGTTCCTCACCGACCTCGCCCGTGTAGGCGGCGACGTACCACTGATTGCGGGGGAAGGGAGCCGTGGTCATGGTCGATCACACCTTCGTAGCTGACTGGCATCGCCGACCGTATGGCCGGTCTCCCGAGGATGGCCCTGCGGCCCCGTAGGCGTCAGTGAGGTTTCCGGCTAATGGAAAACGTTCATCCGGACGAGGTGCGCGGCCACTGCAGGTTCGGCGCGCCGAGGGCACGCGACACCCCGCGTGCCGCCGCTCGTACGGCCGGTACGTACATCTGGGGGTTGCAGTCGTGCGAGGGGACGACGACCGACAGCGCCGCCACGACCGAGTCGTCGCGGCCGTAGACGGGCGCCGCGACGGACAACGCGATGAGCTCCACCTGCCCATCGCTGATGGCCACGCCGGTCCGGCGTACCTCGGCGAGGGTACGGCGCAACTCGGCACCGCAGGTGATCGTCTTCTCGGTGAACCGCCGCAGTGGCCCGGCGACCGCCCGCTCCTGCAGCTCGCGGTCGGCATGGGCGAGTAGGACGAGCCCGACGCCCGTCGCGTGCGCCGGGAACCGCCCGCCGACCCGGGTGAGGACGTTCACCGCACCCCGGCCGGCGATCCTCTCCAGGTACACCACGTCGAGTCCGTCGAGCACGGCGAGCTGGACGTTCTGGTGGGTCGCCTCGTACAGGTCCCCCATGAACGGCATGGCGCTCTCGCGCAGTCCGAGGCCGCGAGGCGCCAGCGCCGCCACCTCCCACAGCCGCAGCCCGATCCGGTACACGCCGTGCTCATCACGCTCCAGCGCCCCCCACCGCGCCAGTTCGCCGGTGAGGCGGTGAGCGGTCGCGACGGGCAGCCCGGTGCGCCGGCTGATCTGCGACAGGTTCATCGCCGCGTGCTCGGGCGAGAACGCGGCCAGAATCCCCAGCGCCCGCTCGGTGACCGAGGGCCGGGCCGACCAGGTGTCCATCACCGATCACCTCCCGCGACCATGATGCCGCTCAGTCGTAGTAGCGGTAGACCGCCTCGGCGACGCAGACGGGCTTGTCGGTCCGGTCGCAGTGCACGACGAAGTCGACCAGGGTCTGCAGGCCGCCCGGCACGTCAGAGACCTCCGTGAGGGCGGCGCTGAGCCTGATCCGCGAACCCGAGGGCACCGGGGCGGGGAAGCGCACCCGGTTGAGACCGTAGTTCACGGCCATCCCGATGCCCTGGATGTCGAGGATGTCGTTCCACATAGGGATCAACAGCGAAAGGGTGAGGTAGCCGTGCGCGATGGTGGTGCCGAACGGGCCGTCCTTCGCCCGATCGGGGTCGACATGGATCCACTGGTGGTCGCCGGTGGCGTCGGCGAAGGTGTCGATGCGCTGCTGGGTGATCTCCAGCCAGGGGCTGGAGCCGAGGTCGCGCCCTGCGAGGGCCTTGATCTCGTCGAGCCCGGTCACGGTCGTGGTCATGGGTTTCCTAATCAGCGGTCGGGATCGGCGGTGAGGCTCTGCCGGAGGCGCTGTTTGAGCACCTTCCCGGCGCCGTTGCGGGGGAGGACGTCGATGAACTCGACGGTTTTGGGGATCTTGTATCCGGCCAGTCGGCCGCGGAGCGCCGTGAGCAGCTCGGCGGTGCCGACGCGGGCGTCCGGGCGGAGCACGACGAAGGCCTTGCCGACCTCGCCCCAGGTCTCGTCGGCCACGCCGATCACCGCGCATTCGGCGACCTCGGGGTGCTCGTAGAGCGCGGCCTCGACCTCGGCGGGGTAGATGTTCTCCCCACCGGAGATGATCACGTCTTTGATGCGGTCGTGGATACGGAAGAAGCCCTCGCCGTCGACGAGGGCCGCATCGCCGGAACGGAACCAGCTCCCCTCGGTGAAGGCCGCCAGGGTGGCGTCGGACCGGTTCCAGTAGCCCTTCATCACGTTGGGACCCTGGATCTGGATCTCCCCGGGCCGGCCCTGGGGCGGAGGGGTGCCGTCCGGGCCGGCCAGCCGCACATCGGTGAAGAAGGAGGGCTTGCCGGCCGACCCGATCTTGTCCGCCGCGTCCGGGCCCAGGAACAGGGCACCGGGCGCCGTCTCGGTCATGCCGTAGCCCTGCACGAAGGTCAGGCCACGTGCCTGGTAGGAACGGATCAGTGGCTCGGGCACCGGCGCCCCGCCGCACTCCAGAATGCGGACCGAGGACAGGTCCGCCTGCGCCCACCGGGACGATCCGAGCATCGCGTTGAACATGGCGGGGACACCGAACATCCATGTCACGCGGTGTTTCTCGATGAGGTCGAAGGCGCCGTCCGGGCTGAAGGACGGCATGACCACCGCGGCCGCGCCCTTCATGAAGGTCGGCAGGCAGGTCATGTTGAGCGCCGCGGCGTGGAACATCGGGGCGCTGACCAGTGTGACCTCGTCCCTGGTCAGGTCCACGTCGAGCAGCACGATGACGCAGTTCCACGTGATGTTGCCGTGGGTCAGCATCGCGCCCTTGGGGGCACCGGTGGTCCCCGAGGTATACATGATCATGCAGATGTCCTCGAGACCGACCGGTTCGTCCAGCGGGTCCGACGCCGCCTCGGCCATCAGGTCTTCGTAGTCGTCCGCCAGGGCGATCATCTGTCGTCCGGCCGGCATCGCGGCCACCACGTCCGCCTGCTCGGGCGCATAGACCAGCATGTCCGCGCCGGAGTCGTCGAGAATGAACTCCAGCTCCGGCCCGGTCAGCCGGAAGTTCAGCGGTACGAAGATCGCGCCGACCGCGCCGGCGGCGAAGAGCGTCTCGAGGAACGTCGGATGGTTGGGACCGAGGTAGGCGACGCGGCCGCCGGCTGAGAGTCCTCGAGCGCGCAGGCCGTGGGCGAGCCGGGTGACCCGCTCATCGAGTTCTCCGTAGCTCCAGACGCTCTCCCGGAAGATCACCGCGGTCCGGCCGGGCGCCATGCGGGCCCGCCGGGCGGGCCACGACCCGATGCCTTGGTTGCGCACGGGCTTCCTCCTTGCTGCGGGCTTGACGCGGCCCGGCCTACTTCAGGCCGAGCAGCCGGGCTGCGTTCTCCTTGAGGATGAGCGGTCGGACCTCAGGTTTGATGTCGAGCTCGGCGAAGTCGGCGAGCCAGCGGTCCGGGGTGATGACGGGATAGTCGGAACCGAAGAGGACCTTGTCCTTGAGGAGGGTGTTCGCGTAGCGGATGAGCTGCGGCGGGAAGTACTTCGGCGACCAGCCGGAGAGATCGATGTGAACCAGCGGTTTGTGGGTGGCGACGGCAAGGGCCTCGTCCTGCCAGGGGAACGAGGGGTGGGCGAGGATGATCGGCAGGTCGGGGAAGTCGGCCGCCACGTCGTCGACGTCCATCGGATTGGAGTACTTCAGCCGGATGCCGCCCCCACCTCGCACCCGCGCGCCGATCCCGGTCTGGCCGGTGTGGAACAGGGCCACGACGCCCAGTTCCTCAATGACCTCGTAGAGGGAGTAGGCCATCCGGTCGTTGGGATGGAAGGCCTGCAGGCTGGGGTGGAACTTGAAACCGCGCACCCCGTACTCCTCGACCAGACGCCGGGCCTGCCGGACGGCCGCCTTCCCCTTCCACGGGTCCACGCTCGCGAACGGGATCAGGACGTCGGCGTTGGCGGCGCATGCCTGCGCGACCTCGTCGTTGGGAACGGGCGGGTGCCCGGTGGCCGTCTCGGCATCCACGGTGAACACCACGGCCGCCATCTGGCGTTCCCGGTAATAGGCGGCCAGTTCCGGGACCGTCGGCGCGGCGTGCGCCTTGAAGTACGCGCCCTTCGCGGCCTCCAGTTCGGGGCTCAGCGAAGAATGCCCGTCCGCCGAGACCTCGGCGTGGGTGTGCACATCGATGGCGGCGAGGTCGGCGATGTTCACTGGGGTTCCCCCTGAGGCGCGGGGATGCCGACGGTCTGCGGTTCGCGGCCCACCGAGGTCGGCCAGGCTTCGGCGATCGCCTCCGCGCTCCAGCCGCCCTCGGCATAGTCCACGCTGATCTCCTCAGGATGAGACCACAACGACAGCCGGTCCCCGCCGATCCCGATGCACTGACCGGTCACCCCCACGGCGGCGTCGGAGGCGAGGAAGGTGACCAGCCCGGCCGCGTCGTCCGGTATCCCGAAGCCCTCGTTCCTGCGCAGCCAGGTGGGGAACGGCTCGCCCCGCTCCCGCCACGCCTCGACGTACGGGGCGAACGCGGGGATGGTGGCGGTCATCGCCGTCGCCGCGACCGGCACGATCGCGTTCACGGTGATCCGGGCCTTGGCGCACTCCATGGACCAGGTCCGCGCCATGGCGGCGATGCCGGCCTTCGCCGAGGCGTAGTTGGTCTGGCCGAAGTTGCCGCGCTGCCCGGCCGGCGAGCCCACCAGGATGAGCCGGCCGCCCTCGTCCTGCTCGCGCATCCGGGCGACGGCGGCGCGGGCGCAGGTGAAGGTGCCCCGCAGGTGCGTCTCGATGACCGCGTCGAAGTCCTCGTCGGTCATCTTCCACAGCACGCGGTCCCGAAGGATGCCCGCGTTGGTCACCAGCACGTCCAGCCGCCCGTACTCCGCCACCGTCCGGGACACCAGCAGATCGGCCGCCTCGGCGGTCCCGACCGGCACCGCCTCGGCGACCGCGCGCCCGCCCGCCAGGGTGATCTGCCGTACGGCGTCGTCTGCGGCGTCGGCGTCGGCGTCGTTCACCACCACCGACGCTCCCGTCGCCGCCAGGGCCTGTGCGTAGGCCAGTCCCAGGCCGCGCCCGGCGCCGGTGACGATGGCGGCCTTTCCAGTGAGATCCGTGGCTGTCATGGGTTCTCCGTTCGGTCGGGAGTAAAGCGCCTCCGCAACGCCGGGACGATCCCGCCGGGGAGGAAGAGCACCATCGCTATGAGGAGCAGCGAGTAGACCGCGTACGAGAGCACGCTGGGCGCGTAGCTCGGCATCCCGTCGAGGGTGCCGAGATGGTTGAGAAGCTGGACGATCAGCGTGATGGCCGCGGCCCCGGCCAGTGCTCCCCAGATCGTGCCGAGGCCGCCGACCACCGCCATGACGACGTATTCGATGGACAGCAGCACCGGGAACGATCCGGGGGCGACATAGCCGACATAGAACGCGTAGACGCCGCCTGCAAGCCCGGCGAAGGCCGCCGACAGGGCGAACACCACGAGCTTGTAGCGGCCCACGGGAATGCCGGCGGACTCGGCCGCGACCTCGCTGGTGGCCAGCGCCCGCAAGGCCCGGCCCGGTCGCGAGTGGACGACGTTGCGGGCGATGAGCACGACCACCGCGAGGGCCAGCCAGGTGAGGTAGGCATAAGCGCGGTCGCCGCCCAGTTCCAGCGGGCCGACGTGGAACTGCGGGATGTCCTGCAGCCCGATGCTGCCTCCCGCGAACGTCCACTGCCCGGCCAGCGAGAGCAGGATCAGCTGCATGGCGAGGGTGGCGAAGGCGAGGTGGTTGCCGCGCAGCCGCAGCAGTGGCACTCCGACCACCAGAGCGAAGGCCGCAGCGACCAGCGGGGCGGCGAGCAGCCCCAGCAGCGGCGGCTGCCCGTGCACCGCGAGCAGCCCCGCGGTGTAGGCGCCGACGGCGTAGAACGCGGCCTGCCCCAGCGAGACCTGCCCCGCGTACCCCATGAGCAACGACAGGCCCACCGTCACGATGGCGGCCAGACCGAGCAGGATGTAGATGGACAGCCGTCCGTCACCGAGGATCAGCGGGAGGACGAGCGTGCCGGCGGCCACGGCGAGCCCGGCGAACCGGCGGACACTGATGTTCATGCCACCTCCTCGTGGACGGCCGGCGACCGCGCCGCCCGCCAGATCATGATCGCGAGCATGAGCACGAGCGCGACCTCGGCCTGATAGGCGGCGTTTCCATAGCCCGCGACCATGGCCTCGGTCACGCCCAGCAGCAGCCCGCCGACGAGGGCGGGCAGCGGCCGGCTCAGCCCGCCGAGGATCGCCGCCGCGAAGCCGTTGACGATCAGGGACACGTCCGAGTCGAACGAGATCGGCTGCAGGGGCGTCAGCAGTACGCCCGCGACGCCGCCCAGGGCACCGCCGAGTGCGAACGCCACCAGTCCCATCCGGCGCACGTTGATGCCGACGAGCCGTGCCGCGTACGGGTTGGACGCGCACGCGGTGAGCGCCTTGCCGACGTAGGTGCGGGTGAAGAAGAGCCCGAGTGCGGCGAACACGACGGCGGTCACCGCGATGACGAGCAGGTACTGCCACTGGATCGACGTGCCCGCCACGCCGACGGAGCCGTGCAGACCCGCGAATGACCGGGGCTGGTCTCCCCACACCGAGATCTCCACGGCATAGGCGAAGACACCGATGCCCAGCGTGACGATGAGTGCGGACTGGGAGGTGGTGCCCGGTCGTCCGGTGGCGACCAGCCCGGTGAGCAGGCCCGCGAGCACTGCTGTCACGACCGCGGCGGGTTCGGCCACTCCATGCGGTAGGCCGAGCCCGAGGAAGGACGCCGCGCTCAGCCCGGCGATCACGGAGAAGGTGGCCTGGGCGAAGTTGACCACCCCGGTGACCCGGTGGATCGTGACCAGCCCGCTGCCCACGAGGGCGAATCCGCAGCCGACCGCGACGCCGCTGACCAGGTAGGTGAGGAACGCGCTCATGAGGTCTCCCTGATCGGCCCGCCGAGATAGGCGTTCGCCACCTCGGGGCTCCGTGCGAGCTCCGCGCAAGGACCTTCGGCGACGATGTGGCCGGATTCGAGCACGTACGCCCGGTTGCACAGATCGAAGGCCAGCCGCGCGTTCTGCTCGATCAGCAGGACGGCCAGACCCCGCTCGGCGTTGAGGGCGGTGAGATGGCGGGCGAGATCGTTGACGATGATCGGTGCGAGGCCGAGGGACAGCTCGTCGATGGCGATCACGTCGGGCCGCGCCATCAGGGCCCGGCCCACGGCGACCATCTGCTGCTGCCCGCCGGATAGACCGGCGGCCTTCTGCCGCCGCACCCGCACCAGATCGGGCAGCACGCCGTACACCCAGGAGGTGTCGCGATCCGCGGCACGCCAGGCGCCGAGCCGCAGGTTGTCCTCGACAGTGAGGTCGCCGAAGAGCTGGCGGCCCTCGGGCACGTGCGCGAACCGTCCGCTGACCCGTGCCTCACCCGCGGCCGGTCGCAGAATTCGGGACAGGGTGTTGACCAGCGTGGACTTTCCGGCCCCGTTCGGTCCGACCAGCGCGACCATCTCCCCGGCGCCGACGGTGAGCGAGACCTGGTCGAGAGCGGTCGCCGATCCGTACCGTACGACCAGGTCCCGCACCTCGACCACGGCGCCGTTCATCTGGCCACCTCTTCGCCGAGGTAGGCGGCGACCACCCGGGGATCCTCGCGGATCTTCTCCGGCGTTCCGTCGGCGATGACCTGACCGAGATCGAAGACGGTGATGCGATCCGCGAGGCGTGTCACGAGGGCGACGTCGTGCTCGATCAGCATGATCGTCAATCCGGTCTCGCGCAGCCGCCCGATGAGCACGGCCAGTTCCCCGCGCTCGGCGGCGCGCAGCCCGGACGCGGGCTCGTCGAGCAGCAGCAGGGCGGGTTCGGCGCACAGGGCGCGGGCGAGCTGCATGGAGCGCTGCCGGCCGAGCGGCAGCGACTCCGCGGGCCGGTCCGCCCAAGCGGTGAGTCCGGTCTGCTCGAGTGCCTCATCGGCCAGGACGCGGATGCGGCCTTCGTCGCGGCGGTGCGCGGGCAGGCGGAGTGCGGCGGACAGGAAGCCGGCGCCCGTCCGGGTGTGCGCGCCGACCATGACGTTCTCGCGCACGGTCATGCCGCGGAAGATCCGGGCGGCCTGAAAGACGATCGAGATCCCGCGCTCGGCCCGGCGGTGCGGGGCCAGCCGGTCGATCCGCCCGCCGCGAAAGGTGATCGTGCCCTGGTCGGCGAGCAGGTGACCGCTGATCAGGTTGAACAGCGTCGACTTGCCCGCGCCGTTCGGGCCGATGATCCCGCGCAGCTCGCCGTCCGCGACGTCGATGGTGACGTCGCGGACGGCGTAGACGCCGCCGAAGTGCCGGGACACACCCCTGATGCTCAGCATCCGTCACTCCGCCGCGACGGTCTGGGTGAGCTGCAGCTTCGCCCAGTCGGTGGGCACGAAGGTGCCGTTCTTGACGGTGTTCACCGAGATGTAGTCCGGGGTCAGCCCGGAGTGGTCGGTGGGGGAGTAGCGGTACTTCCCGTTCGGCGTCACCAGCGTCAAGGTCTCCAGGGCTTCCTGGATCTTCGAGTGATCGGTGCCGCCCGCCTTCTTGATGGCCTCGAAGAGCAGCAGCGCCGCGCTGTAGCCGTCCTGGGCGAACTGCGGTGGCGCGTACCCGTGCTTCTGTGCGTAGGGCCCGGCCATCTGCTCGATGATCTGCTTCTGCGGGCCCGCCGGCAGCTGGCCGCCGACGACGCCGATCGAGCTCTCGACCGTGATCCCCTCGGCCGCCTGCCCGACCGGTCCCAGCCACAGCTTGCTGGCCTGTGATCCGGTCAGCATCAGCGGAACCTTGAGTCCGGCGGAGGCGTACTGCTTGGCCACGATGACCCCGGGTGCGCCCGTGCCCCAGAAAAGGAGGGACTGCGCACCGGAGTCCTTGACGTGGGTGAAGACCGCGTTGAAGTCGGTCGTCGTGGTCTCGAACTGCTCGTCGCGCACGATCTGGACGCCGTACTTGGCGGCGAGTTCCTTGGTGCCCTCGTATCCGGCCACCGCATAGGCGCTCTTCGAGTCGTGCGCCACCGCGATCTTGGTGATGTGCTGGGCCTTGAAGTACTGCAGATATCGCTCGGCGTACATCACGGACAGGGCCGGAGCGACGAAGACGTACGACTTGATGGGTTTGACCTGCTCGCTGGCCGGCGCGAGGGACAGATACGGCAGCTTCTCCCGCTGGGCGAGCGGCTCCACCGCGAGGGCGGAGTTGGAGAACACCGGTCCGATGACCGCGGTGAGCTTCTTGCCCTTGATGTCGTTGAAGGCGAGGACGCCCTGGTCGGGCAGGGTCTTGTCGTCGCGGGAGACGAGCTCGACCTTGCGCCCGAGTAGACCGCCCTGGGCGTTGACCTGTTCGGCGGCGAGTTCCACGGCCTTCTTGTCCTCGCTGCCGAGCGGTGCATAGTTGCCGGTCAGCGACACGATCAGGCCGATTTTGATGGACCCCTTGCCGCTGTCCGACGTTCCACCACAGGCGGCGATCAACGTCAGAGACAAACCGGCGAGCACTGGCACGAATCTTCGCACTGGAACCTCCCGGGGTGGGGCGGGACGTGCTCTCCCGCCGGTCGGTGAGCTGAAGTTAGGCGTATTCTCGACGACAGTCAATAGTTTGCCTAATATCGACCCGGGTTCGAGGGGCCGTAGGAGCCGGGCTCTAACCTGGGGCGCTGGGAAGGGGTGCGATGAGCAGGGAAGAAGGACAGGGCGGTGATCCCGAGGCGGGACCGGCGGCCCTGCGTCCGCAGACGGTGATGTTCACGTTCCTCGGCAACTACGTGCTCGGCCGGGACGTGTGCGTGTTCTCCGGCAGCTATATCGAGGTGATGGCTCGCGTCGGCGTCTCCGAGCACGCCACCCGCTCGACCCTGACGAGGATGGTCAACCGCGGACTGCTGCGCCGGCAGCGTCAGGGGCGCCGGATGTACTTCGGGCTGACACCGCGTTCCGAGGCGATCCTCAAGGACGGTGAGGTGCGGGTCTGGCGGCCGGACGCGGTCAACCTGGAGTCCGGCGAGTCCTGGACCCTGGTCGGGTTCTCGCTGCCGGAGGCCTTGCAGCGGGCCCGGCACGATCTGAGGTCCCGGCTGGTCTGGGCCGGGTTCGGCATGCTGCACAGCGGGCTCTGGATCGCTCCGTCCCGGGTCGATGTCACGGGGATCCTGACCGAACTCGGGCTCGAGGACTACGTCAAGGTCTTCACCGCTCACCCCGTCCACCCGGCCGACCTCGGCCCGCTCATCCGCGACGCCTACGATCTGACCGAGCTCGCCGGACGGTACGAGACGTACCTGCGGCGTTGGGGCCGCCCGGACCCGCTGGCCGGCGTGCCCGACCCGCTCGCCCGCAAGTTGCTGCTGCTGGCCGAATGGCTCGAGATCGTTCGCCGCGACCCCCGGCTGCCCTTGCACCACCTGCCCGCCGACTGGCCGGCGCCTCGTGCGCGGGAACTCGTCCGGGCCCT
This sequence comes from Actinomycetes bacterium, assembly GCA_025964575.1. Lineage (GTDB taxonomy): Bacteria > Actinomycetota > Actinomycetes > Streptosporangiales > Streptosporangiaceae > Actinomadura_E. The sequence goes on from JAOPYO010000478.1 coordinate 16,306, forward strand.
GCACTCCCGGCTGGAGGAGCCGGCCGGAGAGATAGCCGAGGGGCTCCTGGAGACGGTCCCAGCCGAGTGAGTGACGGGGTTCACAAGACACTCCACTTGATAGATGATGTTCGACATAGTTATGTCGAACATCATCTGGGGAGACGCGATGACGAGACTGCCGGGTGCTACGCCCTTGTTCGCCCAGCCGTCCATCACCGCGGAGCGCAGAGCGGATGGAGCCACCATCCTCCGGTCGACCGAGCCGCTCGGAGAGTACGAGCCGACCCTGGCCCACCTCCTGCGGCGCCGGGCAGGGGAGCACCCGGAGCGGATCCTCGCGGCCGAGCGCACGGCCGACGGCTGGAGGTCGGTCACCTACGGCGAGGCTCGGGCGGTCGCCGACCGCCTTGCCCAGGCATTCGTCGACCGGGGGCTGAGTTCGGATCGTCCGCTGATGATCCTTTCGCCCAACTCGATCGTTCATCTGCTCATGACGCTCGCCGGATACACCGCGGGGGTTCCCGTGGCTCCCGTGAGCGTGGCCTACTCACTCCGGAGTCAGGATCACGCCCGGCTGATGTGCCTCGCCGATGCCGTGCGGCCCGGTCTGGTGTTCGCCGAAGATGGCACCGCTTTCCGGAAGGCGCTGACCGTGGTGGCCGGCCATGGGGCGCGCACCGTTGTGACCACCGGCTTTGAGCCGGGAGTGGATGAGACCCTTGACGATCTGTTCGCCGCGGAGCCCGGCGATGCCCTCGAGAAGTCGTTCGCGGCGATCGGGCCGGAGACGGTCGCCAAGGTCCTGTTCACCTCGGGGTCGACCGGCTTTCCCAAGGGGGTGCCCAACACACATCGGATGCTGTGCGCCAATCAGCAGATGATCCGCCAGGTGTGGCCGTTCCTGGCCGAGGACCCACCGGTGCTGGTCGACTGGCTGCCGTGGAGTCACACCTTCGGTGGCAACCACAACATCAACCTGGTGCTTGCCAACGGCGGCACTCTCTACATCGACGACGGAGCCCCGGCGCCGGGGCTGTTCGATCGGTCGCTCGACCTGCTCGGGCAGGTCGCGCCCACTCTCTACTTCAATGTCCCCGCCGGGTACGCCGCGCTCGTTCCGGCGCTGGAGGCCGACCCCGGGTTCGCGCGGCACTTCTTCTCCCGGCTGCGGCTGCTCTTCACGGCAGCCGCGGCGTTGCCCTCGGATCTGCACGAGCGGCTGGCCAAGCTGGCGGCCGAGCACTCCCCGGACCGTTTCATTCCGGTGACGGCGGCGTGGGGCAGCACGGAGACCGCCCCGGCGGTCACCAGCGCGCATGTGGCCGACGCGCCTCCCGGGTGCCTCGGCGTGCCGCTGCCCGGCACCGAGGTCAAGCTGGTGCCCGCCGACGGCAAGCTCGAGATGCGAGTTCGCGGGCCCAACGTCTTCAGCGGTTATCTGGGGCGGCCCGATCTGACCGCCCAGGCCTTCGACGAGGAGGGTTTCTACCGCATCGGCGACGCCGGCCGCCCGGTCGACCCAGCCGATCCCAACCTGGGCATCTTCTTCGACGGCCGCATCGCGGAGGACTTCAAACTCACCTCCGGGACCTGGGTGAATGTCAGCAACCTGCGGGTCGGGCTGTTGTCGGCCTGCGGAGGGCTGCTCCAGGACGCCGTCATCGCCGGACATGACCAGGCCTTCGTCTCGGCCCTTGCCTGGATCAACCTGGCCGAGGCAGGACGGATCGCGGGGGAGATGGCCCCCGCTGAGCCGCACACCGTTCCGGCGATCCGCAAGACGATCGGCGCGGCGCTGAGCGCGCTCAACGCGGGCGCCGGGTCGGCCGCACGGATAGAGCGGGTCGTGCTGCTCGCCGAGCCGGCCGCCCTGGACCACGGGGAGATCACCGACAAGGGCTACATCAACCAGGCGACGGTGCTCACGCGTCGTGCCGCCACCGTCGAACGGCTCTACACCGAACCGGTGGCCGCGGACGTCATCCTGCCCGCCGCCGACAGCCGCTGACGCCGGTACGGAGGGGACGCACTCGGGCATCGCCTCCGTACCGGCTCAGCTATGCCTGCGATCAGGGGACATGCTCAGGCATCCCCGCCGTATTCGCTCAGCGGCGTTTGCGATCGAGGAAGGCGGTCATCCGATCGTGCTTGTCCTGATCGGTGAACAGCACCGCCTGGGCGAGCAACTCCACAGATGGGTGGGCCGCCTCGGGAGCGTCCATGGCGAGCTTGGTCAGTCGCAGCGCCAGGGGGGACTGCTGGGCGAGCGTGTCGCACAACGCGTGGGCCGCGTCCAGCAACTGCGCCGGATCGTGCACGCTGCGGACGAGACCGGCCGTGTGCGCCTCGTCGGCACTCAGCCGGCGGCCCGCCATGAGCATGTCCTTGGCGAGGGATTCACCGATGAGGCGGGGGAGCCTCCAGGTGGCGCCCGCCCCGGCGATGATCCCCAGGCCGGTCTCCGGCTGCCCGAAGACCGTACGGGGCGTGGCGAGGCGGAAGTCGCACGCGTAGGCGAGCTCCGCGCCGCCACCGAGCGCCCACCCGTCGATGGCGGCGACCGAGGGCATCGGAAGCTTGCGGACCCGTTCGAACAGCCCGACGTTGATCCCCTCGAGGGCCTCGCCGACGCCGCGGTCGCGCAGCTCCGCGATGTCCGCGCCGCCGGCGAAGACCCCGTCGCGGCCGGTCACGATGGCCAGTCTCGGTGTGGCCTCCAGCTCCCCGCAGACCTCGTGCAGAGCGTCGATGGCGGCCTTGTCGAGGGCGTTCTTACGTTCCGGCCGGTTCAGGACGATGACCAGCCGGTCCTCCCGGCTCCGGTCGACCTGGATCGGCTCGCTCATGAGGCGTTCCAGTCGTAGAAGCCATGTCCGGTCTTCTTACCGAGCCGCCCCTCTTCGACGAGACGGACCAGGATGCCCGGCGGGGTGAAGCGTGGGCCGAGCGACGCCTCCAGATGCCGTGCGATGTCCAGCCGTACGTCCAGGCCGACCAGGTCGGTGAGGCGTAGCGGGCCCATGGGGTGGCGGTAGCCGAGCTCCATGGCCTTGTCGATGTCGGCGGCCTCGGCGACGCCCTCTTCCAGCATGCGCATGGCCTCCAGCCCGATCGCGACGCCGAGCCGGCTGGTGGCGAACCCGGGGACGTCACGCACCACGATCGACTCCTTGCCGAAGGCGGTGACGAGTGCTCGCGCGCTGTCCACGGTCTCCGCGGCCGTGTGCTCGCCGACCACGATCTCGACCAGTGGCATCGACCAGACGGGATTGAAGAAGTGCAGGCCGAGGAAGCGGTCCGGCCGGTCGAGCACCCCGGCGAGCCCGGTCACCGGCAGCCCCGAGGTGTTGGTGGCGAGAAGCCCCGGTTCCAGCTTCTCGATGGCCGACAGCACCTCGCGTTTGAGGTCGGCTCGTTCCGGAACCGCCTCGACCGCCACGTCCGGCCGCGACGGCGCGGCCGCGATGGCGGGCAGGGTGGTGATCCTGGCCGGGAGGTCGTCGGCGGTCGCCGCGTCGAGCCGGCCGCGGGCGGCCGCCTTGTGGGCGGCCTCGCTGATCGCCGTGAGGGCGGCGTCGGCGCGTGCCCCGTCGGGTTCGACCAGGGTGACGGCATGGCCTGCCAGGGCCAGGACATAAGCGATCCCGGTGCCCATGGTGCCGCCGCCGACGACGAGGGCGTGCCGCGGTGTGGTGGTCATGTGTGCTCCGGCGTTCCCATCATGCATGGGTGTTCCCGTCTTCGTTGCCGAGGACGTCCGCGGAGGCGAGGTTGGCCAGCCGGACCTCGCCGCGTGCTATGTCCCGGCCCGCTTCGTCGGTGATGGCGACCTGCCAGAGCTGCTGGGTGCGGCCACGGTGGATCGGCGTGGCGGTGGCGGTGAGCGTTCCGGAGCGCGCGGCGCGCAGGAAGTTGGTGTGGTTGGCGACGCCCACGACGTTGCCGCGGTCGCCGAGCCACAGCGCGGCGCCGACGCTGGCCGCGGTCTCGACGATCGAGCAGTGCACGCCGCCGTGCACGATTCCGTACGGCTGGAGCAGCTCCGGTGTGATCTCGCAGGTCACAACGGTACGGTCAGCGCCGAGCTCGATGAAGTCGAGCCCCAGGGTCTTGTTGAAGCCGCCGACGTTTCCGGGCAACTGCATGTTTCTCCTCAGCGCCGTCGCCGATGAGCGACGGGTTCGTCTCTGGATCAGCCGTCTCTGGGACCACGGAGTCCGGGGGACGCCATGATCTCGAGCATCTCCGTGATCGTGTCTATCGTTTGGTCGCTGCGCCGCCGCAGAGCGTGCGGCCAGCCCTGCCATCTTCTCGCACACCTCCCCGGCGTCCGGCGCCGGGCTCGGCCGGCCCGAGGACGGCTGACCGGTGACGGGCTCGCCCGCTCACGTCTCCTCCGCGATGCCCCGCCAGTGCCGGTCGGCGGCCGGTTGCCAGCTGCTGTGCCGGTCTCTGAACACGGTGACCGCCTGGGTGCCACTCCACTGGTCCGGAAGCAGTTCCGGGGGCAGGCTGGGGTCGAGGAAGGGGAATCGCCGCCATTCCTGGACCAGCCGGATCTGGGCGGCGAACATCTCCGCGGTGTTCGTGGGGTGTAGCAGGCGGACCTCATCGAGAAAGTCCTCGTACGCCAGTTCGATCTCGGCGAGGTCCCACGCCTGGCGTGCCACCCGCCGCGCCTCTCGCAGATCGCTCAGTCCGCCGACGAAGACCGTGGTCGTGTCGGCCACGCCGACCTGGTCGAGCACCTCGCACACCTCGGGCCGCCGCTCCGGGTGCGGGCTCACCCAGACGCCAGGGGAGAGGTTGCCCAGCCCGTTCCAGGCCATGCGCGTGCGGAGCAGGTGCCGTAGCTTCCGGTTGGTCTCCGGCACGCTGGCCAGGACGATCAGCCACTGCTCGTTCCAGGCGGTCACGGGCGCGCCGAATCCGTAGATCCGCTCGGCGCCCTCGGTGAGCAGGCGGCGGCCGGCCGGGGTCAGCTGCCAGGCGGTGCGCCGTCCGTGGCGGCGCGACTCGAGCCACCCTTCGGTGGCGCTGCGGGCCAGCGCCTGCCGGATCGCCTTCTCCTCCACCTGGACGAGTGTGAGCGCGTGCAGGAACGTCGAGGTCCACACCGGTCGCCCGGTGGGCAGGACGAATTCACCCAGGAGAGTCAGCAGCAGCGAGCGCGCGCTGGCCGCACCGATCTCACGGCGTCGGCGGAACTCCGGCTCGGGTGGCGCATAGGCCTCCACGCCCGTAGGAGTGGGTCCGGGCATCTGCTGCTCCTCGGCTCATCGTGTCTGCGCAGGTCCAGTATTCCCCGGCCTGCCTCCAGGTCCCAGGTTTCCATGATATTCCACAAGAGTATTGACGAACGTTTCATACATGTAGAGCATTGGGGCCAGGTTCACCACGAACGGAGACAGCGCATGACGGCCGATGTCGTGTCGGAGCCACCTTCAGAAGAGACGGCCGAGCCGACCACGACGGCAGCCGTCGTCGACTTCGACACCCACCCCGGTCGCTATCGCCACTGGCGGCTCGAGACCGACGGGCGGATCGCCCGGCTGATCCTCGATGTCGACGAGCAGGGCGGGCTGGTGCCCGGCTACGAGCTCAAGCTCAACACCTACGACCTGGGCGTGGACATCGAGCTCTACGACGCAGTGCAGCGGCTGAGGTTCGAGCACCCCGAGGTCCGCGCGGTGGTCATCACCAGCGGTAAGGAGCGGGTCTTCTGCGCCGGTGCGAACATCCGGATGCTCGCCCAGTCGCCTCATCCCTGGAAGGTGAACTTCTGCAAGTTCACCAACGAGACCCGCAACGGCCTGGAGGACGCCAGCGCCCACTCCGGCAAGCGATGGATCGCCGCCCTCAACGGCCCCACCGCCGGTGGCGGCTATGAGGTCGCGCTGGCCTGCGACGAGATCATCCTGATCGACGACGGCTCCTCGGCCGTCTCGCTCCCGGAGGTGCCGCTGCTGGGCGTGCTGCCGGGCACGGGCGGGCTGACCCGGCTGGTGGACAAGCGGCGCGTTCGCCGCGATCTCGCTGACGTGTTCGCCACCCGGGTCGAGGGCGTACGTGGGCAGACCGCGGTCGACTGGGGCCTGGTCGACGCGACGGTGCCACCGCGCCGCTTCGACGAGGCGATCGAGGCCAGGGTGGCCGCAGTCCTCGCGGAAGCCGGCCCGGACCGGGACGTCCGGGGCGTCGAGCTGACCCCGCTGGAGCGGACTGCCGGACCCGACGGACTCCGCTACCCCCACGTGACCTGTGAGATCGACCGGCCGGCCGGGACGGCGACCATCACCGTGCAGGGGCCGACGGACGTGCCGGCCGACGCCGCCGAGGTGCATGAACAAGGCGTGGGCTTCTGGCTGCTCGCGGTCGCCAGGGAACTGGACGACCTGATCCTGCGGCTGCGCACCAACGAGCTGGAGGTCGGCACCTGGGTCGTCAAGACCCGGGGCGACTCCGCCACGGCCGCCCGGTTCGACGAGTTCGTGCTGGCCCACCGCGACGACTGGCTGGTCGAGGAGACGCTGCACTACTACAAGCGCACCCTCAAACGCCTGGACGTCTCCTCTCGTACGATCTTCGCGGTGATCGAGCCCGGTGGCTGTTTCACCGGCAGCCTGGCCGAACTCGCGCTCGCCGCCGACCGGTCGTACATGCTCGACGGCGTTATGGAGGACGACCAGACCCCGGCCGTGCTGACGCTCACCCCCATGAACCTGGGGCCGCTGCCGATGGGCAACGGGCTCACCCGGCTGGCCAGCCGCTTCTACGGCAGGGACGAGGCGTACGAGACCGCCGCCAAGCTGGCGGGCACTCCGCTCACCGCCCAGGACGCCCACGACGCGGGTCTGGTCACCTTCATCCCCGACGAACTCGACTGGGACGACGAGCTGCGCCTCGCGCTGGAGGAGCGCGCGGCGTTCAGCCCGGACGCGCTGACCGGCATGGAGGCCAGCCACCGGTTCGTCGGCCCGGAGACCCTCGAAACCAAGATCTTCGCGAGGCTGACCGCCTGGCAGAACTGGATCTTCCAGCGGCCCAACGCCGCGGGACCGGAAGGCGCGCTGCGCCGCTACGGAACCGGGCAGCGGGCCGTCTTCGACCGGCGGCGGGTCTGATGTCCGTCTCCGACAGGCAATGTCTGATGTCTGTCTCCGACAGAACGAGAGTGTGACCATGACCACGATCGACTACAGCGGGAAGATCCCGAACAACGTCGAACTGGACACCGACCGGCGGCTCCAGCGGGCGCTGGAGTCCTGGCAGCCGAACTTCCTGAGCTGGTGGCGGGACCTCGGCCCGACCGTGTTCAAGGAGAACGACATCTACCTGCGCACCGCGGTCGCGGTCGGCAGGGAGGGCTGGGCCCACTTCGACTACGTGAAGATGCCGGAGTACCGGTGGGGGATCTTCCTCGCCGAACGTAAGAACGAGCGTGTCATCAGCCACGGTCAGCACAAGGGCGAGCCCGCCTGGCAGACCGTTCCCGGCGAATACCGCGCCGACCTGCGCCGTCTCATCGTTGTGCAGGGTGACACCGAACCGGCCAGCGTCGAACAGCAACGGCACCTCGGCCGCACCGCACCCAGCCTGTACGACCTGCGCAACCTCTTCCAGGTGAACGTGGAGGAGGGCCGCCACCTCTGGGCCATGGTCTACCTGCTGCACGCCCACTTCGGCCGGGACGGCCGCGACGAGGCCGAGATGCTGCTGCAGCGCAACAGCGGCGACGCCGACTCCCCGCGCATCCTCGGCGCCTTCAATGAGCAGACGCCGGACTGGCTGGCGTTCTTCATGTTCACCTACTTCACCGACCGGGACGGCAAGTTCCAGCTCGGCACCCTCAAGGAGAGCGCCTTCGACCCGCTGGCCCGCACCTGCGAGTTCATGCTCAAGGAGGAGGCCCACCACATGTTCGTGGGCACCACCGGCGTGCAGCGGATCGTGGAGCGGACCGCGGCGCTCATGAAGGAGCACGACACCGAGGACGTCTTCCCGCACGGCGGCATCCCCCTGTCGGTCATCCAGAAGTACCTGAACTTCCATTTCGCGGTGTCGATGGACCTGTTCGGCTCCGAGACCAGCACCAACGCCGCCAACTACTTCTCCGGCGGGGTGAAGGGCCGGTGGATGGAGAACCGCCGCAAGGACGACCACCTGCTGCTGGACGCCGTCGCCGAGGTGGGTACCGTCCGCGACGGCCGGTTCGTCACCGACGAGGTCCCCGCGCTGTCCGCGCTCAACCTCGACCTGCGCAACGAGTACGTGGGCGACTGCAAGAACGGCGTCAAGCGCTGGAACCGGGCGCTGGAGGCGGCCGGGCTGTCGCAGCGCCTCATCGTGCCGCACGAGGGCTTCAACCGGCAGGTGGGCGTCTACGCCGGAGTCCACATCAGCCCCGACGGCGAGGTGCTCGACGAGGCGTTCTGGCGGGCGCACGAGGATCACTGGCTGCCCAGCCGGCAGGACCGGGCGAACGTCGCCGCGCTGATGCAACCCGTGTACGAGCCCGGCAGGTTCGCGCCCTGGATCAACCCGCCGACCGTCGGCATCAACGACCAATCCGTCGACTTCTCCTATGTCCGCACCGGCTGATCGGAACCGGCTCATGCCCGAGACCTTCAACGCCAGTACCTACCTGCTGGACACAAGGCTTGACCAGGACGCCGGTGACCGCCTCGCGGTCACCGGTCCCGGTGGCAGCCTCACCTATCGAGAGCTCACCGCGTACGTCTGCAACCTCGCCTCGGGACTCCGGACGCGAGGCGTCCGCCCGGAGGAGCGGGTCGTGCTGTTCATGGTCGACGGGCCCGCGATGGCGGCGTCCATCCTCGCCGTGATGCGCCTGGGGGCGATCCCGGTCCCGGTCTCCACCATGCTGACCGGTAAGGAACTCGCCACCCTCCTCCGCGACACCCGCGCCCGGATCCTGGTCGTCAGCGAGCAGTTCGGGGTCGCTGCCCAGACGGCCGTCGCGGACGCGCCCGAACTCCGATACGTCGTGGTCGACGGCGACGCGACCTTCCCGGTGCCCGCCGGCGTCCATCTGGGTGGCCTCGGCGAGCTCCTCCACGACGGCGAGTCCCGGCCGTCCGGAGCACTCGGTCCGTACGGCACCTGGGATGACTCGCCCGCACTGTGGCTGTACACCTCCGGCACCACGGGCACCCCCAAGGGCGCCATGCACCGGCACGCCAACATCCGCCACATCGCCGAGACCTACGGCCGCGAGGTGCTCGGCATCACCGCACAGGACCGCTGCTTCTCGGTGGCCAAGCTGTTCTTCGCCTACGGCATCGGGAACTCGCTGTTCTTCCCGCTCTCGGCCGGCGCCACCACGATCCTCGACCCGGCGCGACCCACCCCGGCCTCGGTCGCGCAACGGCTCCTCTCCGACCGGCCCACGCTCTTCTTCGCCGTCCCGACCTTCTATGCCGCGCTGCTGTCGGCCGATGTGCCCCGCGACGCGTTCGAATCCGTACGGCTCGCGGTGTCGGCGGGGGAGCCGCTGCCGGCCGACCTTTACCGGCGCTTCACCGAGAAATACGGGGTGGAGCTCCTCGACGGAATCGGCGCCACCGAGGCACTGCACATCTTCATCTCCAACCGGCCGGGCCAGGTCCGCCCGGGGACCACCGGCACGCCCGTACCGGGATATGACCTGCGCCTGGTCGACGGCACCGGGCGGGACGTCGAACCCGGCAGCCCGGGTTCCCTGCTGGTGAGAGGGGAGTCCATCGCGACCGGCTACTGGTGCCGGACCGACACCACCCGCCGGGTCTTCGAGGGGGAGTGGCTGCGCACCGGCGACACTTACGTCGAGGACGCCGACGGTTACTACACCTGCCTGGGCCGGACCAACGACATGCTCAAGGCGGGTGGCATCTGGGTCTCGCCCACCGAGGTCGAGGCCAGGTTGCTGGAACACCCGGCGGTCACCCTCGCCGCGGTCGTCGGCCTGCCCGACCGAGACGGCCTGGACAAGCCCATCGCCTGTGTCGTTCTCCAGGAGGGCACGAGCACGACCCCGGCCGAGCTCATCGAGTTCTGCCGCGCGGAACTCGCCGCCTTCAAGCGGCCACGTGAGGTGCTGATCGTCGACAAGCTGCCCACCACCGCCACCGGCAAGCTGCAGCGCTTCGCCGTCCGCGAGTTCGCCGCCGCACTGCTCGCGGCTCAGGAAACCTGACCGTGGCGGTCTACGCGCTGGGAGACCAGGTCCCCGACATCCACCCCTCCGCCTACGTGCATCCGCAGGCGACGGTCATCGGATCCGTCACCCTCCAGGAGGAGGCCACCGTCTGGCCCGGTGCCGTTCTGCGCGGCGATTACGGCACCATCACGGTCGGACCTCGTACCTCGATCCAGGACGGCACCGTCCTGCACACTACCTCCGAGTGGCCGACCGTCATCGGCGCGGACTGCGTCGTCGGCCACAACGCCCACCTCGAGGGCTGCGTCGTCGAGGACCGCTGTCTCATCGGATCCGGCTCGGTCGTGCTCAACCGGGCCCGGATCGAGGCCGAAGGGGTCGTCGGAGCCGGAGCGGTCGTCACCGAGGACAGCGTGATCCCCTCCGGGCACACCGCACTGGGCATCCCCGCGCGGCCCCGTCCCGGCGGCATCGACCCACGCTGGCACGTCGAGGCGGTCGCGCTGTACGTCGCCAACGGCCACCGTTACGCCGCCGAACTGAAGCTTCTCCAGCCTTAGCCCTGTTCGAGCCCTTGATCACTTGGTCCATGAGTTGAAGAGCAGGTTGAAGCCCTCGGCCATGGTGGGGTGAGTGATGATCGAGTCGCGCAGTGCGGTGGAGGGAAGTCCGGCCAGCATGGCGGTGTGGAGGACCGCAAGCACCTCCGAGGAGTCAGGGCCGAGCAGTGCGGCGCCCTCACACCCCTCACCCACGATGTCCCATGACACCCCGGAGTCAAACTCATGCGGCAATCGGCTGCGCCGAGAGATGGGCCCGGTCAATATTTCATGCGCCGACCTGCGAAAATGAGTCGCGATAGATCAGCTAACGGGTCTTCCCGGCCGATTCTCTCGATTCCCCTCAGGACCGGCGTACGCGTGGAGAGTCGTGAGATGAGGAGGGACAAGTGGCCAAGCTGCTGGCGATCAACGTGGGTCTGCCCCAGGACGTTTCCTGGCATGGCAAGACGGTGTACACCGGTGTGTGGAAGCAGGCTGTCACCGGTCCACGGATGGTGCGCCGGCTCAATATCGACGGGGACGGTCAAGGGGACCTGGCCGGGCACGGCGGCGAACACCGCGCGGTGCTGGTCTACCAGCTCGATTCCTATCGTTACTGGCAGGAGCAGCTCGTACGTGACGATTTCGTCTACGGGCAGTTCGGGGAGAATTTCACCGTCGACGGGCTGCCCGACGATGAGGTGTGCATCGGGGACCAGTACCGGATCGGTGAGGCGGTCTTCGAGGTCACCCAGCCGCGCGTCACCTGTTATCGGGTGGGTTTGCGGCTAGGGGAGCCGCAGATGGCCTCCCTGCTCGTATCCCACCGGCGTCCCGGGTTCTACCTTCGAGTTCTCACCGAGGGACGGGTGGAGGCGGGAGAGGAGATCGTCAAGGTCGCCGCCGGTCCAGAGGGTATGACCGTCGCGGAGATCGACGCTCTGCTTTACCTGCCGGGCCATCCCCGCGATCAGCTGGCCCGGGCGCTGCGCATCCCCGCGCTCAGCACGGGTTGGAAGACCTCCCTGCAGGCACTGCTCGACCAGGCCGACGGCGCCCCGGGGCAGCCGGCCGGCAACGCGGGGCTGGCCTCGATCGGTCCGCCACCTGCCTGGGACGGGTTCCGGCCGCTGGAGATCGCCCGCATCGACGCCGAGAGCACAAGCGTGTTCTCCCTGACGCTGGCCGCTGTCGATGGTGCGCCGCTGCCGACGGCGTTGGCCGGCCAGTTCGTGACCCTCCGGCTACGCCCGGACACCGGTGATCCCCCGCTCATCCGCAGCTATTCGATGTCCGGCCCCCCAGGCACCCCGCGATACCGCATCAGCGTGAAGCAAGAACCGCACGGCGCCGCCAGTACCCATCTCCGCGCTCATGTGCGCGTCGGCGACGTCCTGGACTTTGCTGCGCCGCGGGGTGCCTTCACCCTGGAAACCGGCGACACTCCGGTCGTGCTGATGTCGGCCGGCATCGGCGCCACCCCCGTTCTTGCCATGCTGCACGCACTCGTCGCCGCGCGTTCCACGCGCGAGGTGTGGTGGCTGTACGGAGCGCGCGACGGCACGGAGCACCCCTTCGCCCAGGAGAGCCGCGACCTGCTGGCCAGACTTGCGAACGCGCACGCGCAGATTTGCTACAGCCGCCCGGCACCCGGCGACCGCAAGGATGTCGACTACGGAACCGCAGGACGGCTGTCCGTCGACCTGCTCAGCCACTTCGGCGTTCCGTGCGGCGCCGACGTCTACCTGTGCGGCCCTCCCGCGTTCATGCGCGAGCTTCCCACCGCACTCGCCTCCTCAGACCTCGCCCCCGACCGCGTCCACACGGAGATCTTCGGTGCCGGACCGGCCATGACACCCGGCCTGACCAACGTCTCCGCGCAGCCGGTGCATCCACCCGCGGGTCCGCCCGGCACAGGACCGGCGGTCTCGTTCGCGCGCAGCGGTCTGACCGTCGGCTGGGACCCCGCCTACGCGAGCCTGCTAGAGCTCGCAGAGGCCTGCGACGTGCCCACCCGCTGGTCGTGCCGCACCGGTGTCTGCCGCACCTGTGAGAGCGGCCTGCTGTCGGGAGCCGTCGCCTACGCACCCGAACCGGTCGAGCCACCGGCCCAAGGCGACGTCCTGATCTGCTGCTCCCAGCCCCGAGGCGACGTCGTCGTCGACCTCTAGCGGGAAATCTCAGCCCGAGTTCAGTAGAGCGCCACATGCTCCGGGCTCACCGCATCCGCCACCCGCCGGGACGGGTCAGACGATCACGTCAGCGAGGCGGTTGATCTGGTCGGCGTCAGTGGCCCAGCAGTAGAGCATCACCTCATCGGCGCCGAGGTCCTCGAACGCGGTGATCGCGGTGCGGACCTGCTGCGGCGTGGTGAGCATGTTCTCGACCACCTGGCGGCTGGTGCCCAGGGAAGCGTAGTAAGTGCCGATCGTCTCCCTGGCGTCATGGACCATGGTGTCGGGGCCGAGAGCGACGTTGACCTGTGTGACCAGGCGGGGCCGGCCGGGCCGTCCCGCCGTGGTCCAAAACTTCTCGACGCTGCGCAGGAGGTGGTCGGCCATGCCGAGAGGCGCGGCACACAGATACCCATCCCCCCAGCGAGCGACGCGTTCGAGGCCGGCCGGAGCGAAGGCGCCGATCAGTACCTCCGGGCCCCCGTCGCGGGCGGGTGCCGGGCCGATCGGGCCTACGTCCTCACTGTAGGGCGCACCGGACCAGACGCGCCGCATGGTCGCCAGTTGCTCGTCGAGTCGGCGTCCGCGGCTGCGCATGTCGATTCCCGCGGCGAGATAGTCCTCCTTGCGGTCGCCGACCCCGATGCCCAGGGTGAAGCGGCCGTTGGACATCCGGTCCAGGGTCGCGGTCTGCTTGGCGAGGAGCGCCGATTCGCGCAGGGGGGCGAGCAGCACTTCGGTCTGCACGCGGATCCGCGAGGTGGCTCCGGCGATGGCGGCCAACGTGACCAGGGGCTCGGGGTTCGCGTAGACGAGACGGTCTAGCAGACCAAGGGTGGTGAAGGGGCCGACGTCAGCGCGCCGGGCCCAGGACAGCAGCGACAACGGGTCGCTGATAGGCAGGCCGAGACCTACATTCATGTGAATTCAACCTCCTCCAGAAGGGCGTGGGAAAACGGCTGCCGCTCCTCCCGCCACCCCGAACGGTGTACTCACGTACCGGGTGCTTTTCCAGGAAGCGCGATCCTTGGAATATGATCACACTACTCGCCGCCGGAACGGTCACCTTCCCCACCCACGGTCAGTTCGACATGCGACGGCTCACCGGCCGCCTGGATGCCCCAGCGCACGGGAGCGAGCGGCCGACGGCCGTCGTGCCGGCCACGCCCCCGTGATCCGTAGTTCCAGCCCGCGCACGGCGGAGGACCGGCCGCTCGCGACAAGGAGGCTCGCGGTGCCGGGATCAGCGGCCGTGTCGTCCGGCTCCCGCCCACTGGTGATGACAGAAGCGATTCAGCTCTGGATCAACAAGGGGGCCAGGACACGCAGGTGTTCCAGCATTTCCCTGGGGGTGTCGGCAAGCGGCTGGATACAGACATGGTCTGCGCCGGCGTCGTGGTGAGCCCGCACACGCTCTGCAATCGCCTGTGGGTCGCCCCACGGCACGATGGCGTCGACCAAAGCATCGCTGCCGCCATTGGCGAAGTCCTTTTCATTCCAGCCCAGGTCACGCAAATTGTTCAGATAGTTCGGCAGGGCTAGGTAGAGCGCCATGTAATGGCGGGCTCTCTGCCGCGCCCGCGCCGGGTCGGTGTCCAGCACAATGGCCTGCTCCGGCGCCAGCAACGGCTCAGGGCCAAGGACCTCGCGAGAGCGTGCGGTGTGCTCGGGGGTAACGAAATAGGGATGGGCACCCTGGGTGCGTTGCGCCGCCAATTCCAGCATCTTGGGGCGCAGGGCGGCCAGCACCCGCGGAGCCGGCTCGGGTAGCGGGCCGTCGTACTCCGTTGCGTCCATGGCATCGAGGTAGGCGCGCATCACCGACAGTGGTTTGCGGTAGTCATGGCCCCTCGTCGACACGAGGGGCGCGTGGCTCACGCCCAGTCCGAGCAGAAACCGACCGTCAAACGCCTCCGCCAGAGTGTTCGCCCCGTTCGAGGCAGCAATGGCATCGCGGGCCCAGATGTTGGCGATTCCGGTGGCGACCATCAGCCGCTGTGTCGCGCCCAGCAGGATGGCCGAATGGACCAGCGCCTCCTTGCTCTTAGGAGCTTCACCCACCCACAGCGTTCCGAAGCCCAATCCCTCCACTTCGGCCGCTGCCTCCCGCTCAAACGAAGCCGACTCCCGGCTCAGCGTGCTGCTCCATACCCCTACTCGGCCCAAACGCCGTTTCAACCCCGCGACATCGATGCTGTCGGGCATCGCAAGCTCCCCTCACTCACTTTTCGTTGAACATCGCTCACTCTACGTGTTCTCGTTGTGCCGGGACGCTCCGCGCCTGGGTTGAGCAGTCGTCAGGCGTTGCGCTCCGTGGCCACCCGCTCCCTTACCGCCGGGACGATCTCCTCGGCGAAGCGCCGCAGCTGGGTGTCCTGATCGCCCTCGGCCCACAGGATGAAGGTGTCCATTCCGGAGCCGACGGCGAGGTCGGTGATCTCGTCGGTCCATTGCTCGACCGGGCCGCGTAGGAAGCCCTCGGAGGTGCCGTCGGTGATTACGCCATTGACGTTGTAGAGCCGGCGGATGTCGGACGGCTCGCGCCCGGAGTCGGTGGCGGCCGTGTCGATGCGGGCGTGCAGCTCCGGCAGTTTGTCCGGTGTCGCCCAGCTGGAGGAGGGCAGCCATCCGTCGGCGGCCCTGCCGGCCAGTGCCAGGGCCCTCGGCCCGCCGACGCCGAGCCAGATCTCCATGCGGTGAGCGGGCACCGGACCCGCCTGCGCCCCGTTGAGCTGGTAGTGCTGACCCTCGAATCGCAGGTTCCGCTCGCCGCTCCACACCTTCCTGATGACCGTGATGGCCTCCTCCAGTGCGTCGATGGCCTCCTTGGGGGTTCGCCGCGTCCCGCCGTACGCCTCGATCGCGTCCCAGAACGCCCCAGCGCCCAACCCCAGCTCTGACCGCCCGCCGCTCAGCACATCCAGGCTGGCCGCCGCCTTGGCCAGCACCGCGGGCGGCCGTAGCGGCAGGTTCGCGACGTCCGGAAAGACCCGCACCCGTTCGGTCGAAGCCGCGACCATACTGAGCAGCGTCCACGTTTCGACATACTGGCGCTGGTACGGATGGTCCTGCACCCCGATCAGATCCAGCCCCAGCCGGTCGGCGGCCTTCGCGGTGTCGAGCAGCGGATCGTCGGCATTCGGCACCAGGAAATACCCGAACTCCAGCGGCCTGCCGTAGTCACCCATAACGCCCCCTCAGGTTCTGCTGCCGAAAACCCGGCCAAGCCGGTGATTGTTCCCCTGTGCCAGCCGAGAACACGTGGCGCCCGCAGCAGGCCCGCCAGGCCGCTGGTGCCCGGCAGCACCATGTCGTAGCCGAGCGGCGCGTCCTCGACGACCACGGTGGACACCTGCGGCCGGTGTCCGTCGGAGGGCGCGATCAGCACGTAGCCGCCTGCACCCGGGCCGCTCAGCGCTCCGTCCGCAGCGGCGACTGCCTCGGTCGCCGCCGCTCTCCATCGATGTTTACCAAGGCGCGGAGAAGGAGACGATCATGGCTATCCACATCACACCCACATCAGCGACACGCCATCGGCACAAGGCAGCCCGGCACCGAGTCGTACCTGGCCGCTCAGCCATGCGCCCGGATCCAGCAGCAGCGACCAACCAAGGAGCACACCGTTATGCCCAAGCCCCCGCTCCCCCCGCACGTGATCGAAATGCTCTCGCGCCCCAACCCGGCGGTCATCGCGACCTTACGCGGGGATGGCTCACCGGTGACCGTGGCCACCTGGTACGCGTGGGACGACGGACGGATCCTGGTCAACATGGACGCCGAACGGCGCCGGCTGGCCTACATGAAGGCAGACCCGCGTGTCTCGCTCACGGCACTCGACTCCGACAACTGGTACACCCACGTCAGTGTTCAGGGCCGGGTCGCACGCTTCGAGAACGACATCGACCACGAAGGCATCGACCGGCTCTCCCTGCTCTACACCGGAAAGCCGTACCCCGACCGGGTACGACGCCGTGTGAACGCCTGGATCGAG
Source organism: Actinomycetes bacterium (assembly GCA_025964575.1). Classification (GTDB taxonomy): domain Bacteria; phylum Actinomycetota; class Actinomycetes; order Streptosporangiales; family Streptosporangiaceae; genus Actinomadura_E. The sequence continues at coordinate 33,154 of JAOPYO010000478.1, forward strand.
ATCGAGACCTGGTTCGCCTGGGGAGAGGCCGGGTAGCTGCCGAACCCTGCGACAGGGACTGGCCACGGGGAGTCGGTCAGGCTGGCCAGGCCCGCACGACGGTGGGTGACTTCGGCCGCGGCTGTGACAGTCCGCTGAGTTGCGACGGGTGGTCTCCACCATCGGTCGGTGATCGGTGCGCTTGAGTGATCTGGAGCTGGGCCGGTGGACGCGCAATGGCATCTGCGTCCGATGCCGGGCCGGTTCGATGGTGAGGGCGGGCCGTCAGCTCGCTGGGCGGGTCCACAAAGCAGCGGTGGTGGCCCAGTCGCTCTCCCATTGGCGGTATCGGTGCCGGTCCAGGCGTCGCCGGGCGATCAGATAACTCCCGACGGTGGTGGCCGCCACGCCTGCCGCCCCCGCGACGACGGCCCGGACGGTGTCAGACACCGTCTGCGCGTGGCTGCGCGGCGGGTGGGTGAGCGCTCCGCTGGCGTCGATCCACATGGGCAATTCCGTGCCGTCCTGTGCCGGGTAGTCCACGGTGGCCGTCCCGGTTCGGATCCTGCCCGCCTGATCGCGCCAACGGAGCCGGACGGTCTCGTTGATGAAATGGCCGGCGCCGTTGGCGCCCACATCTCCGGTCCGCAGTACGGTGGCGGAAGCTTGGCGGTATGTCGCCCTCTGCCAGTTCTCGGCGCGCTGCCCGCCCGTGTAGGCACGGTCGGCCACCAGCAGGGCCGTCAACGGGGCCCCGACCAGCAACATGATCAGCAAAGCCGATGTCAGGGCCGCCTGGAGACGATCGACGGGTCGCCGGATCGGATTGCCGTCCCACCCCAGGCGCCGGATTGTGGGAGCGCATCGCCGATGCACCGATCACCTCCCAACCGATACCAACAGCCTTTCCCTACTGCACGGTAAGTCGAATCCACTGCCGCTGAACAGGCATACACAGTGATGTTCTCGCGGATGCCCGGCCTTCCCGCATCCGCCACCGCGAATCCCGCCTTGGCCGGCGGCAACGCGGTGTACGCCGACTCTCTGCAGGCGCCGGATCACCTTGGGCGATGCTTCGGGAGAGCGTGCTCCCACGCACGACCGGTCGCTGTTCGCGTCCCCTGAAATCTCGGGTGGCGGCTCGAGGTGGGCACTGCGGATCAGGACCTACGGCGTTGTTTCCGGATTCATCTGGATGAACTTCGTGAAGGTGACGATGTGCTCGGTGATGTGGGAGTTAGCATCGGGCGGTGCGACTCGTGCAGGGTGTCGAGGTGGGTGCTGTCGCGCTGGGGTCATGTCTCGTCCTGTCGGCGTGCGGGTCGGCGGACCGCCCGGCAGGCCCGTCCGTGACCGTGCCGTCGAGCACGGGTGCCGCTGTGTCTCCGTCACCGCGTTCGAGCCCGAGCCCGAGTCCGACGCGGGCCCGGGTTCGGACGCGGCCACTGGCTGCGGGCAACCCGAAGGGCCATGCCTTCGTGCAGGCTGCGGCTCGGGCGACTGACACCTCCCATCCGACACGCGTGATCGGTAAGGGCACGGCGGCGAGTTGCACGTCGCAGGCCGTGGTCGCGGCGGTCGCCGCGGGCGGTGTCATCACCTTCTCCTGCGGTCCCGGCCCGGTGACCATCACCATGGCGGCCACGGCGAAGATCCGTAACGCGAGCGGAGCGCGGATCGTGCTGGACGGTGGCGGCAAGGTGACGCTCAGCGGCGGCGGCAAGCGTCGGATCCTCTACATGAACACCTGTGATCGGGCGCAAGGATGGGCCACCTCGCACTGCAACGACCAGGATCATCCCCGGCTGACGGTTCAGAACCTGACGTTCGCTGATGGCGACGCCACCGGCCAGCGGGTCGAGGGGGGAGGTGGTGGCGCCATCTTCGTGCGCGGCGGCCGGATCAACGTGGTCAACTCCCGGTTCGTACGTAACCGCTGCGATGCCACTGGCCCGGATCTGGGCGGGGCGGCCATCCGGGTACTGGACCAATCACACGATCTGCCGGTCTACATCGTCAACAGCACGTTCGGAGGTGCCGCGGGCCTGGGCGGCGTGTGCGCCAATGGTGGGGCGCTGAGCAGCATCGGGGTCTCCTGGGTCGTACTGAACAGCGTCATGAGCTACAACCGGGCGATCGGAAGAGGTGCCAACCCGGCACGCGGCGGCACCCCGGGCGGTGGTAGCGGTGGAGCCATCTATACCGACGGGAACCGGTTCACCGTGCGGATCGCAGGCTCGATCATCGAGAACAACCACGCCAACGAGGGCGGCGGAGCCGTCTTCTTCGTCAGCAACGACCTGACCGGCACCATGGGCATCGAAGGTTCGACGTTGCGCCACAATCCCAGTGCGGGGTTCGAGACGCACGGTTTCCGGGGCGTCTTCTTCCGTGGTGCCCGCAACCCGACGGTGACCTCCTCCACGCTCACCTGACGCACCACCCCTGGCGGATCACCTCCGAGCGCCGCTCACGCTTCGTGAACATGACCTTTCATGCCGCGCTCCGCGCGCCGAGCGGTTGGCGATCTTGCACAGTGATCATGTTCGTCCACTACTACGAGGAACCGACGCTGGCTCGCCGATACGCCTCCGAGTACCAGGCCTACCGGCGAGCCGTACCGGCCTGGTGGCCGCGCTGGCCACGGCCCCCAGCCTCCGCGCCAGGACCCCGTCAGCGGCGATCTATTCACCGATCACGCTCCAGCCCCCGAAAACCTCGGTAAGGCACGGTCCACCGGGGTTTGGGCAAGAGGCCCTGCCGGTGGAAAGGAGCCCAGAGGTCATCGTCAACGCCGACTGCCGGGTGCCCGATGCCTGCTGCTCAACAGCGGTGACATCCGCGCTGACCTGGAAGGACTCACGCTCGTCGAGGACCACCCGGACATTGTCCTTGTCGGGGGCGCCGGCGCGGAGTTCGACTACCAGGCGCTGAACGAGGTGTTCGGGCACCTGCAGAACGGTGCTCGCCTCCTCGCCCTGCACCGCAACCTGTACTGGCGCACCGACGAGGGATTGCAACTCGACACCGGTGCCTTTCTCACCGGCCTGGAGCAGGCCGCCGACGTGACGGCGGAGGTGATCGGCAAACCGGCCGCCGCGTTCTTCGAAACCGCGCTCGCCAGCCTGCGGGTTGACCCATCGGCGGCCTTGATGATCGGCGACGACATCGAGGCGGACGTCCTGGCCGCGCAGCGGGTCGGAATCACTGGAGTCCTGGTCAGGACCGGCAAATACCTGCCCCGCACACTCCGCGGCGCGAGCGGAACACCCGACCGCATCCTCGACTCCATCGCCGACGTTCCCGCGATACTGCAACTCCTTTTAGACCCGGCCGGATCGCTGCGTGAGGGTGGTTTGCGCCGGACTCCGAGGATCGGCCTGGAGGGAACACACCATGATCGGCCCGGTAGGCGCATAATGGAGGTAATGAAACCGACCCGTGCCGCAGCCCGGCGATACCTGCCCTCAAGTCCCTTCAACGTCCCTGCCACCGCAGCCCCGCCCGTCGAGCACTTCGCCATAAACGACCAGGTGAGCCACGACAAGTACGGTCTTGGCCTGGTCATCGGTGTCGATGAGGGCATCGCCGTACTCGTCGACTTCGGCACGCAGCAAGCGCGAATCGCGGCGCCGTACCCCAAGCTCGTCAAGCTCTGAGACCTTCGGTGAAGCCTGGTCGATGGCGTGCTGAAGCCTCCAGCGACCGGGTTGCCGATCATGTCCCAGCTGGTGGTCCCGTCCCAGCTGAGGCCTTCAGCGACGGGGTTGCCGAGCGTTTTTGAGCTGGCGGTCCCGTCCCATCCGCTCTTGCCGAATGTGGTGCGGCGTCACCGGGATCTGTGGCCCTCAGCACCCCAGCGGAGAGATCAGGCCGCGGCGGGGCCGCCGCCTGTGCTGTTCTTGCCGTCCATCTCGAAGTAACGGCGCGGAGTGGCCGAGCGGCAATCTCCCAGACGATCCCCACTCTGGGCACATGCGCACCGGACGAAGCCGGACCTCTCGTCCTGACCCTCGTGAGGTAGGCGCCGTCCGTATTCGTACGCCCAAGGGCGTAGAACATGAGCCCCTCCTGGTCGGACGTGAGGACGGCAGGAAGCAGCGATGGTGGCTGTGAGGACGTCCAGATGGGGAGATCATGAGTCGGAGCGCCACCGCAGCGCGCGAGGGCGGCGCCGCGCACGTTGATCGGAAGCCGTTCCGGATGCCGGCACGGGTTCGCAAGATCGTTCTGGTCCTGCACGTCATTTCCTCGGTCGGCTGGCTCGGCCTGACGACCGGCAACCTGGTCCTGGCGATCACGGGGATGACCACCGGCAGCCCGGACGAACAGCACGCGGCGTACCGCGTGATGGGCATACTCGGTGACCTGCTCCTCATCCCGATCAGCTTGACCGCGTTCGTCACCGGCGTGCTGCTCGCGCTCGGTACACCCTGGGGGCTTTTTCGCCACCGCTGGGTGGTCGTCAAGTTCTGGCTCACCCTGATCGCGGTCGTCCTCACACCGCTCTCGCTGCTGCCGGGAATCCACGACGCCATCGCGGCCGTGTCGAACACGCCGGCCGACCAGCTCGCCGACACGGGCGGGGCCGGACGCGGCCTGATCTACGCAGGCTGTGTCTCGTTGTCCATGTACACCACCAGCGTGGTGTTGTCGATCTTCAAACCCTGGAACCGCACCGCCTTCGGGAAACGGAAGCCGGTCGGGTAGGGCGCATCGTTGCGTGCCATGAAGACGGTGCCGATGGGGTAGCCGACATCTGCGTGCGAGCGGCCCGGCCGAAGGGCTGATCGGGATGGCTGGGGCAGCAGGTGGCTCGACGATGCATGTTCATCCCGCGGGCTCTATCGAACGGGCGGGTCCCGGGTCGAGGTGGGACCAGCTTGTGACGTCGGCCGTGTTGAGCTCGGTCACGATGGGGTCATCGGGGGTGAGGGCTCGGCCCAGGACGTTGCTCCAGTACGCGTGGGGAGCCTGACCGCGATCGTAGGGGTCTCGGTGGCGCCAGTACCGGTCCTGGAAGGTTGCGAGGGTCTGCCCTGCGAGAGCTGCCATGGCGGCGATGTCATCGGCGGGTTGCGGCAGGGAGATGACCTCGCCGTAGTCCAGGAGCATCCATGCGGTCACAGGCTCTCCTCAGGTTGGGCGCGGTCCAGGGCGGGCGTGCCCCAGGAGGCGCCGGCGACCAGCAAGGTCAGCACGGGAATCAGGCCGAGCGCGACGGATTGCGAGGTGTGGTCGGCGACGAAACCGATCACTGCCGGGCCGCACATGAATCCGGCCCAGCCGATGGCGGAGACCGTGGCGATGCCGGTTCCCGGGGCGATCCCGGCCTGGTTGCCGGCGGAGCTGAACACCACTGGGATGATCGAGGCCAGGCCAACGCCGAGCGTGGCGAACCCGACGATCGCGGCGATCGGTTGTCCGAGGAGGAGCCCGGCGCTCATGCCGAGGGTGGCCACGGTGGCCAGGGCGGCGACCAGGTGGCGTGGGCCGGCCAGCTTCTGCAGGCCGGTACCCGACAGGCGCACGGCGACCATCGCGGCCGCGCAGACGGCGTATCCGAGGCCGGCCGCCCCGGGGCTGAGGCGGAGCGTCTCACGTAGGTAGACCGCGGCCCAGTCCGCCACTGCGCCCTCGCACAGCAGGCCGGCGAACGCGATGGCACCCAGCACCAGCAGCATCCGGGAAATCCGGGAGCCACCGGCGTGTTCACCGCGCCGTGGGGCCGGGTCGGGCACGAAGCGACAGGTCATCCACAGGCCGGCGAGCACGCAGGGAACGCTGAGGAGCAGCAGCTGCGCGGTCAGCGAGGTGCCGGCGGCGACACCGGAGGCGCCGATGCCGGCTCCGCTGAGGGCACCGATGCTCCAGGATCCGTGCAGTGTCGACATGATCGGTTTGCCGTTGGCCCGTTCGACGGCGATGCCCTGGGCGTTCATGGCGATGTCCAGGGTTCCCTGGAACGCGCCCCAGGCGGCCAGGGCCGCGAACAGCTGGGGCAATGACCCGGCCACCCCCACCAGCGGACCGGTCAGGCAGTACCCGGCCAGGGTGACCCGCACGACCGTACGGCTGCCCGCCCGGGACAGCAGCGGGCCGGCGAACAGCATCGCGCACACCGATCCGAGCGGGGCGCCCAGAAGCGCGAGCCCGAGCGACCCGTCACTGAGGTGGAGGTGGGTCTTCACTCCGGGGATATGCGCGGTCCACGAGGCGAACAACAGACCGTGGATGACGAATACGGCCGTCACCGCCACCCGGGCCCCTCGCGCCGGCGGCCCAGCGGGCACCGTGGTCCCGGATGAAACGGCCGCTGACGTCATCGCCTCAGACACAGTGCACCTCGATGCCCAGTGCCGCGAGGGCGTCGAGGGTCTGCCGCGGTGCGGTCGTGTCGGTCACCAGCACGTCCACCCGTTCGAAAGGGGCTACCACCGCCATCGCGGTGCGGGCGAACTTGGTGGCGTCCGTGGCCAGGACCACCCGGCGGGCCGAGGAGATCGCCACCGACTTCACCGATGCGTCCGCGAGGTCGTAGGCGGTCACCCCATGCTCGACCGAGGCACCGCAGCAGGTCAGGACCACGGTGTCGAAACGCAGCGCTCGCAGACCCGCCTCAGCCAGCGGCCCGGTGACGGCCAGCTCATCCGGGCGCACCTCCCCGCCCGGCAGGATGAGGCGAGTCGGTGGCGTGGCCGCCAGGGCGTTGGCCGCCTGCAAGGACAGCGGCATCACCGTCACCCGCCGTCCGGCCAGTGACTTGGCCACCTCCAGCCCGGTCGTGCCGCTATCGAGGACCACTGCCTCCCCGTCGCCGATCAGCCCCGCGACCGCGGCTCCGATGCGCTGCTTGGCCTCGAAACCTTCCAGCTCCCGGAACGCGAAGGGTGGCCCTTCGCCTCGTGCCAGCAGGCTCACCGCACCCCCGCGCACCCGGCGCAGCACACCCTGGGCCGCCAGCTGCTCCAGGTCCCGACGGATCGTCACCTCTGACGTGCCCACCTCCTGCGCAAGCTCGGTCACCCCCGCGCGTTCCGCCTGGCGAAGGCGATCAATGATCAGAGCATGGCGTTCCGAAAGATCCATATGACCATATGATCGTATTAAGTGTGCGATTTCAAGAGCCTGCGCTCAAAGTGAGCCGACGAGAGTGGCACAGCCGAGGTCGGTGTCCTTCTTCGCCGACCCGGAAACAGCACCAGCCTGTTGTCCGACACCGCGACCGATCCCCTGTGCAGGGTGAGATAGCCCGTGCATAGACCAAAGTCGATGCGGTTCTCGACCTCCGGGTACTGCCGGTCTGCCAGGGGCGCAGCGTAGCGTTGATCGGGTGGGCGGCCTCCGGCGATCAACGCGTGACTGGATCGCCGACGCCTGTATCACCGGCGTCGCGGCGGCGCTGGGGGCCTTTCTGCTCGTGGACTCGCTGACGACCTTTCCGCAGCCGGCAGAGATGTACGTTTTCCGGGACGTGGCCATCGGCGGAGTCGCCTGCGTCGCGCTGTTCCTGCTGCGGCGACGCTGGCCGGCCGCACTCGCCGTGGCCCTGATAGTCGCCGGGACCTTTGCGTCCTCGGCCATGGGCGCGACCGCCATGGGCGTTTTCACCGTCGCCGTTCACCGCCCTTGGCGGGTCGCCGCGGGCGTGGCCGGGCTGACCATGGCCCTGATCGTCATCACCTTCCGGCTCGCCCGGATCTCGCCACAGACATACCGCGAAGCGGTGGTGACCTTCGCCCTGTTGTACGCCGTACTGGTCGTCAGCGGCATGCTGATCCGGTCACGGCGTCAGCTGGTGCAGTCGTTGCAGGACCGGGCCAGGCAGGCCGAGGAGGGGCAGCGGCTGCGGGTCGAGGAAGCGCGGCACCTGGAACGCGAACGGCTCGCCCGGGAGATGCACGACGTCCTCGCGCACCGGATCTCACTGCTGGCCGTGCACGCCGGCGCGCTGGAGTTCCGGCCCGGTGCGTCCGCTGAGGAGGCGCGCGCGGCAGGTGTCATCCGGCAGTGCGCGTATGAGGCCATGGAGGACCTGCGGGAGGTGATCGGGGTCCTCCGCGAGGAGCCCGGCACCGCGGACCCCGAACGCCCGCAGCCGACCCTGACCGATGTGCCCGAGCTCATCGAGCAGTCACGGCTGGCCGGCGCGACCGTCACACTGGACGATCGCAATGGCGAGCTGCCGGCGGTGCCCGCCAGAATCGGACGGCATGCCTACCGCATCGTCCAGGAGGGCCTGACCAACGCCCGCAAGCACGCGGCCACCACTCATGTGCGGGTCACCGTGGCCGGCGCCCCCGGCGCCGAGCTGACGATCGAGGTCGCCAACCCGCTGCCCCTGACCGGTGCGGACGCGCAGTTCCCCGGTGCGGGCACCGGCCTCATCGGACTGCGAGAACGCGTCGGCCTCGTCGGGGGCCGGCTGGAACACGGGTGTACGCCGGATGGTGTCTTCCGGCTCCGGGCCTGGCTACCCTGGCACGAATGACCCCTCCCATCCGCGTCCTCATCGTCGACGACGACGCGCTGGTGCGGGCCGGCCTGTCGATGATCCTGGCCGGTGCCGAGGACATCCAGGTGGTGGCCGAGCTGGGCGACGGCGCCGAGGTCGTCGCCGCGGTGAACCAGCACCGGCCCGATGTCGTGCTGATGGACATCCGGATGCCGCGGGTGGACGGGCTGGCCGCCACCGAGCTGCTGCGCTCGCGCCGTTCGGGGGCGGCGGGGTGTGGCGCCGAGGGTGATGGACGGCCGCCGGAGATCATTGTCTTGACCACGTTCGACACCGACGATCACATTCTGCGGGCCCTGCGCGCCGGGGCGAGCGGCTTCCTGCTCAAGCACACCCCGCCGCCGGAGATCGTACGGGCGATCCGCCAGGTCGCCGCGGGCGAACCGATGCTGTCACCGGCGGTGACGCGGCGCATGATGTCCTATGTGGCCGCCTCCGGGGCGGATCCACGGCGCACCCGGGCCCGCGACGCGCTGGGCCGGCTGAGTGAGGGCGAGCGTAACGTGGCCACGCTGATCGGCCAGGGCAAGACCAACAGTGAGATAGCCCGAGAGCTGTCGGTGAGCGTCGCCACGGTGAAGGCGTACGTGTCGCGGGTGCTGACCAAGCTGGAGCTGAACAACCGGGTCCAGATCGCCCTGGTGGTCCACGACGCCGACCCGCCACGCTGATCTCGACTTTGGTCGAGGCACTCTGGACCGAAGGCCGACGCCGCACCCGGTCGCGCACCGGCAGGCTGATCAGCATGATCAGTGTTGAGCATCTGACCAAACGCTACCGAGGGCTCGCGGCGGTCGAGGACGTCTCGTTCCGCTGCGAACCGGGCACCGTCACGGGCTTCCTGGGCCCCAACGGTGCCGGCAAGTCCACCACGATGCGGATGATCTGCGGGTTCACTCCGCCGACCGCCGGATCATCGACCGTGCACAACACGCCGTACCAGAAAATCCCCAATCCGGGCCGCCGCGTGGGAGTGCTCCTCGATGCCGGCGCCCAGCACGCGGGCCGTACCGGCAGGGAGACGCTGGCGCTGTCCGCAGAGGTCCTCGGGATCGACCGCGCCCGGGTGCCGGCGATGCTGGAGGCCGTGGGCCTGGAGCCCGCGGCGGCCCGGCGCCGGGTGGGCGGCTATTCGCTCGGCATGCGCCAGCGCCTCGGCATCGCCCAGGCGCTGCTCGGCGAACCGAGCGTCCTGATCCTGGACGAGCCCGCCAACGGGCTGGACCCGGAGGGCATCTTCTGGATGCGCGAGTTGCTGCGCGACTTCGCCGACCGGGGCGGCACCGTGTTGCTGTCGTCGCACCTGCTGCACGAGGTCGAGGAGGTGGCCGACCGCTTCGTCGTGATCGCGAAAGGCAGGATCGTCGCACAGGGCACCAAGGCGGAGCTGCTGGCCGCGCCCTCCGGTGTACGAGTTCGCGGGCTGGACCCCGCCGCGCTGTCGACCGCGCTGCTCGACGCGGGGCTGGCCGCCCAGGCCGAGGACGACGGCGCCTTCCTGGTCGACGCGGGCGCCGAGGTGGTCGGACGCGCGGCCGCCACGGCGGGCGCCGTGCTGCTCGAGCTGCGGCCCGCCGACAGGGGAGGCCTGGAAAAGCTGTTCCTGACTCTCACCTCCCCGGCCAAGGAGACCCTCACATGACCGCGCCGTCGATGCGGCGGCTGACCGCCGTGGAACTCCGCAAGATGACCGACACCAGGTCGGGGCGCTGGCTGCTGATCATCGTCGCGCTCGCGGCGGTGGCGATGGTGGGTGTCGTGATCTTTGCCGCGAAACCCGGGGACCGGACGCTCAAAGAGATGTTCGTCGCCTCCCAGACCGGCGTCGCCATCCTGCTGCCCATCCTGGGGATCCTGGCGGTGACCAACGAGTGGTCCCAGCGGACCACCCTCACCACTTTCGCGCTGGTTCCCGAGCGACATCGGGTGGCGGGCGCCAAAATGTTCGCTGGAGCGGTACTGGCCGCAGCCGCCGTCATCGTCGGCGGCGTGACCGCCGTGGTGGGCCGCGCACTCGCCGGCATGCTCGGCAGGGCCGATGGTGGCTGGACGTTCCCGCCCTCGCTGATCGGCACGCTCGTGCTCGCGGCGGCGATCGGTGTCCTGGCCGGTGTGGCCTTCGGCATGATCTTCATGAACTCGCCGCTCGCCATCGTGCTGTTCATCCTGGTCCCCACCGGGTGGACGGCTCTCGGCGAGACCGTCAAGGCGTTCAACAGACCCGCCGACTGGCTGGACCAGAACCGAACCATGAACGCGCTGTACGGGACCGGGATGACCGGTGAGGAGTGGGCGAAGGTCGGGACCTCGACGGCGCTCTGGCTGCTGCTCCCCCTGATCACCGGGGTCATACGGCTGGCGCGCCGCGACCTGAAGTAGGGGAGAAGCAGACCAGACCGGCGATCGTGTTCGCCTTGATCGGCGAGTCTGATTCCCGCGGCAGGGCATCCGGTGCCGTCGTCTCGCGCGCCTGGAGTGGCCGGCGGGCACCACCGAGGAGCGAGGCCAGGCCCTGGTGGTGCCCCTGCCCCGGCGCACTTCGACGGGGCCTCAGCTCGTCAGTCCGGCAGGCGTGAGGCTTGGATCAGGCCGGCCCCGACCGGCAGTGCCGTGATGTGGTCGGCTCGCAGTCCGGCGCGGTCGAGCAGCGCCAGGTACTCGGCGTGGGTACGTTCGCGGCCGCCGCCGAACAGCGCGAGCATCCGCATGTCCATGAACTTTCCGAAGTGGGGCTGGTCGTCGTCGGGAAGGAGATAGTCCAGGAACAGGGCGCGGCTGCCGCCGGTCATGGCGTCCCGTACGGCGCGCAGGATGCGGAGGGCGTCCTCGTCGTCCCAGTTGTGGACGACGTTGGCGAGCACGTAGACATCGGCGCCTGCGGGCACTGCTGTGAAGAAGTCACCGGCGACCAGGTCACAGCGTTCAGCGATGCCGCGTGAGGTCAGGTAGCTCTTCGCGCCGGGCAGCACCTGGTCGAGCTCGAACAGGATCCCGCTGGTCTGGGGGTGAGCCTCCAGGATGGCCGCCAGGATGGTTCCGTTGCCTCCTCCGACGTCCGCGACCGTCCGGACTCCGGTGAAGTCGTGGGCGGCGACCAGACTTTCGGCGAAGGCCCGTGACCTGCTGGTCATCCACGCTTCGAAGGCTTGCAAGAGCTCGGGGCGGCGATGGTAGTACTCGTACAGGGACCCGTGCGCGGCGGCGATCGGTGACGTTCCGGTCCGTACGGTCTGGGCCAGGGTGCCCATGGCCTCCCACGAGGTCGGTTCGCCCATGACGACGACGCCTGGGCGCATTGAGTCCATGCTGGTCGTGCACAGCAGTGTCCCGGCGTCGGTGAGGGCGTAGGTTCCGGGCCGCACCGTTGCCACCAGGTGCAGAGCGGCCGCTGTGCGCAGCAGCCGGCCGAGCGAGGTCGGGTCGGCCTGGCAGCGGTCGGCCAGCTCCTCGATGGTCAGCGGCCCGCTCTGCAGGTGGTCGGCGCACCGCAGGTCGACGAAGGCGTGCAGGGCCGTGAATTTCCACGTGCCGCTGAGCAGGGCCAAAATATGTGCGCGCGGGTCGCCGTTGTCGGCGAATCCGGCGGGTTCGGTGCTGGTCTGGTTCTGGCCGGGCGTCAAGGATGTCCTCATCTCGTTGTCTGCGGGCCGGAGAGGCGGATCGCAGGCGTTTCGCAGGGTGTCTCGGCTTGCTGAACCTCGAGAGAATGATCTCCGTTGATCAGTTCAGCTGTGCGGCCTTCGGGCACATCGAGATCTTCCAGTGCCCGTTGCGAACGATCAAGTACGCGCCGCGGATCTGACGGTGCGTGAAGCCTCCGCGATCCGCAATGGTGGAGACCGCCGCCACCAGAGCGGAATGCCGTGGCCAGGGGCGGGTGGAGGTGGCCAGACTGGGCGATGATCGGGGAGGTGGCGGCGGAGATGACGGGCAGGGTGGCCACAGTGATCCTGTGGCGTCCGGTTGGGCCGACCGAGCTGGAGCTGGTCCGGGAGTCCGGGTGGCGGGCCTGGCCGCCTCGGCTGCCAAGATCAGCCGATCTTCTATCCGGTGTTGAACGTGGACTCCGCGATCAAGATCGCACGTGATTGGAATATGCCGCGCATGATCGGCCGCGGGTCCGTGCGGCCGCCGTACGGGCCGTTCGCCGCCTAGACGGCACGCTCCCGCGGATCGCCGGCATGCTCACCGATCCCGCCCCGGTCGTGGTCCGTGCCGTGACGGCCGCGCTGCGCAGCCAGCCTGATCCCGTGCCCACCTCTCGCCTGTGGGAGTTGCTGGACGGCGACCAGCCCCGACACGTACGGATCAGCGCGTTCAACCAGTTGCTCGCCCGCGACACCTGGACCCGGATCCAAGCCGACCTCCAGCTCATCCACTCCACGGACACCGAACTCCGCAAGCGCGCCCACGTCGACCTCACCGGCTGGCTGGAGCGCGGCGCGGCCACCACCTACACGACACCGACCAGTGCGACACACGAGGTGCTCGGCCCCTTGGTGGATGCGGCCGAAGCGGCACTTGGAACCGACCGGACGCGGCGGCTGCGCTGGTGTCTGGGCATCGATCGATAACGGTCCAGGCCTTCTCGGTGGCACCCGGAAGGGGCCCGTCGCGGTGCGTCCGGCCGCTGGATGACCCCGGAAGGACCGCGAAGGTGGGGATCGGCGTCACCCTCACCCAGCTCCCTGGCCCCTGATCCCGGGGAGGAGCTCGGCGGTGGCCTCGCGGAGCCGACGGCGGACCGTGTCGTCGTACGCGTCCGCGTGAGCGCGCGACTCGGACCTGCCATCGAAGAAGCGACCGGTCACCGCCGGGCCCTCGTCGACCAGCCGGAGCACAGCGTCACCTCCGTCCTCGACGGTCGACCATGGCGTGACACCCGCGTCCCGCACCATGTCGGTGTCCATGAACGTCGCCGGGTGGATGCAGTTGACGGCGACCCGGTCGCCGCGCAGCTCCTCCGCGAGGTCGAAGCTCCACGCGGCGAGGGCCAGTTTGCTCCGGCAGTAGGCGAGTGTGCCGTTGTAGCGCCGGTCCATCCTCAGGTCGTCGAAGTCGATCGAGTCCTGGCCGAGCGAGCCCTCGTTGACGATCCGCGCCGGGGCGGCGGCCTTCAGCAGGGGCAGCAGCAGCCGCGTGAGCAGCACCGGAGCGAGATAGTTCACGGCGAATCGCAGCTCGTTGCCGTCGGCGCTCAGATGCCGGTCCGGCCCTGGGTTCCCGGAGCCGATCCCGGCGTTGTTGACGAGTACGTCGAGCCGGTCGTGGTCCTTCGCCACCCGCTCGGCGAGCGCCCGTACGTCGTCGAGCGAGGCCAGGTCGGCGACGTACGGCACGAGACGGGCGCCCAGCCCGCCTCCGCCCAGCTCGCCCACGAGCCGGTCCAGCTTTCCTTGATCCCGCCCGTGAAGGAGCAGGTTCTCCCCGCGCGCAGCCAGCCGCTCGGCCAGGTAGCGCCCCACTCCGGCGGTGGACCCGGTGATCAGGATCGTACGGTCGGGCATGTGTCTCCCCCATCATGGTCGTGACGCCCTCCATCCTCGGCGTAGCCGACCGTACGAGCCAAATCACGGTATCCGGCAACGTTTGCCGCGCAGGCGGTGTGCGGCGGGGTGCGACTTCGCGCCCTTTCGATGGTCATCGCTGGTTGCTCTGTCGACCCGGGAAGGGCAGTGTGGCTTGAATGAGTCAGGTCACGGTCCCGTCGGTGTCGCAGTCGTGGGGCTCGATCGATGCGTGGCTCGGCGTTCACACGCCGCGGAGTCTGGCGACGCTGAACCCGCCCGCCGCGGACCTTGAGGTCCAGGCGGCGCAGCGTGCGATCGGTGTGGAGTTCCCGATCGATCTGGTCGAGTCGCTGAGCTGCCATGACGGGTTGCGCACGTGGGCCAATATCCTGCCCGAGGCACCGCCGTTGAACGCCCGGCACATCGCTGAGCACTGGCAGGCGTGCATGGACATCGCGGAGGTTGTCGATGGATTCGAGATTCATCCAGGCAACGAGGAGCCGTGGTGGCATCCCCTGTGGGTTCCGTGGGCCGAGGAGGATGGCGATGCCCAGGTGATCGATCTTCGTCCCGGTCCACACTGCGGACGCCTGGGGACCGCGGTCCACGACGGATGCGGTGACTTCTCCGACTCCTGGCCCAGCCTTGCCGCCTATCTACACGATGTGGCACAGGTTCTGCATGACGGTGGCGCAGTTCGGGGCTGGTATCCCTATCTCACCGAAGACCATGAGCTGTGGTGGGATCGCGGTGACGACCGCCGGTCACTCAATGGTGATCCACTGTGGCGAGCACCCGTCGGACGTGTCCGGAGCTGACCCGAGCTCGTCTGGTAGATGGGTGCAACACGTTCGTTCTTGAACTCGGGCCCTTCCGGAAGCCTGGTGGTCAGCCTGCGAGTGCTGATTCCAGCTTGGTGAGTTGCTCGTCGTAGATGCGCTTCAGGCCTGCCGGTGCGAATGTGCGCTCGAAGAATCCGCCGATGCCGCTCGCGCCGTTCCAGGTGGTCTCGACCTGCACCTGTGTGCCTTCGCCTGCCGGTGAGACGGTCCATGTGGTCACCATGGTCGAGTTGGCGTCACGCTCCTCGAGGGTGTTGTCCCGAGGTGTGCTGACCGAGAGGAGGCAGTCGCGTATCCGTTTGCTGGTCGCGGCCAGTTTCCAGTGCACGATCGTGCCGGAACCCTGTCCGCCCTCGCGCACCTCGTATTCGCTGAAATGCTCGGTCAGGAGCTTCGCCCGCGTGCCGTCGTAGTCGCTGAGCGCCGCGAACACCTGTTCCGGGGTTGCGCTGAACGTCTTGTGTGTGGTTGCCGTGACTTGACCCATGGTCACCATCCTCTCGTACATCCGTGGCGGGGGATGGGCGACCCCGGAGTGGCCGAGGGCTTTACTTGCGCCGAGGCGCTGCCCAGCGGGCGCCACCTGCTGAGGTGGCGTCGGCTCGAGCCCTGAGGCTGGAGATCTTCGTGCGGCGCTGGTCTGGCTGACGGTGAGGAGCCGGGCGTTGGAGGTAGCGACGGGAACGCCGGCGTGGCCAGGTCTCGCGTGCCCTTACGCGATGCTCGACCCGTAGTTCGTCGCGCAGCCGGTCGATGTGGACGAGTAGTTCGCCGTGCAGTTGCCAGGTTTCAGGTTGACGGGCCGGATTCGCACGCAGCAGATCGGCGAGCTGGTCCCGCTGACGCTGTGCGGCGGCCAGGTGCCGCTCCAGCACGGGTTCCAGGGGCTCGGAGGTCGACGTGCTGTCCGCTCGTACGACCTGGCCGAAGGCCCGTATGGCCTTGGCCAGCTCCTGCAACGTGGCGACCAGACGATCCTGGGTGTCCCCGTCGTTCATCGGACCGTCCGGATCCGGGCTGCGGGAGCGGTCGGCCATCGAACGGGCGAGGCCCCGGATGTTGATCGCAGCGAGTTCCAGCGTCTCCAGGCCGCTGCGCAGCGCGACCCCGGTGTGCGCGAGTCGCATAGCGCGCGGGTTGAGGCGGATGCTGTCCTCAGCCTCGCCGAGAGCCCGGTCCACCCGGTGGAGCTCACGACCCAGCGTCCGGGCCTGTGCCAGCCAGTCGTCGGCCGCACAGGGTGAGGCGTCTTCGCGGAGGCCATTGGCCATCCGGTCCAGGAGGGCGGCGAGCCTGCGGCTGAGGTCCTCGATCGCATCCTCCGCGGGCTGCACCCGCACAGGGGAGGCGATGAAGCCGGCGAGAAGACCGGTGGCCGCTCCGATCAGGGTCTCGACGATGCGGTCGGTCGCAGCCGTTCCGGCGGAGACGGAGAGGATGAGCATCGCGGAGATCGGTACCTCCAGGATGTGATCGCCGAGGCGTAGGGCGTAGCCCAGAATGAGAGCGGCGGCGATCGAGAGACCCAGGCTCCACCAGGTGAATCCGGCAGACGCCGACAGCACGACCGCCACCAGGACGCCCGCCACCACGCTCGCGATCCGCTGGACGGCGCTGCGCACCGTTTTGAACAGGGACACCTGCAGGACGAGCAACGCGGTCAGCGGTGCCAGCAGTGGCACCGGGCTCGGCTGCAACCAGAGAGCGAGCCCGTACGCCAGGACAGCCGTGACCGTCAGTCGGGTGACGAAGACCGCCATGGGCTGACCCTGGCGGCGCGCGACCCGCATCGAGCTCTGTGCGGGTCCTTTCACGGCCTCGAGGGCACGGCGACCGGAATCTGGGCGTTGAAGGACATTGGTCATCGGCACACCAAGTATCGAATCGTGGGGAGTCATGGGAAAGAGGGCTCGGACGCGCGGTCCCCGGGCGGCGGATAAGAAGACGCACCGCGACTCGGCCCGGGGAAGGCCCTCGTAGTTCCATCGCGCTTCGCGACCTGGTTATTCCCTGACCATGCCTTGACCTGCGCTGATGGCGCAAGGTGGCCGGGGGCGGAAGGGCGTTAGTTGAAGATCAGGTGGATGACGAACCAGGCGGCCAGCGCGCAGATGGTGATGATCCCGATAGGCCGCCACCACCGCCGCGGCCGGATGCCCAGCAACGCTCGTAGCCGCTCGCTGATCGTGTCGCCCCTCTTGCGGGTCAGGATGGCCGCGATCTCCACGGCGACGATGACAACGCCAAGGGTGGCCAGTAGCCACGCGGGAACCTCAGCCATGGGGGGCCTTCCGAACTGGGGATCTCGATGATCAGGACGCGAGGGCGCGGGAGATTTTAGGCGATTTTTATCTTATGGGGCCTCATCATGGGGTTCAGATGGAGCAACACGCCCGGTTAGTCGACCTCGGCGCTGCCGTTGACCCGAAGCTTGCGGCGGGCCCGTTCGTAGAAGGTCCTGTCACCCAGCCGGACGACCTGGGCAGCGGCACGCAGCGCGGTCACGGTCACCTGGTCCCCGGCGGACAGCTGCCCGACGACCACGCCGTCGACCTCAACGGCCAGCTCCCCGCAGGTCGGGAGCAGATCGAGGGTGACCTCCTCATCGGCGGACAGTACGAGGGCTCGGTTGAACGTCGAGTGAGCGGCCGCCGGCACGACGAGGAATCCCTCGACCGTCGGGGAAACGATGGGTCCACCGGCGGCGAAGCTGTAGGCGGTCGACCCCGTGGAAGTCGCCACGATGACCGCGTCCGCCGCGTACCGGACAAAGGGGTGGCCTTGCACCGAGACCGCCACGGCGGCCAACCCTTTGCCGGGGACCCGTACCAGGGCGATGTCGTTGAACGCGATCACGGCCGGGCCGCCGGGAAGGGTCGTCGACACCGCCATGCGGGCCTCGACCTGATAACGGTGATCGTCGATGGCCGACAGCGCGCGCGGCAGGTCGTCGACGTCGATCTCGGCGAGGAACCCCAGCCGGCCGAGGTTCACGCCGAGCACGGGAGTACACAGGTTGGCGACCAGCCGCATGGTGCGCAGCATCGTGCCGTCACCGCCCAGGCTGACGAGCAGGTTGGCGCGGTCCACCAAAGCGCAGGCGTCGACCGGCACCGCGCTGCAGTCGATGCGCCCGATCTCCTCGGGGAGACCGAGCACCGTGACGCCCCGGCCACCGGCCCATTCGATGATGGTGTCGATAGCGATCTTCGAGTTTCGCTGCGGGTGCAGCACGAGTCCCACCGTGTCGACCAAGCCCATAGCGACACTGTACGGGTCGGCGCCCGGGCGTCCGTTCTTCCAGTGTCGCTTTCCACTTTCCAGGCCTTCCGGCAGCCTCGAAAGCCCATCGACCTGGTGTCTCTCGCTGTCAGCCGACGTCGAGCTGTGCGATCTGCTCAGGAGTGAGCTGCAGCTCGACGGCGGCGAGGGAGTCCAGGATGGTTTCCGGCCGGCTCGAGCCTGGGATCGGGATGACGTTGGGGGACTTGGCCAGCATCCAGGCGAGGGTGACCTGCTGAGGGCTCACCCCGAGCGTCTGGGCGACATGCCGGAACGCCGCGTGGGCGGAGCCCAGTTCCGGCGCGTTGGAGATGCCACCGAGCGGGCTCCAGGGGAGGAACGCGATGTCGAGGT
The DNA here is from genome assembly GCA_025964575.1 of Actinomycetes bacterium. GTDB lineage: Bacteria > Actinomycetota > Actinomycetes > Streptosporangiales > Streptosporangiaceae > Actinomadura_E. The sequence goes on from JAOPYO010000478.1 coordinate 51,636, forward strand.
CCTGGCACAGCCGCAGCTCCGGTTCGCTGGAGCGGAAGGCTGGTGAGAACTGGTTCTGCACCGAGACCAGGCGCCCGCCGAGGATGTCGTTGGCCAGGCGGATCTGGTCGGTGTTGGCGTTGGAGATCCCGGCCATGCGGATCTTGCCCTCGTCGAGCAGGTCGCGGATGGCCCCGATCGACTCCTCGTAGGGGACGGCGGGGTCCGGGCGGTGGAACTGGTAGAGGCCGATGGCCTCGACTCTGAGGCGCTTCAACGATGCCTCGCAGGCCTGCTTGAGGTGGGCCGATGATCCGTCCACCGTCCAGGTGCCGTCGCCGGGGCGCCGGTGGCCCCCCTTGGTCGCGACCAGGACATCGGCGGTGTCCGCGCTGTAGCCGGCGAGCGCCTTCGCGATCAAGGACTCGTTGTGCCCGACCTCGTCGGAGCCGACATGGTAGGCGTCGGCGGTGTCGATCAGGGTCACACCGGCGTCCAGCGCGGCGTGGATGGTGGCGATGGAGCGGGTCTCGTCAGGTCGCCCCTCGATGGACATCGGCATCCCGCCGAGCCCGATGGCGCTGACCTTCATGTCGCCGATGTGACGCTGGTGCATGGGACTCTCCAGACTCGGACGTGGTGGTGCGGGGTGTGTGTCTACGGTCGGCCAACCCCACTCAGATGTCCAACAGTAGAAATCGCTGGCAGTCAGTGGCTACAGTTCTAAGTCGTGGACCTACGCCAGCTCGAGTACTTCGTCACGGTGGCCGACGAGCGGCACTTCACGCGCGCGGCGGAGCGGTTGTTCATCTCCCAGTCCGGTCTGTCGGCATCCATCCGCGCGCTGGAGAAGGATCTCGGCGCGACCCTGTTCACCCGCAACACTCGGCGGGTCGAGCTGACCGAGGCCGGGCGGGCACTGCTCGATGAGTCACGGCGCACCCTCGCGAGCGTGGAAGCCGCCCGCGACGCGGTTGCCGCCGTGCAGGGTCTGCGACGAGGGACCTTGAGCGTCGGCACCGAGCAGTGCCTCGGCGCGGTGGATGTCCCAGCCGAGCTTGCGCGCTTCCATGCCGCTCATCCGGGTGTCGAACTCCTCGTGCAGCAGGCCGGCTCCGCCCACCTGATCGAAGAGGTCCGTCTCGCACGGCTCGACCTGGCCTTCGTCGCCCAACCCACGCAACCCGACGACGGTGTGACGTTCATCAGGCTCGTCAGCGAGCCCATGGTGCTGATCTGTCCACCGCAGCATCCCCTCGCCGAACGGGACGTGATCGACTGGCTGACACTCGCGGATGCGGTCTTCGTCGATTTCCACCCCGACTGGGGCTCGCGCCGCGTCACCGATCGAGGGTTCGCGGCGGCCGGCCTCATGCGACAGGTCGCGTCCGAGGTCAACGACGTGCACACCCTGCTCGACCTCGTCGACCGTGGGCTGGGGGTCGCCATCGTGCCCGGACCCATCGCACGGAAGAAGACCGGGAAACTGGCCACCGTCGCACTAGGCCCGGACGCACCAACCTGGGACGTGGCGATCGCGGTTCCCGCTGGATCGATGAGCCTTGCGGCGACGACGTTCCTGGCGCCGATCCGTGGACGCTTCCAAGCGTGACGCCCGATCGCCTAGAACGGGTCTGACGGCGTGGGGGTGGTCGGGCGGCGCTGCTCATGATCATCCTTCCGTCACGGTGTTCGCGGCGATGGGAGCCGTACGCGGGTGGGCCAGTGACTGGTAGTCACTGGTGGGAAGTGCGATCGAGCGGTCGAGTAGGGCGGCGTTGAAGTAGATCTCCTTGTGCTCGAGGAGCTCTGGGTCGACGACGAGCTCGAGATCGGGGTGGAAGGAGAACGGCAGGATGGTGCCGCTGACGCTGCCGGCCAGCTCTTCGGCGATGTGTGGGGTGGCGAACCCGGCGTAGGTGCCTCCGAGGAGCTGCTTGATCGCGCCGAGGTCGACGCGGCGGTCGCCGGGGACCACGGCGAGCACGTGCCGCTTGGTCTTCTTACCGAGCTTGACCATCACGACGATGCACTTCGCGGCCTGCGCAAGGGTGTTGCCCCGCAGCTCGCTGACCAGCTCCGTCCGGCCTTCAGGGGCGTGGTCGATGAGCCGATAGCCGGCGCCGCCCTGATCCAGCAGGTCGATCAGCCGGTCGTAGGCCGTGGCGGCCCGGCCTTCGTCACCACTCTGTGCCGAATGCATGCTTCACCTCGTTGATTCGTTCTTCGTTGCGACGGTAGAAGGTCCACTGCTTGATGCGCTTGCTCTCGATCAGCCCGGCCTGGGCCAGGACCTTGAGGTGCTCGCTCACCGTCGGCTGGCTGACGCCGAGCTTGTCGGCGATCAGCACCCCGCAGACCCCGTCGTTGACGAGGTCGCCGTCCACCTGAGCCGGGAAATGCCGGGCCGGGTCCTGCAACCAGCGCAGAATCTGCAGCCTGCGATCGTTGGCCAGTGCCTTCAGCACCTCGGCGGTAAGCATTTAGGAAGTTTGCTAATTCCCTAAGTCCTTTGTCAAGGGGTGGCGCGGTGTATTTGCTTGGCGGGCCAGGCGCTCGATGTCCGAGACCGCCTTCGCGCAGATCCGCACTCCGGGCAAGAACCTCATCCGCAACGCCCAGGTCCGGGCCCTGAACTGACTCCCTCGGCGTCCCATGCCGCGAAGGCACCTGCCGCGGCCCAGGGGCATGCTCCAGCGGTTCCACGGTGCCGGCAGTTCGTCGCCTCGCGGCATGAGCGCGCATCCCGGCGATCCTCGGGCTCGGGCCGAATCGGCGACAATTTCGACCTTCGCGTCCGACCTTCGCGTCCGGCCTTCGCGTCCGGCCTTCGCTCAGCGGGCGAACTCGGCTCGGACACCCAGCAACCGCACGGGCCGCCGTTCTGTGAACCGATCGAGGGCGGCGAGGGCGGCCTGCTCGATCGCCGTCACCTCGGTGGTCGGCGTGCCGAGCGCGTGGCCATGCGTGCGGGTCGTGAAGGGTACGTAGCGCACCTTGACCACGATGCGGGCGGCAGGTCGCTGCTCGGCGGCGACATCGTTCGCGACCCGCTGCGCAAGGTGCACGACTTCGCGCCGTACCTCATCCCAATCGTCGAGATCGTGCTGGTAGGTGGTCTCTCGGCTGCGGGAGCGCGCGACATACGGCGTGCCGACCACGGGCGAGGGGTCCTGGCCATGGGCGAGCCGGACCAACCACGGCCCGATCGTGGGGCCGAGCTGCATGGCGAGGGCGCGCGGATCTGCGGCCGCGAGCTGCGCGACAGTGTCGATGCCCATCCCGGTGAGCCGCTTGGCGGTCTTGTGGCCGATGCCCCACAGCGCATCGGTCGGCCGGTCGCCGAGCACCTCGAACCACGTCTGGTCGGTCAGCCGGAAAACGCCGGCGGGCTTGCCGAATCCGGTCGCCAGCTTGGCCTGCAGCTTGTTCTGTCCGATGCCGACGGTGCAGTCGAGGTCGGTCGACTCGCGCACGCGTCTGCGGATCTGGCGGGCCGTCGCCTCCGGGTCGTCGTTGTCGACGGCCAGGAACGCCTCATCCCAGCCGAGCACTTCCATCACGGCGTCGATCTCTCGCAGCGTCGCCATCACCTCCGACGAAGCCGCTTCGTACACCTGCCTGTCGACCGGCAGGAACACGGCGTCCGGACATCGCCGCGCCGCTGTGCGAAGCGGGAGGCCAGAGTGCACACCGAACGCGCGGGCCTCATAGGAGGCCGTGCTGACCACGCCGCGCTTGGTCGGATCACCATCACCGCCCACGACGACCGGACGTCCGCGCAGCTCCGGGCGACGTAGCACCTCGACGGCGGCCAGAAACTGGTCGAGGTCAACGTGCAGCACCCAGCGAGTCACACTCCATCTTTACCCAGCCGCACGCCAGCGCGCGGGCGACCACACGCTCGGCGGTATGAGAGGACGATTTCGCTCGTCGGCTGGTGTCCATGGGGAATGAAGTCGCTCAACCGGGCCGGGGGCTTGATATCCCGGGCGGGTGGTTGGTGAGCGGCGTGAGTTGGTGGATGTCGTGGCGGGCCCGTAGCGCCGCGATCTCGGCTTGGTCAGGTGGCCCTCCGGCGGCAAGCAGGTCGGTGAGCTCCTGGAGGTAGATCTCGTGGCCGGCCGGGGACACGAGGAAGAGCATCCGTGCCGGTTCGGCCCCTGGGTTGAAGAAGGCGTGCGGGCATCCGGCGGGCACGAACATGAAGCTTCCCGGTCCGCCTCGGAACACCGTGGCGCCCGTCTCCGACTCCCAGGTGCGCCAGTCGCCGTTCGCCTTGGCGGTTGGTTGGAACGCGAGCAGGTCGAGTTCGCCTTTCAGGACGTAGAACACCTCCTCGGCCTGCTGGTGCAGGTGCGCCCCGACATCGAATCCGGGAGCGACCTCGGCCTCGAACGCCGACCAGATCTTCGACTGTTCAGCGCCCGCCTTCAGGGTCATGGTCTGGATCCTGCGGCCGCCACCGGGCGGTAGCAGCAGTCCGTCGGACATATCTGCTCGCATTCTGTGCTCAGAGTTTCCATCTGGTCGTGCGCAACCAGGTCTCCAGCTGCATCAGGCCCGGGTGGTCCGTCCGCAGCGCCGAGAGGTCGGATAGTTCGGAGGGGTGCTCGTTGAAGAACGTGAACATCTGGGCCAGCTGCTCGTCGAAGGCGCGGATCCGCTCGATGGGCGTCCGGCGGAAACGCGCCGGCAGGCCGCAGACACGGCCGAAGGTCTCGGCGATCTCCGGAGGGGTGAGTACGTCTCCGGCGATCTCGACGGTCCGGCCGAGGAACCGGCCGGGCCGGTCGAACGCGATCGCGGCGAACGCGCCGATGTCGCGCACCGAGATCAGCTGCATCGGAAGCTCTGGTCGTACGGCGAGGTTGACCACCAGCTCGCCGTCGTCCAGGACCGGGCGATTATAGGTGGCGAAATTGTCCATGAAGGAGACGGGGCGCAGGACGGTCGCGGGAAGTCCGAGCGCCTGGATGTGCTCTTCGATCCGCGCCTTACTTTCGTAGTAGGGGATTCCGGAATGGGCGCCTGCGCCATTGAGTGAGCTGTACACGAGATGCTCGATGCCGGACTCCTGAGCGAGGTCCGCCACCGCCTTTCCCCGCCGTTCTTCGGCCACCACGCCTTCAGGGCTGATCTTGGAGCCCACCATCATGGTCAGTACGAGGAAGACCCCGTGCACGCCTTCCATCGCCGTCCGGAGCGACGTCGGATCATCCAGGTCGCCGAGGACGAGGTCGGCTCCTGCCCCCTGCAGCGCCTTGGCGGCGGGCGAATCGGGATCGCGTACCAGGGCATGGACCGTCTGACCACGTTCGAGCAGGTGCTGCGCGGTCGCGCCACCCTGCTGACCGGTGGCACCGATGACCAGTACCGGCCCTTTGTGATCTGCCATACGAAGCTCCTCATGTCAGGCCTCGGATGAATGGCTATGATCGCCAGGGTAACGAGATAGGTGTTGCCGGTCCTAGTGCTGATACTGCTACCCAGCGGCCGGTCCACGGTCCACTCCACTCTGGAGTCAAGTCGGCGTGAGAGACGGCCAGGAGAATCCGCAAGCAGCCCGCCGTGCCGAGCTGGCCGCCTTTCTCCGTGCTCAGCGGGCACGGCTGCGACCGGCCGATGTGGGTCTGCGGGAGTACGGTGACCCCGGTCTCCGCCGGACTCCCGGCCTTCGGCGGGAAGAGGTCGCCGAGCTCTCCGGGGTCGGTGTCACCTGGTATACCTGGCTGGAACAGGGCAGGGACATCTCTGCGTCAGCCCAGGTGGTCGACGCGCTGGCCCGCGCGATGCTGCTCGACCCTGACCAGCATCGACACCTCCGTGGCCTCGCCGGCCTCACCGCCCCGGTGCTCGGGACGCCCGTCGACAAGGTCCTTCCTCGGCTGCAGCAGCTGGTCGATGCGGTCGCTCCCAATATCGCTTCGATCTATGACGTTCACTTTGACTTCGTGGTGTGGAACCCGTCCTATGCGAGGCTCCGGCATGACCCTGGAATGCTGCCCGTCGACCGGCGCAATCTGCTGTGGATGATGTTCACCGACGCGGAGAACCGGGCCCGGATGATCCGTTGGGAACCGGCCGCGCGTGCGGTCCTCAGCCAGTTCCGAGCCGCTGTCGGCCAGCGACCGGACGACCCGCGATTCGCGGTCATCGTGGCTGAGTTGAGCGAGGCCAGCCCGGAATTCCGGGAATGGTGGGCGGACTACCCTGTCCGGTATTTCAGACCTGCGACGATCGAAATCGATCACCCCGAGATCGGACGGCTCGGCCTGGAGATGTTCCAGCTTCACCCGGTTGAAGATCCCGACCTGCTGATGGTCCTGCAGGTACCCGCGAGCAAGGAGTATCTTCAGCGGGTTACTTCGCTGCTCGACGGTCCCTGATCCGATGTGGCGATGACCTACGGTCCCAGTACGGTACGCGCGCGACCGCGGAAGCACCCACTCAGGGCAACGTCCGCTATTCGCCCTGACAGGACGGTCTTGGCATGGTCTGTCCGGCCGCGATGAGCGGTCGGGTGTCAGGGCAGGTCGTCGCGGAGCTGCGGGAAGACCTTGGAGACTTTGCCGAGGAGGTAGTCGCCGTAGGTGCCGGTGAAGGCGCGCAGTTCCTGTCCGTCCCAGCGTCGCTGCCCGTCACCGTGGCCGGTGGCGGGGTGGTGGGGCAGTGGGGGCACCTCGGCGGTGAAGTCGGGGTCGAGGAAGAACGGGAACGACAGCCGGTCGCGGCCGCTGGTGTTGCGGACGCGGTGTGGCGTGGACTGATACCAACCTGCGGTGAGCCGGTCCAGCATGTCGCCGATGTTGCAGACGAACGTGTGGGGGATGGGCGGTGCGTCGATCCAGCCGTGCGGCGCCTTGATCTGCAGACCACCGTTGCCGTCCTGGGCGAGCAGGGTCAGCAGTCCGTAGTCGGTGTGCTCGCCCACTCCCCAGCCGCCGGTGGCCGGCGGCGAGGGCGGGTAGTGGAACACGCGGAACAGGACCGTCGGGTTGCGGGTGTACCCATTGGCGAAGTAGTCAGGGTCCAGGCCGAGGCTGATGGCCACGCCCCGCAGCACCGCTTGTCCGAGCTCGGTCAGCGCATCGAGGTAGGCCAGCACAGCCGGCCGTAGTTCGGGTATCTGGCGGGGAAACAGATTGCGGCCGTGCAGAGGCAGGCCTGCCCGCACGTGAGGGTCGTCGCCGGTGAGCTCGGCCCCGAAGTACAGGCCTTCCTTGTGATCAGGCCGACCCGAGGTGAGCTCAGCGCCGACGGGGAAGAAGCCGCGCCAGGCGGGACCGCCGTGTTCCATAGCGATCTCCAGCTTGTCGGTCAACGGCAGCTGGAAGAACCGCCGGCTCGCCGCCTCCAGCGCTGTCAGCAGTCCCGGTGCCACCCCGTGGCCGGTGACGTAGAAAAAGCCATGCTCACGGCAGGCCGCCTCGATCTCACGGGCCACCTGAGACGGCCCTCCCACTGAACCACCGCCCAACAACGGCGCCACATCGATGATCGGCGGCGCTGCCCTACCGGACTCTCCCACCAGACCATCATGCCCAACCCATCCTTCTCCCGTGACGTACGGCCGGACCACCAGAGCGCACCGGACATTCCACGGGTCTGGTTCATATGCCCTCCTCGACCGGGCATTTCATCGGGCGGGTCTTACCGGGCACTTCGGCGTCGCGGCAGGTCGGAGGCCGGCCGAGGGTTTCCTTCACCCGGCCTCATCGACCGGTTTCGGGTCCGGGTCCGTGCCGCTTCTGATGAGGAGGAGGAGCCGCTCGGTCTGATCGGCGTCCGCGCCGGTCAGAGCGATCCCATTGGCCAGTGCGAGCAGGTCTGACACTTCGAGATCGGCCCGGACGGTGGTGGACCGTTGCGCCCGGGTCAGCAACGCGGACGCGGTCGAGTGCATCGCTTCGTGCCAGCGGCCGAAGAGTGCTGAGCGCTGCCCACCCCGATCGTTGGTGACCGCCAGCGCCAGCTCACGCTTGGTGGCGACGTGCGCGATGAAGGCCCGCAACCAGCCGAAGAGCGCGTCACCGGGTGATCCCTCTTCGAGCAGGGCCTCGCCTTGGGCGCAGAGCGCCGTCACCTCGTCGGCGTAGACGGCGATGATCAACTCGCGGCGCGTCGGGAAGTGGCGGTACATGGTGGCGTTGCCGACCCCGGCCCGGCGGGCGATGTCATCGAGGGGCGCGTCGACACCGTGCTCATCGAAGATCTCCTTGGCGGCGGCCAGCAGCAGCTCATAATTGCGCCGCGCGTCCGCCCGGCGTGGCCGCCGTGGCTCCGCGCGCGGTGCAGGGTCGGCGCCGAGCGGTGACATGGTCCTCCTGGCTAACCGGGGTCATCCCCGGTTACGTTACCCGATTCAGCCGTTACGCGACGTACAGCGACAGCGTGTCGGCGATGCAGACGGCTCTCTTCAGCCCTTCGACCTCGACGGTCATCCGGATGGTCGCCAGCTTCCCAGCGGGGGAGTTCTTCAGATCGGTGAGCTGGGCTCCGCCGCGGATCCGGGAGCCGACCTTGACGGGGCTGGGGAAGCGGACCTTGTTGAGCCCGACGTTGACGCCCATGGTGAGGCCATCGATCCAGAAGATCTCGGTCATGAAGACCGGCAGCATGGCCAGCGTTGCCGACGCGGCTCACGACGTTCCTGCCGGTCAGGGCGTCTCGGCGGCTCAGCCCAGGTTCTCGGTGGCGGAGGCGTACGGGAATCGAACCCGCCGACCCGAGATCCTCGGGCCCATCGGTGTTGAAGTCGCCTCAAAGCCGTATCGGCCTGTGCCGGTCGGTGAGGCGGGGTGTTGTTTCGTGCCGGTCAGGCCGTGATTGAACCGGTTTTCATGTCGGGCCGTGCCGGATGCTGCCGGGTTGTTCCGTGGCGTACGAGCGGACACCGAGCGGACATGGTGATTGTGTCCCGGTCAATCCAGGCCGTTCGGCGCGGGTTGACCGGCGGGTCGCCTTGCCCGTGCACGGGTTCGAACCCCGAACGGGATACCAGACAGACCCGTGCACGACCGGCACCATGCCAGCGGCTGCATAATTGCCATAGTTGGCGATTCGACGTGGCGTGACCACCGTGCGGGACTTCAAGTCAGTGGGAGATCAGCACCGATCGCATGCGTCACTTCTTAGCGCGCCTTGCCCCATAGGTCGCTCGCCCGGGGTGTCGGCAGCAGCGCTCCGAGTAGGCTGCGCCTGTCGGTTGAGGAAACAGCGGTCAGGCCTCCCGACCACTGGCGGGGGCACGGTCTCATCCTAGGACTCATATGCTCCGGGTTTTTGAAGTGCTCACCTACCAGCGGCTAACGGCACCGAGTCTGCACCCACTCCAACCCCTGCTCCTCACGGAGCCGCAGTCCCGGTCGGTGCTGACCCGGTAACCCCCATTAGGTTTTCGGCAAGGACAGGACAGGACTGCGCGATCGGGTAGCCGAGGCGGGCGAGTTCGCCCTGTATCCGGCGTTGGTCCCAGCTGCTGTTCTCCCGGGCCAGGCGCAGGATGAGTTGCTTGACCGTGTGCGCGGTGGAAGGTCTGCCGGGGCCGTCGATGCTGGGTGTAGGCCCATATGCGGGCGAGGAGT
>JAOPYO010000019.1 GCA_025964575.1 Actinomycetes bacterium
CCCGCGGGGCAGGTGCTGCGGGAGGCGCTGAACGGACTGGTCGACACCGCCGTACGGGGCGTCGTGCCGCATCCGTTGCTGCCCGGGAGGAAGGGCCGGGTGCCCGACCGGCTCCCGTTGGCGGAGCGCTGGGTGCAGGCGCTGACCGGCCCCGACCCCGAGGTCGTACGGGAGCCGGGCGATGATCCTGAGGGCCTGGCGGCCGAACTCGACGCATGGGCCAGAGCGGCGCAACGTCCGGCCGGGCCGCTACGCGTCTGCTTCCGGCTGATCGAGCCCGGTGCCAAGACGCTGGACGCGACTCAGGACGACATCGGCTGGGAAGCCGACCCGGACTCGGAGGAGCCTGCCGAGGAGCCACAGGACGAGTCGTGGCGGGTGGAGTTCGCGCTGCAGGGCACCGAGGATCTCAGCCTGCTGGTCCCGGCCGCTTCGGTCTGGGCGGGCGAGGCCGCCTCGGTCGCCGATGCGGAGGAGACGCTGCTGACCGGCTTGGGGCGGGCGCTGCGGCTGTTCCCGGACATGGCGCCCGCGCTGAACACCGCCGTGCCGTACGAAGCCGTACTCGACACGGCCGGGGCCTTCCGGTTCCTGCGCCAGGCGGCACCCATGCTGGCCGCGGCAGGTTTCGGGGTGCTGCTGCCGCAGTGGGCCGGCAAGGCCAAGCTGGGCTTGAAGCTCACCACCACGACCGAAGGCGAGTCCGATCCGGGTGCGGCCACCTCGTCCGGGTTCGGGTTGGACTCCCTGGTGGAGTTCCGCTGGGATCTGGCGATCGGCGGCGACTCCATCGACGAGGAGGAACTCGCCGAGCTGGCCCGGCTCAAGGCCCCTCTGGTACGACTGCGCGGGCAGTGGGTGGAGCTGGACGACCGGCAACTGGAGACGGCCCTGGAGTTCCTGCGCAACCCACGTACCGGGAGGATGGCGGCCTCTCAGGTGATGAGCGCCGTCATCCATGCGGGCGAGGACGCGCTCCCGCTCGTCTCGGTCGAAGCGGACGGAGCCCTGGGCGATCTGCTCTCCGGCGAGGCCGACAAGCGCCTGGTCCCGATGACCACCCCGGAGGGCTTCAACGGCGTTCTCCGCCCCTTCCAGGAACGCGGTCTGTCCTGGCTCAGTTTCCTGGAAGACCTTGGTCTTGGCGGGATTCTCGCGGACTCGATGGGTCTGGGGAAAACGGCCCAGACCCTGGCCCTACTCACAGCGGAACGCGCAGACGGACGGCACCCGAAGCCGACGCTACTGATCGGACCCATGTCGCTGGTGGGGAACTGGCAGCGCGAGACGGCCAAGTTCGCGCCCAAGCTGCGGGTGTACGTCCACCACGGGAGCGGACGCCATCGGGACGAAGACCTGGTCGAGGCGGTGGGCCAGGCCGATCTGGTGCTCACCACGTACGGGACGGCGGCGCGGGACGCCGAGATGCTCAAGGCCGTCGAATGGGGCCGGGTGGTCTGCGACGAGGCCCAGGCGCTGAAGAACAGCGGCACCCGGCAGGCCAGGGCCGTGCGGTCCATCCCGGCGAGGAGCAGACTCGCACTGACCGGCACGCCGGTGGAGAACCATCTCACCGAACTGTGGTCGATCATGGAGTTCGCCAATCCGGGGCTGCTCGGCCCACGCCAGTCCTTCCGGGAACGCTATGCGGTCCCCATCGAGGCGCAGGGTGACGAACGGGCCGCCGCCGCCTTGAAGCGCGCCACCCAGCCGTTCATCCTCCGTCGGCTGAAGACCGACAAGTCGATCATCGATGACCTGCCGGAGAAGCAGGAGATCAAGGTCTTCTGCAATCTGACCGCCGAGCAGGCCTCCCTCTACCAGGCGACCGTGGACGACATGCTGGAACGGATCGCCGAGAGCAAGGACGACAAGGAACGGCGCGGGCTGGTGCTGGCGACGATGGCCAAGCTCAAGCAGGTCTGCAACCATCCGGCGCATCTGCTCAAGGACGGTTCGAGGCTGCCGGGAAGATCCGGCAAGCTGGAACGGCTGGAGGAGATCTGCACGGAGATCCTCGAGCAGGGCGAGAAGGCGCTGGTCTTCACGCAGTACGCCGAGTTCGGCTCGATGCTCCAGCCGTACCTCGAGAGCAGGCTGGACCGGCCGGTGCTCTGGCTGCACGGCGGCACCTCGAAGAAGCAGCGCGACGAACTCGTCCAGCATTTCCAGCGGGACACGGAGCCGTCGATCTTCCTGCTGTCGCTCAAGGCGGCGGGCACGGGCCTCACCCTGACGGCCGCCAACCATGTGATCCACATCGACCGGTGGTGGAACCCGGCCGTGGAGGATCAGGCCACCGACCGGGCCTTCCGGATCGGCCAGACCAAGAACGTCCAGGTCCGCAAGTTCATCTGCGTCGGCACGATGGAGGAGCGGATCGACGAGATGATCGAGCGCAAGAAGGCCCTGGCGGAGTCGATCGTCGGCACCGGCGAGGGCTGGCTGACCGACCTGTCGGTGGCGGAACTGCGGGACGTGTTCCGCCTCGGCGCCGAGGCGGTGAGCGGCTGATGCCGTTCTTCGAGCCGTCGAAGCCCATCCGGGTGGAGGGTGGGATCAAGGCCCGCACCAAACGAGGCTCGATCGGCGAAGAGTGGTGGTCTCGCCGATTCATCGATCTGCTGGAGTCCTTCGCCGACAAAGGCCGATTGCAGCGCGGCCGGACGTACGCCCGGCAGGGGCAGGTCCTCGACCTCGAGGTCAGGCCGTACGAGGTGACCGCCAAGGTCCAGGGCTCGCGGGCCAAGGCGTACAAGGTCACGCTCGGCATCGACGTGATCAACGAGTCTGACTGGGAGGACATCGAGGACGCGCTCGCCTCCCGGGCGGTCTTCCGCGCCCGGTTGCTGGCCGGGGAGATGCCACCGGAGATCGAGGAGGTCTTCACCGAGTTCGGCGTCCCGCTCTTCCCGGAATCGGCGCGCGACCTGCACCTCATGTGCAGCTGCCCCGACTGGGGCGATCCGTGCAAGCACGCCGCCGCCGCGCTCTATGTGCTGGCGGAGGCGTTCGACGACGACCCGTTCCTGATCCTGGCCTGGAACGGCCGCACGAAGGATCAGCTGCTCACCACCCTGCGCCGGCAACCGGCCACGGCACCGGACCCACTGGCCGTCGAGGACGTCCCGCTCACGGCCGAGCACTTCTGGACCCCCGTGACCGGGCTGGCGCGGCTCCGTGAACGGCCACCGGTGCCGGCCGTCCCACCCGGCCTGCTGCTCCAGCTCGTGGAACCACCCAAGATCAAGATCCGCCGAAGAGGGCTGGTGGACATACTCGGCCCAGCATTCGAGGCGCTCGCGCAACACTCCGGGGGGCCTGAGGAGTAGTAGTCCTCGAGACAGCGAGGGCAAGGAGAGCGCATGCAGGAGCCGCCCGAGTTTCGGACGTACGTCGCGGAGCGGTCATCGCGGCTGCTCCGGACCGCCTACCTGCTGTGCCGGGACTGGGCCACAGCCGAGGATCTCGTTCAGACCGCCCTGACCAAGGCGTGGCTGGCCTGGAACCGTATCGGAGACGATCCGGATCCGTACGTCTACCGGATTCTGGTGAACACGCACGCCTCCTGGTGGCGGCGGCGCTGGCATGGCGAAATGCCCACGGATCGGCTGCCCGATGTCGCCGCCGAGACGTCGTACGGCATCGAGGACAGGGATGTGCTGTGGACGGCGCTCCACCGCCTGGGGAAGCGGGAACGCGCGGCCGTCGTGCTGCGCTACTTCGCCGATCTGGACCACACCACGATCGCCGGGATCCTCGGATGTTCCCCGGTGACCGTGCGCAGCCAGATCAGCCGGGCCCTCGCCAAGCTCCGCGTCGACCCGACCCTCAAAGGGTCGGTCGCGCTCGTAGGACTGGGGGTCTGACATGCCGTTCACCGAACAGGAGTTGCGCGCCGTGCTCGAAGACAACAGTGCCGAGGTACCGCCGGTGAGCGATCTCACCGGCAACGCCGAACGGCAGGGCCGTAAGATCCGGCGCCGTCGGTACGCGGCCGGGGCGGTGGCCGCCACGTGCGCCCTCGCCGCCGGGGTCATCACCCTCCCCGGCCTGGTCGACAACAGCGGCCTCGCCAAGCCCGTCGCCGCCTCCGGCTCCCGCTCCGTGTCCCCCTCTCCCCAGCCCGTCCATGTCGACGCCTCGGTCCTGACCGGGGCGGGCGAGGATCGGCTGATCGCCCAATACCTCAAGATGCTCTCTGCGCTGACTGCTCAAGCGCGTCCGCTCAGCCCCGTGGCCCTGAAGCCGGGAGTGGTGTCGGCCCCGTCGGTGATGGCGGCCTTCGCCGACGTCGTGGTGACGGGCACGGTCGAGGGGTTCACGGCAGGACAGATTCAACTCTCCCCGCCCGGCGCCGCCCCGACGAAGGCCTTGAAGTCAGTGGTGATGCAGGTACGAGTGGACAAGACCATCAAGGGGTCGGCCCCGGGCGCACGGGTGTATGTCAGAGTCGGTTCGGGCTCCGAAGCCGATCCGCAGAAGTTCCAGACCGCCATCCCAGCCGGTGCTCGGCTGGTCGCCTTCCTCGATCAGGTCCGGTCTCCGCTGGGTGACGGAGGCGACCGTACGGGGCATCCAGGCGGGACCCCGCTGATGGATCAGCAGCAGGGCCTCGTCTTCGAAGACGCGGGCGCGACGGGCACGAAGCTGGTCGGCGGCCCTTACTACCAGGGCAAGTACCTCGGCAAGCCCTGGACCGATGCAACCACGATCGACCAGCTCGCCACCCTGCTCCAGACGGTCAAGGACGACTGCACCAGGCTCGAAGAGCGTCTGACCGAGCTCAAGGCCAAGCTTGGCGGCAAGACCGGGCCAGGCGCTCTCGCCCTGGAGCGCGTCCGCTGCGCCAAGCTGGCGGCTGTCCGGCACCGTTTCCCTGGTGCCACCCCGACCCTTTCTCCCTGACGTCACGGCAGCGCGCTCTCCGTGATCAAAGCGACGATTCCTTGATCACGGAGAGCGCGGGGCTATCTCAGATCACCTTCGGGCATGCCTGCGGGGGCGGGCGGGAGTGCCACCAGCCCCATTTCGGCGCGGGTCACCAGGCCATCGTGGCGGGGGACGACGCGGACGCTGTAGCCGAACGCGCCGGTCCGATCCAGCGGGATCTCGCCGACGTAACGCAGCCGGCCATCCTCGGCGACCTCGTCCCCGGTGAGCTCCCGATAGGCCGGAGAGATCAGGGAGTCCGTCTCGTCGACCCGGCCGTAGACCGCCTCGACCGTGACATCGCCTGGTTGGAGCTCACCCAGGTCGACCAGCGCCCGGATGGTGAGCTGTGCGCCGACGTGCGGGCTGCCGTCGTCCCCGGACTCGAGACTGGACTCGACATGATCGACACTGACGCCCGGCCAGGCCTTGGCCACCCGGAGCTTCCATGCCGCCAGCTCCCGGGCCCCCGCGTGTCCGGAGGCGGAGATGCTTCGCGCCGAGGCCGCCGCGGGCGCGTACAGCTGCGCCACATAGTCGCGGAGCATCCGGCCCGCCAGCACCTTCGGCCCGAGTGAGACCAGCGTGTGCTTGACCATCTCCAGCCAGCGGCGGGGCAACCCGGAACCGTCGCGGTCATAGAACATCACCGCGATGTGGTCCTCGATCAGCTCATAGAGCGCGGAGGCCTCGATGTCATCACGGCGGTCCGCATCCATGACCCCGTCGGCGGTGGGAATCGCCCAGCCGTTCTGGCCGTCGAACCACTCGTCCCACCAGCCGTCCCGGATGGACAGGTTGAGCCCGCCGTTCAGCGCGGACTTCATCCCGGAGGTGCCGCACGCCTCCAAGGGCCGCAGCGGGTTGTTCATCCACACGTCACAGCCCTGTACCAGCAACTGGCCCAGCGCCATGTCGTAGTCCGGCAGGAACACGATGCGGTGCCGCACTCCGGCGTCGTCGGCGAAGCGGACGATCTCCTGGATGAGCCGCTTGCCGCCTTCATCGGCGGGGTGCGCCTTGCCGGCTATGACGATCTGCACCGGTCGTTCCGGATCCAGCAGCAACGCGCGCAGCCGCGCCGGATCCTGCATCATCAGGGTGAGGCGTTTGTACGAGGGCACGCGCCGGGCGAAGCCCATCGTCAGCACGTCCGGGTCGAGCACTTCGTCGACCCAGGGCAGCTCGGCCGGGGAGGCGCCGCGCTGGCGCCATGAGGCTGCCAGCCGCCGCCGGGCGTCCAAAACGAGGCGCTCTCGCAGAGTGCGGCGCACCCTCCAGATGTCGGCCTCGGGGATGGCTTTCACACCCTCCCAGCCACGGCTGGTCTCGAGCACCGAAGGCACCTCGCGGGCGGCCAGTTCGAGCACCTCGGGCGCCACCCACGTCGCTCCGTGAACGCCGTTGGTGATGGAGCCGATGGGCACCTCGTCGACGTCGAACCCGCCCCACAGCCCGCCGAACATCTCCCGGCTGACCGCGCCGTGCAGCAGGCTGACACCGTTGACCCGCTGGGCGAGCCGCATGCCCATGACGGCCATGTTGAAGACGGTGGGGTCGCCGTCCTCGTAGGTCTCCGCGCCGAGCGCCAGCACACGCTCGACCGGCACGCTTGCTTCACCCTCCTGACCACCCCCCGGCTGGGTGGCTCCGAAGTACTTCTGGACGAGCTCCCGTGGGAACCGGTCGATGCCGGCCGGCACCGGGGTGTGCGTGGTGAACACCGTGCCGGACCGCACGGATTCGAGGGCCTCGTCGAAGGAGAGCGACTGCTCGGTGACCAGTTCCCGGATCCGTTCCAGGCCGAGGAAGCCGGCGTGACCCTCATTGGTGTGGAAGACCTCGGGGTCGGCGTGCCCGGTGATCCCGCAGTACGCCCGGATGGCGCGTACCCCGCCGATGCCGAGCAGCATCTCCTGCAGCAGCCGGTGGTCGGTACCCCCGCCGTACAGCCTGTCGGTGACGTCCCGGGCTCCGGGGTCGTTCTCCTCCACCTCGGAGTCGAGCAGCAGCAGCGGCACCCGGCCGACCTGGGCCAGCCAGACCTGGGCATGCAGGACCCGGCCCTCCGGCAGCCCGATGGTGATGCGTACGGCCGCGCCGTCCCTGTCCTTCAGCAGGGTCAGCGGCAGTCCGTTGGGGTCGATCGACGGATAGCGCTCGAGCTGCCAGCCGTCCGGGGAGAGCGACTGGGAGAAGTAGCCGTGCCGGTAGAGCAGACCGACCCCGATGATCGGCACACCCAGGTCGCTGGCGGTCTTGAGGTGGTCTCCGGCCAGGATGCCGAGGCCGCCTGAGTACTGCGGAAGCGCGGCGGCGATGCCATATTCCGGCGAGAAATAGGCGATCGCGGCCGGGGGCGGCCCGTCGAGGTGCTGGTACCAGCGCGGAGCGGTCAAATAGTCGCGGAGGTCCTCGACCGCATCGTCGAGACGGCGTAGGAACCGCTTGTCCGCCACCAGCGCGGCGAGCCGGTCGGCCGACACCTCACCGAGCAGCCGGACCGGGTCGTGCCGAACGGCTTCCCAGAGCTCAGGGTCCACGGAGCGGAACAGGTCCAGCGTCTCGCCATGCCATGACCAGCGCAGATTGAGTACGAGCTCTTCGAGCCCCTGGAGAGGTTCGTGCAGGACTGTACGTACGGTGAATCGTCGGATGGCCTTCACGCCCAGTAACGGTAGGCGCTGTTCGGTCATGCTCGCGACCCATCCGGCGGACCAGATCTTCTAAAGATAGCGAACACTAACGATCAAGACCGGTGGTGAGGGCCTCTCGTTCGTGGCACGTTCCATCCTCGCGGGTGTCACGACCTGGCGACGTTCCACTTAGCGGACATTCCACTCGTTTCAATGACGCAGGATTGGTGAGGTTGAGGGTGGGTCTCCTCTCCGGGGCCTGGGAGCAAGCGGGGTGAGCCATGCAGCCGGATCAGCAGGACCTGGCAGAGAAGGAAGCTGATCATTTTTTGGGCAAAGTTCACTCCGCGTCCGAGACCGCGTCGGTAGCGTTGCCGCCGATGATCGGACGCATACCCATCCTTGACGTCGAGCCCCAAGTACAGCCCTTCAACGGGCGCCCCGGGCTCTGGCCGGCCAAAGCGAGCACCGGGGAGACCTTCGAGGTCTCCGCGACGGTGTTCCGCGAGGGCCACGAGATGCTCGCCGCCGGAGTGGTGCTGCGAGATCCTTCCGGCGCGCTTGAACCGCTGGTGTATCTGAGCGAACAGACACCGGGCACGGACCGGCTCGCGGCGGAGGTGACCGTGGGCGAGCCCGGCCTCTGGCACTTCCGGATCGAGGCCTGGGGCGACCCCATCGCGCACTGGCGGCACGACGCGGAGATCAAGATCCCGCGCGGCCAGGACGTGGACCTGATGTTCAAGGAGGGGTCTCAGCTCTTCGCCCGCGCGGCCAGGGGCCTCCCCGCCGGCAAGGAACGGTCCAGATTGTCGCGACTCTCCCGGGAATTGCTCACCAGGACCCGCCCGGCGGCCGATCGGATGGCCGCGGCGAGGGCGCCGGAGATCCTGGAGACGCTGCGCAAGCATCCGCTGCGCGAGTTGGTGACCACGACGGAGTGGCTCCCGGTCGTGGTTCATCGCGAGCGCGCCCTGTACGGCTCGTGGTACGAGTTCTTTCCCCGTTCGGAGGGCTCCTCGTACGACCTGCCGGGACGGCTCGGCGTGCACTCGGGGACGTTCCGAACGGCGATGAAGCGGCTGCCCGCCATCGCCGACATGGGCTTCGACGTCGTCTATCTACCGCCTATCCATCCGATCGGCACGAAGTTCCGCAAGGGCCCGAACAACACGCTCGACGCCGCTCCGGACGACCCCGGTGTGCCGTGGGCGATCGGGTCCCGGGACGGCGGGCATGACGCGATCCACCCTGACCTGGGCACGATCGAGGACTTCGACGCCTTCGTGTCCTATGCAGGGGATCTAGGTCTGGAGATCGCGCTGGACCTCGCGCTGCAGTGCTCCCCCGACCACCCATGGGTCACGGAGCATCCCGAATGGTTCAACGTCCGGGCGGACGGGACCATCGCCTACGCCGAGAACCCGCCGAAGAAGTACCAGGACATCTACCCGATCAACTTCGACAAGGACCCCGAGGGCATTTACCAGGAGGTCCTGCGGGTAGTGCGGCACTGGATGGACCACGGGGTGCGGATCTTCCGGGTGGACAACCCGCACACCAAGCCGGTGGCCTTCTGGGAACGTCTGCTCGGCGAAGTCAACGAGATCGCGCCGGATGTGCTCTTCCTGGCCGAGGCGTTCACCCGGCCGGCGATGATGCACACCCTCGGCAAGATCGGCTTCCACCAGTCGTACACGTACTTCACCTGGCGTAACAGCAAGGACGAGCTCGAGGAGTACCTCCGGGAACTGTCCGGTGACGCGGCGAAGTACATGCGGCCGAACTTCTTCGTCAATACCCCGGACATCCTCAACGAGTACCTCGCGCATGGCGGTCGGCCGGCCTTCGAGATCCGGGCGATCCTGGCGGCCATGCTCTCTCCGACCTGGGGGGTCTACTCTGGATACGAGCTCATCGAAAACGTGCCGGTCCGGCCCGGCAGCGAGGAGTACCGCGACTCGGAGAAATATCAGTACCGCCCGCGTGACTGGGAGAAGGCCGAGCGAGAGGGTCGCAGCATCGCGCCCCTCATCACGAAGCTCAACACTGTGCGTAGAGCCCACCCCGCGCTGGGTAGACTGCGTAACCTGCGGTTCCATTACGTCGACCAGCCAGAAGTGATCTGCTTTTCCAAACGGCTGTCGGAGACACGCCCAGAAAGCACGGCCCGCGGCGACGCGCCCGCCGCGGGCGTCGACGACACCGTGCTGGTCGTCGTAAATCTCAATCCATATCAGGTTCGGGAAGCGACCGTCCATCTCGACCTGCCCGCGCTGGGCCTCGATCCGGGGCAACACGAGTTCGTCGTCACCGACGAACTCTCCGGCGAGTCGTACCAGTGGCGGCAGGCGAACTACGTACGTCTCGACCCGCACGCACAGCCCGCTCACATTTTCACTCTGGACCGTTCCGGTCCCACCTCCCCGCTCAGGAGCAGCGAGAGTTGACAGTTTCTCAGCCCGCCCCGCCGAACCCTAGGCCTCGGCCTCAGCCTCCCGGCGGCGCATCAGAGGCCCTCGATGGACCCTTCGACCCTGCCGTCGGAACGCCGGTCGACTCCTTCAGCGACGAGACGCCCAGCGACCCCCACTGGTACAAACGGGCGGTCTTCTACGAGGTGCTCATCCGTGGCTTCCACGACTCGAGCGACGATGGCACCGGTGACATTCGCGGGCTCATCCAGCGGCTCGACTATCTGCAGTGGCTGGGCATCGACTGCCTGTGGCTGCTGCCGATCTACGCTTCGCCACTGCGCGACGGCGGCTACGACATCAGTGATTACACCCAGATCCTGCCGGAGTTCGGCGATCTGGGGGACTTCGTCGAGCTGATCGACGAGGCCCACAAGCGCGGCATCCGGGTGATCGCGGACCTGGTCATCAACCACACCAGCGATCAGCACTCCTGGTTCCAGGCGTCGCGGTCCGACCCGGACGGACCGTTCGGTGACTTCTATATGTGGTCGGACACCGACGAGCCCTACCCGGACGCACGGATCATCTTCGTCGACACCGAGACGTCCAACTGGACGTACGACCCGGTGCGCGGGCAGTACTACTGGCATCGCTTCTTCTCGCACCAGCCGGACCTCAACTACGACAATCCGGCCGTGCAGGACG
>JAOPYO010000039.1 GCA_025964575.1 Actinomycetes bacterium
CGGCAGCAGCCGCCGCAGCGATCTCCCTGGTCAGCTGGCGGCTCGGCCTGATCGCCTCGGCAGCCGCCCTCCTCATGGCCGCCTCCCGCGTCTACGTCGGAGTCCACTACCCCCACGATGTCCTGGCTGGCGCCCTCATCGGCGTGATGATCGTCCTCGGGTTCGCGCCACTCGCACGCCGCTTGCTCACCCCCCTCGTCGAACGGCTGCGCACCAGTCCATTGCGGCCATTTCTGGCAATGACGGCCTGAGCTCAAGCGACTCCGGCCAAGCGGATCCCGGCCTCTCCCAGATCGTTCAGGACCCGTACCGCCCGCATCGCCCATCAGGCTCCGCTCCACGTACCTCTCGGCCACCCAGCCGGGGCCCTGTTGGTCGACCTCGTGGTCCGGCCGTGTCCAGTGGCGGGCACGGTCATAGGCCGAAATCGATAACAATAAGTAAGATTTCAAACGCACAGCGTGAGTTTGTGCAGGTAAACCGGCCGCGAGGCAGTCAGGCCCGGAGTACGCTGCACGGTGCCGGTCCGGGTTCCCCAGGCCACCGAAAATCAATCACTAGGGACCACCCGAACGGCACAGGAGACCGTCCACGGCGCTGCGAGACAGTCGGCGCCCTCCGGCCACGTTGACAATATGTGATCGCGGCGACACAGGGCCCTTTCCTGTCATCGTCGTCACGGCTACGGCGGCACGCATGCGGCCGTGTTCTTCTCATCGCACGCCGCCGACGTGGCGGGGCTCCCGCCGGCGATGCCTGACCGGTGCTGGACTCGTGCAGGAAGGTGATGGAAATCGTCATGGGGTTACTGGGAAAGATCGGCAAGGTGGGGCGGGTGGCCGAGCCGGCGCCCCCGCGACCGGATGCGCCTATGCCCGAGGCCGCACACGCGTTGGGAGGGTCGGCCCAGGTTCGGCATGTGGACGCCGGCTCGTGCAACGGCTGCGAGATCGAGGTGGGGCAGGCCTTCAGCCCCGTCTATGACGCCGAACGGTACGGGGCGCGCCTGGTCGCCTCACCGCGGCACGCGGACGCCCTGCTGGTGACCGGCCCAGTGACCCGCAACATGGCCGATGCGCTGAGGGCCTGTCACGATGCGATGCCGAGACCGGGCATCGTGGTCGCGCTGGGCGACTGCGCACGTGACTGCGGGGTCTTCGCGGGTGGGTTCGGCGTGCAGAGCGCGGTGCGCGACGTGGTGCAGGTCGATGTCGAGGTGGCGGGGTGTCCACCGCCCCCGGAGACGATCGTGGCGGCGCTGCGCACCCTGACCGGCAGGTGAGCCGCGCGTGAACCTGGGTGCGGCCGCGCTGGCGGCGGCCACCGGTCTCGCCGGGGCGGGCACATTGGCGGCACTGACGCCGGCGCGCCGGCGGGCCCGGCTGGTCGGTGCCGTCGTCGCGGCGTCGGGGATGGCCGGGGCCGTCTCGGGGTTATCGGCGTTGGCCGGGCAGTCCTGGCAGGTGTGGTGGCCGTGGCTGCTGCCGCTGGCCGGGGTGCGCTTGGCCGCCGACGCGTTGTCGGGCTGGTTCCTGCTGCTGATCGGCGGTGTGGCCGCCATCGTGGGCGTCTACACCACCGGGTACGCGGGCTCCTCAGGACGGGGGGCGTCCTCGCGGGGCGCGCTGGCGGCGCTGCCGGTGTTCGCCTGCGCGATGCTGGTGGTCCCCGTGGCGGCCAGCGTGTCGACCTTCCTGCTGGCCTGGGAGCTCATGGCGGCCAGTTCACTGCTGCTGGTGCTGGCCGAGCACCGCCAGCGGGTCTCGGTGCGCGAGGCCGCACTGTGGTACGCGGTCATGACCCAGGCCGGGCTGGTGGTGATCCTTTTGGGTCTGATGTGGCTGGCCACCGCCTGCGGCGGGGAATCGTTCACCGCGATCCGCGCTGGCGCGGCCGCCCTGTCGGGCCCGGTGCGGGCGGGGGTGTTCCTGCTGACGGCCGTGGGCTTCGCCGCCAAGGCCGGGCTGGTGCCGTTACATCCGTGGCTGTCACGGGCGCACGCCGAGGCGCCCAGCCACGTCTCGGCGCTGATGAGCGCGGCGATGGTGAAACTCGGGGTCTATGCCCTGATACGGGTCGGGTTGGATCTGCTGGGAGGCGGGCCGGCCTGGTGGTGGCTGTTGCTCGGCGCGTTCGGCGCGCTCTCGGCGTTGTACGGGATCCTGCAGGCCGCGCTGGCCTCCGACCTGAAACGGCTGCTGGCCTATTCCACGTGTGAGAACGCCGGTCTCATCACGTTGGGTGTGGCGGCCGCGGGGGTGCTGACGACGCTGCATCGCCCGGCTCTGGCCGGGGTGGCGCTGGGAGCGGCCCTGCTGCACGCGCTCAACCACGCAGCGTTCAAGTCGCTGCTGTTCTGTTCCGCGGGATCGGTGGTGCACGCCACCGGCACCCGTGACCTGGACGACCTCGGCGGACTGTCCAAACGGATGCCGGTGACCACGGGACTGTTCGCCGCCGGCGCGCTGGCTGCCGCGGCGCTGCCGCCCGGTAACGGCTTCGTCAGTGAGTGGCTGCTGATCCAGTCCCTTACGGGCGGCCTGTCCTCAGCACAGGTGATCACCATGATCGCCGCACCCATCGTCGTTGCCGTCGTCGCCCTCACCGCCGGGGTCGGAGTGGCCACTTTCGTCAAGGCGCTGGGCACCGGGTTCCTGGCCCGGCCGCGCAGTGACGCCGCCTCCCGCGCCCACGAATCACCGGCGGGGATGCTGGCCGGGATGGCGCTGGCCGCCACCGGATGCCTGGTCCTGGCGCTCGCCCCCCAGATCACCGGGCCCGCCCTCGGGCGGGTCGCCGGGCGGCTGCGGGTGGGAACCCCGCTGGACAGGTCGGGTGTGACCTTGCGGCTGGACGGCATCGCCAGCACTCTCGCCCCCGCCACCATCGCCGGTGTGCTGGTGGTCCTCCTCACCGCCATCGCGGTGACCACTCGACTGCTCGGACGCCGCCGCCGGGTAGCGACACGGGCGTGGGACTGCGGCACCGGCCCGCTGACGGCGCGGATGGAGTACACCTCGACCAGTTTCGCCGAACCCTTACAGCGTGTCTTCGACCACGTCATGCGTCCCGAACAGGACATCGACGTAACCCATCACATCGAATCGGACTACCTGGTGGCCAGCGTCGCCTATCGGCGCAAGGTCCCCGACCGGATCGAGGCCCACCTGTACCGGCCGTTACTGGCGGCCGGGCGTGCGTGGGGACGGGCGGCACGGGTGCTGGCCTCGGGCAGCGTGCACCGTTACGTGACCTACATGCTGGTGACGCTGCTGGTCGTGTTGGTGGCGGAGGTCTTCCGATGACCGGGGCACTTGGCATGGCCGTCCAGTTGGTCCTCGTGGCGGTCGGCGCCCCGTACCTCGTCGCTTTGATGCGGCGAGTGCGGGCACGCCTGGAAGGGCGGGCGGGTCCGGGTATCGGCCAGAGTTGGCGGGATCTGCGCAAGCTCGCCCGCAAGGAACCGATCAGCCCGCCGGACGCGGGGGTGTTCTTCACCGCCGCCCCGCCGGTGCTGGCGGCCACCGGCCTCCTGATCGCGGCGGTGGTGCCGCTGGTCTCCACGCGGCTGCCGCTGGGCGGCGCCGCCGACCTGATCGCGGTGGTGGGACTGCTGTTGCTGGGCACGGTCGCGCTGGCGCTGGCCGGCCTGGACACCGGCACGGCCTTCGGCGGGATGGGCGCCAGCCGGGAGATGACCATTGCCGCGCTGGTGGAGCCCACGCTGCTGCTGTCGGTGTTCGCGTTGTCGGTACGGGCCCGCTCGACCAACCTGGGCGCCATCGCCGCGACCGGAGCCGCTGACGGTGCCCGGCTGTTCTACCCGGCCAGCCTGCTGGCCGGGGCCGCCCTCGCGATCGCCGTGCTTGCCGAAGCGGGGCGGCTACCGGTCGACAACCCGAGTACGCATCTAGAGCTGACCATGGTGCACGAGGCGATGGTCCTGGAGTACTCCGGTCGCGATCTCGCGCTGGTGGAGTGGGCGGCGGCGGTCCGGCTGACACTGCTACTCGGTCTGCTGGCCGGTCTGTTCCTGCCCTGGGGGATCGCCACCGGGAGCGGCCTGCTCGCCCTGGTGACAGGGGTGGTCTCCTCCACCGCCAAGCTGATCATCCTGGGGGTCGCGCTGGCGGCCGCGGAGGTCTGGATGGCCAAGATGCGCCTGTTCAAGGTGCCCGAACTGCTGGCGGGCTCGTTCGTCCTGGCCTTGCTGGCCGTGACCGCGTCCTTCGTCCTCGCCTGACCGTGACCACGACTTCTGGAGCGCACCGTGCACCCTGAGATGATCTTTAGGGCGGTGGGGAGGCCATGAGCGACGTGTCGTTCGGCCAGTTGCTCGACCTGGCCTGCGGTGTGTTCCTGCTGGCCGCCGTAGGGGTGCTGTGGCGGCGGAGGTTGACCGCGCTGGTACGGCTCCTGGCCCTTCAGGGTGCCGCCCTCGCCGCGATGGTCGCCCTGCTCGCCGCCCGCGAGCGCAGCGTGGAACTCGCCGTGGTGGCCGTCGTCGCGGCCGCGCTGAAGGCGGTCATGGTGCCGCGGATGCTGTGGCGCACCCTGGCGGCCTCCGACCAGCCGCGCGAGGCGGCACCGCTGGCCGACATCACCGCGTCGCTGCTCGCCGCCGCCGCGCTCACGCTGCTCGCCTACGCCGCCGCCGACCCATTGGTCACCCTCACCGGGACGACGGCTGGGCGCGCCGTCCCGGTCGGCCTGGCGGTCATGCTGATCGGATTCTTCGCTCTGGCCACCCGTCGCCGCGCGGTGTCCCAGGTCACCGGGATGGTGCTGGTCGACAACGGCATCGACGCCGTGGCGTTCCTCACGACGGCCGGGGTGCCGCTGGTGGTGGAACTCGGCGTGTCGCTGGACCTACTGCTGGCCGTGGTGGTGTTGCAGGTGCTCACCGCCCGGCTGCACGCCGTGCACGGCGTGACCGGCCTGGACGAGCTACGGGAGCTGCACGACTGATGACCGGCCCGACCTCCACTGTGGCGACCACACTGCTGCTGTACGCGCCCATCACCTTCCCGGTCGTGGTCGCCGGGCTCTGCGCGGGGATCGGATACCGGCGTGCCACCGCCTGGGCTGCCGTCGTCTCCGCGCTCACCCAGCTCACCGCCGGCATCATGCTGGCTGTCGCAGTCACCCGCTCCGGGCCCGTCGCCGCGGGCTGGCTGCGCGCGGACGCCCTGGCGGCGTTCATGCTGCTGCTCATCGGCGCGGTCGCCGCGATTGCGACCTGGGCGAGCGTCTACCACCTCCACGACGAGCACGCCGCCGGGCAGGCCACCGGACGGACCCCGAGCACCGGGACCCGCCGCTATCTGGTGCTGGTGCAACTGTTCCTGGCTGCCGTGGCCGTCGCGGTACTGGCCGACAACCTCGGCATGGTGTGGGTGGCCCTGGAGGCCACCACCATCGTCACCGCGTTCCTGGTCGGGCACCGACGTGATCAGGCCGGCGCCGAGGCGGCCTGGAAGTACGTCGTGCTGTGCTCGGTCGGCATCGCGCTGGCGTTCCTGGCCACCGTGTGCCTGAACCTCGCGTCGATGCACGCGGGCGGGCACGGTCTCAGCGCGCTGGACTGGGACCACCTGCGCGTCCAGGCCGCAGGCTTCGATCACGGAGTGATGCGGCTGACGGGAGGGCTGGCGGTGCTGGGCTTCGGCACCAAGGCGGGGCTGGCGCCGATGCACGCCTGGCTGCCCGACGCCTACAGCCAGGCGCCCGCCCCGGTCTCGGGGCTGATGTCGGGAGTGCTACTTGCCGTGGCCTTCACCCAGATCCTGCGTTACAAGGCCATCACGGACGTCACCCTGGGGCCCGGGTACATGAGGGTCCTTCTCATCGTCGCCGCGCTGATCTCCCTGACCGCCGCTGCGTCCCTGCTGATCAGCCAGCGTGACTACAAACGCATGCTCGCCTACTCCTCCATCGAGCACATGGGCCTGGCCGCGCTGGGAACCGCGGCCGGCAGCCACCTCGCCATCGTGGCGGTGCTGCTGCACCTGCTCGGCCACGGACTGGCCAAGGTCGTGCTGTTCTGCGGCGCTGGGCGCATCCTGGCCTGCACCGGCACCAGCCGCATCGCGGGGGTGCGCGCGCTGGCCGCCACCCGCCCCGCCCTGGCCGCCACCTTCGGCCTCGGCCTGGTCGCCCTCCTGGGACTGCCACCCTTCAGCCTGTTCGCCTCCGAACTCGCCATCGCCCGCGCCACCACCGCGGCTGGGCTCGGCTGGGCCGTCGCGGTGGCCTTCACCCTGACATTGGTCATCTTCACCGCACTCACCCGCCACGGCGCCGCTATGCTGACCGGCTCCCCGGACGGGGACGGTGAGCCGGCCCGGGCCACCGCGGCCCACCCGGCCACCTTGGCCCCACTGATCAGCGGGCTGGCCGCGTGCGCCGCCCTCGGCCTTGCCCTGGGCCCCCTGCAGAGCCTGCTGGCCGCCGCCGCCGCCGTCGTAGGAGCACCATAGAAATGGCGACAGACAGCATCATGACGCGCAGTCCGGACCCAGGGCTTCCGGCCGTCCGGCGGTCCGCT
The DNA here is from genome assembly GCA_025964575.1 of Actinomycetes bacterium. Lineage (GTDB taxonomy): Bacteria > Actinomycetota > Actinomycetes > Streptosporangiales > Streptosporangiaceae > Actinomadura_E. The sequence goes on from JAOPYO010000039.1 coordinate 6,548, forward strand.
GACCTGGTGGGCCTGCTCGCCTCCGGCACCCCGGCCGGCCGGAATCGGATCGGCATCGGCATCGGTCCCGCCCAACTGCTCGGCCACACCCGGACACTGCTATCGGGCGGCTACCGGCTCGCCCTGGTAGCAGCCCACCACGACCCAGCCCACCCTGACTCCGCCCTCGACCCGGCTCGTCCCGAGGACGCCGTGGCCCCGGACGGGTCGGGCATGCGCGTGGTGTACCTGTTCACGTGTGGGCGGCCGGACTCCCGCGTTGAGCTGCACCTCCACCTGAATGCCGAGAGCCCCGTGGTGCCGACGCTGGCCGGGGTGTCTTTCCCCGCCGGCCGTTTCGAACGCGAGATGCATGACTTGTTCGGCATCGTGCCACTGCACCACCCGCTGCCCCGCCGCCTGGTCCGCCACCCGCACTGGCCCCGCGGGTGGTATCCGATGCGCTCCGACGCCGACGACCCGCCGCCGGCCTTCAGCGATTCCGAGCCGTACCCGTTCCTGACCGTGCGGGGCCCCGGTGTGTACGAGATCCCGGTCGGGCCCATCCACGCCGGGCTCATCGAACCCGGCCACTTCCGGTTCTCCGTCGTCGGCGAGACGATCCTCAAGCTCAAGGCCCGTCTGTGGTTCACCCACAAGGGCATCGAAAAGCTGTTCCAGGGGCATGACCCGGTGGACAAGCTTCCGCTGGCCGAGCGGATCAGCGGCGACACCGCCGTCGGCCACGCCCTGGCCTACTGCCTTGCCGTTGAGGACGCCGTCGGCTGCACCGTCCCGCCGGAAGCACAACGGATGCGGGCACTGCTGCTGGAACTGGAACGTCTCCACAACCACATCACCGACATCGGCGCGCTGTGCAATGACGTCGGCCACTCCATCCTGCACGCCCACGCCCTGCGCATCCGCGAGACCCTGCTCCGGCTGAACGCCGAGATCACCGGACACCGGCTGCTGCGCGGCGGCGTCGTGCTCGGCGGGGCGACGCTCCGCAGTCTCCCCGCCCCAGAGCGGCTGCACGTCATCGGCGCCGACATCCGCGACATCGTCGCTCTCGCCCTGTCCCACACCGTCATCCGCGACCGGTTCACCGGAACCGCCGTCCTGTCGGCCCGTCAGGCCCATGACCTGGGCGCTCTGGGCTATGTGGCCCGCGCCAGCGGCATCGACGCCGACGCCCGCCGCGATCACCCTTTCACTGATTGCTACGGCTCCCTCACCGTCCCCACCAAGAGCGGCGGTGACGTCCTGGCCCGCTTCCTCATCCGCGCCGAGGAGATCGACGTCTCCCTCGACCTCATCACCGGGTTCCTGGACGACCTCCGCCCCGGGCCGATCACCGTCTGGCCGCCTAGCCCGGTCCGCACGGGCATCCGGAGCGGCGTCGGAATCGTCGAAGGCTGGCGCGGCACCATCGTGCACCGAGTCGAACTGTCACCCGGCCGGACACTGACCCGGGTGAAGATCGTCGACCCGTCGTTTCTCAACTGGCCGGCGCTGCCACTCGCCCTGCACGACACGATCGTCCCCGACTTCCCTGTCACCAACAAGAGTTTCAACCTCTCCTACGCCGGAAACGATCTATGAATCCCGCTGCAGCGCAGCAGAGCCTCGATCCTCGTCCCCGTGGTCCTGGTGGTGTCCAACTGGATCCTGCTGGTCGCGGGCACGGTGGTGTTCGGGCGTGCCCCCGACGGTCATCAACAGTCCGCTGACCAGGACCGCATCGCCCGACGCAGTGGGCGGTGCGGTCCTCGTCGGCGAGGCCAGGGCAACGACCTCGCCGTCGGCAGTGCGGCCACACATTTCATGTGTGTTACCAAATTGTTACCACTCCACAACAAGCGTGGCGTCTTGCTCCACTTGAGGGGCGAATGTCGACGACATATGTTGTCGATCACAACAAACTATGTGATCGACGTCACTTCCTCCCGTTTAGAAGGGACCCGTGAAGATGTGTAGGGGATCCGCACGCTCGCCACCATCGTGCCGCCGGTCCAGCGCCGACGGCCTCGTCCGCCAGGCGAGCCGACCGCAGATCCCAAGCGTGATCCCGCCGGACCGTATCGCCCTCGCGGGGGCGACCCGGCCAGCTGACCTCCAGAACCCCCGGCGAGGACAGCGGGCCCGCGTCGGCGCCATCGCCTTCCGAAGGCCGCCCGCTCCAGAATCGGCCACGTATCACCCGTGGCACAGCATCCGACGGCATTCCTCCCGCCTGGCCGGCAGCCCCCGCGCCCGACGGTCCCCTCTAGCGAACCGAGCGTTGCTCTCAGCCGTTGCTACTCCAAAGCGGAGGCTCAGTTGTCCTTCCATGGCAAGCGGATAAGGTCCGGTCACCCACGCCGTATGTTCGCGCACCTTGCGCTGCTCGCGCTGAGTGCGAGCCTGATCGTTCCCACGCTGACTCCCTCGGCTTCGGCCGCGGCCGGGTGTATATCGACCGCCGACTGTCTCTCCAAGCTCACGCTGAGCGAGAAGGCCGGTCAGATGGTCCAGGTGGCCAACAGCTACATCACGAACAAGAGCGACATCGCGACGTACGGGTTGGGCTCGGTGCTCAGCGGCGGCGGTGGCGGGCCGAACGGCGCCGGCGGGACGGCGACCCAGTGGGCCGACATGGTCGACGACTACCAGAGCTATGCGCTGAAGAGCAGGCTCGGGATACCGCTTCTCTACGGCGCCGACGCGGTGCACGGGCACAACAACGTGCAAGGAGCGGTGCTCTTCCCCCAGCACATCGGCATGGGCGCCACCCGCGACGCGGCGCTGGTCCAGCAGGTCGAGGACGTCACGCGACAGGAGATGCTCGGTACGGGCATCCATTGGACCTTCGCTCCATGCGTCTGCGTTCCGCGCGACGACCGATGGGGACGCACCTACGAGGGCTACGGCGAGGACCCGTCGATCGTCTCCCCGCTCGGCCAAGCCGCGATCCGGGGCTTCCAGGGGCCATCACTCGGCACGAACTCCGTACTAGCGACGGCCAAGCACTACATCGCCGACGGCGGCACCAAGTACGGCACCGGTAGCAGCGGCTACCTCATCGACCAGGGTGACGCCCAGATCAGCGAGACGGAGTTGCGCGCGACCCACCTGCCTCCGTACAGGGACGCGGTCACCTCAGGGGTCGGCTCGGTGATGGTCTCCTACAGCAGCTGGAACGGGGTCAAGGACC
>JAOPYO010000091.1 GCA_025964575.1 Actinomycetes bacterium
TCACGGTCCGGTCCTACAACTGCCTCAAGCGTGAGGGCATCCACTCGGTGGGCGAGCTCGTGGCCCGCAGCGAGCAGGACCTTCTCGATATAAGGAATTTCGGCGCCAAGTCCATCGAAGAGGTCAAGCAGAAGCTCATCGACATGGGCCTCTCACTCAAGGACTCCCCGCCCGGGTTCGACCCGAGCGCGGCGGCGGACAACTACGGCGACGACGACCAGAGCTACGCCGAGACCGAGCAGTACTGATCATCTCAGCGTGATCATGCAATCGTTCGACGAACGATTGCATGATCACGATGGGAGCCGCTGACGCTGGTACCTCGTACGGCCAGCGCAGAGAAGGAGAACCATGCCGAAGCCCACTAAGGGTCCCCGCCTAGGTGGCGGCCCCGCGCACGAAAAGCTGATCCTGTCGAACCTCGCCACTCAGCTGTTCGAGCACGGCCGCATCACGACCACCGAGGCCAAGGCCCGGCGGGTGCGCCCGCTGGCCGAAAAGCTGATCACCAAGGCCAGGCGGGGCGACCTCGCCGCACGGCGTCAGGTCCTTCAGGTGGTTCGGGACAAGGGCGTCGTCCACACGCTCTTCGCCGAGATCGGTCCGCAGTTCGCGAACCGGCCCGGTGGCTACACCCGCATCACCAAGATCGGGCCGCGTAAGGGCGACAACGCGCCTATGGCCGTCATCGAACTGGTCCAGGAGCCGCTCTCTGGCCAGGTGACGACCCGTACGGTCAAGGAGACCGAGGCTCCGGCCCCCGAGGTCGAGACCAAGGACACCGCGGCTGAGGCCACCGAGGCCGAGACCGAGGACACCGCGGCTGAGACCGTCGAGGCCGAGACCGTCGAGGCTGAGACCGCCGAGGCTGAGACGAAGTAGACGAGCGGGCGCGGCGGTGCCTGACCCACGAGAGAAAGGAATCGCCGCATAACAGCCCGTGAAACGGTCTCGCGAAGCGAGGCCAGATGAACACGCACTAGCCCGCCGTCCCGAAACGGGACGGCGGGCTCGATCTTTGAAAGACTGCTTATATGGCCGGTACTCAGGGGGTAGTCATTTTTAGGGGAGTGGTGCCGGAACGGGCCGGGGGTCGCCGGGAAAGTGCACGGGCGGTCCCCGGAGGACGTGGGTCGGCCGAGAGGCAGTCGAAGTGGAGAAACGAGCGCTGGCTGACATGACCGCGCTGGTAAGACTCCGGCTCGACATCAGTTATGACGGGTCGGATTTCGCAGGATGGGCTCGTCAGCCCGGCCAGAGAACTGTTCAAGCGACCATTGAAGACGTCTTGGCGCGTGTACTGCGCCTGGACCCGGCTCCGATGCTGACCGTGGCAGGCCGTACGGACGCCGGCGTGCACGCGCGCGGTCAGGTCGCGCATGTCGTCGTGCCGGTCGCCGCCTATTCCATGATCAATGGCACCCTTCCGCGCCGGTTGGCGGGGCTCTTGCCGACCGACATCCGGGTCTGCCGGGTCACGGTGGCCCCCGACGGGTTCGATGCGCGCTTTTCGGCGCTCTCCCGCCGCTACGTCTACCGGGTCTGTGACGACCCGGTAGGGGTGGAGCCGTTGCGTCGCCATGAGGTGCTCTGGCACCCCCGGCCGCTCAACCTGGATCGGATGAACGCCGCCGCCGCGCTGCTCGTCGGTGAGAACGACTTCGCCGCGTACTGCCGTAAACGCGAGGGAGCCACCACGATCCGGCGGTTGCTGCGGTACGAATGGACCCGCGCGGAACCGAGGCAGGCCGTCGCGACCGTCGAGGCGGACGCCTTCTGCCATTCGATGGTGCGTGCACTGGTGGGTGCTCTGCTCGTCGTCGGTGACGGGCGCCGTGATGTGGCATGGCCCGCCGAAGTGCTGGCCGCCCGCGTACGAGACTCGGCCGTCAACGTCGCTCCTGCCCTCGGGCTCTCCCTCGAGGAGATCAGTTACCCAGGCGATGAGGACTTGGCGCAGCGTGCACAGGAGACCAGGCGGGTTCGTACGCTCCCGGTGACCCATGGATTGTGAGCCTCACTGTGAGCCTCGGAGCGTGGCTCACAGTGGCTCACAATCCATGGGCCGCGCCCTCACTGGGCGCGCTTGATGATGGGGCGGAGGGCGTAGCCGACGAACTGGCGGGAGAGCGCCTTGAGCGTGGCATCGTTCGGTTGCGGCTTGGTCCCGTCGGCGTACTGCGCGTACGCGTAGACGATGTACCGGCCGCGCACGGTGCTCGCCGCATAGCCACCAGCCTGATCGATCTTGGTGGCCAGCTTGCCCTGCAGACCACGGAACCATTCATAGTGGCTGGGGTCGCCGGCCTTGTTCGCCGCCAGTGCCGCCACCCGGGTCGGGAGCACGGCGATGCCGGTGGTCACGGCGTACTTCTTGGTGCCGTCGACATAGGTGGCTCGCACGATGCTGCTGCAGTGGCCCTGCTGCAACGCCTTGGCCATGGCGCCTCGGGCCGCCAAGGAACAGCGGTGGTTGACCGAGGACCTGTCCTGCTCGTAGTCCCGGCCTCCCAGCGACAGCTTCGCCGAGGGGAACACCTCGGTCAGAGCCAGTGCCTGGGGATCGGTCTTCTCATTGTCGATCTTGGGGCCCTTCGGCCCGGACGGGGTGGTGGCAGGCGGTTGAGAGCCGCTCGGCACCGCGCCGGGTGGTGATGGGGTCCTTGGCGCGGAGTGGGCGGCCGTCTTCTTCTTGGCCGGTGACCCACCGGACAGCGTGCTCACGCCGATGAGGACGAGGGCCGCCACCAGGACCGCGCCGGCCACTCCACCGCCGATCAGCAGGAGCCGCCGGTTTCCCCCGCCACCGGCACCGCCGCCGGGACCTTCCGTACTCCCGGGGGTGCCCGGGTCGGCGGGCCAGGTCGGAGGTTGATAGGCGGAGGCCAGCACGCCCGGCGGTGGGCCCGCGGGATCGTGCGCGGTGCCGAACGGCGCCATGGGCGGGTTCGGGCCGCCTGACATGGGCCCGGACGCCGGGCCCTTGGCGGGCCAGGGGGCGGGACCGCCGGACGGATCCACGGCCGGCAGTGTGACCGTCACCGGTCCCTGCGTGCCCAGGCTGTCGAAGGAGACTCCGACCGGCCCGAAAGCCTCCCCAGCGCCCTCCCCGGTGGCGGAAGGGTCCTCTGCCGACGCGACGGGTGGTCCCCAGAACGTGGCGATGCCTTCCGGCCGGGTGACGCCGGGGCGGTCCTCCGCGGCCGGTGGCACCGTCGTCCCGGATTCGGCCGTGATGGGAAGGCCGTCCGGTTCGGTTTCGGGATGCTGTGGCCGAGGTGTGTCGACCAGTGGCTCGGGCGGTATGGCCCGGCGAGTGTCCACGCTGGGCACCCCGGGGCCGGCCACGAGAGTTCCCGGCGACGGAGGGACCACCGGGGTGGTACGCCGCGCCGCGGCCTCATCGTCCACGTCGGCGCCGTCCAGGCCGGCCTCTCCGGCCGTAGAGACGGGATCAGGTTCCTCGGCCCACCAGGGCGTCTTCGGCCCCTCCACGACGTCTGGCGCGGGGTCGGGTGACCACGTCGCAGTTGCGGGACCGTCCGGGTCTACCGGGTTGTCCCACTCTCCAGGTGGACCAGGTGGGTCGGGTAGTGCTGCGTAGGCGACCGAAGACGGGGACGACGGGGGGCTGAAACCGCCGGGCATGGGCCCGAGGTCCTGTAGCTCCCCAGGACTGCCCGGGTGATCCCAGGGACTTGGGGTCGCGAAGTCTGCCGGTTCGCCCCCCTCGGCGGGGGGTTGGACCGGACCTCCGTGACCGAAGCTCGGCGGGGCCGGTGCCGGTGACTGTGGGGGCGGGGGGGACTGCGGGAAAAACACGGACTCCGTGCCTTCCGTATGTTCCGCCCCAGGGGTCCCAGCGGGCTCTGAGCTCTCCTTACGACCAGACATAGTCAAACAGACTATGCGCTACGTCAGGTTCCGTACGGCTTGCCGGAAATTCCACGATATTGGAGTGCCGTGGACAAGTTGCTGCCAAGGACCACCTGCGCGACGAATGTTGAGACCGCGCCTTGCTGTCCGGCCGTCAGGGTCTTGCCGTCCGGGCGCTGCACCCAGCTCAGCAGAACGTAGTGCCCGCGCGTCTCCGCGGTGCCGAGCGCACTGCCCTTGCCGATCTTCTTGGTGACGCCGGAGCCGGGCAGTGGCAGCAGCCAGGCATCCTTGCCCGCGCCGGCCTGCTGAACCTTCTTGGCCGCCGTTTCGGTCTTCAGATTGGCCACACCGACGGTTCCGATCAGCTTGCCGTCCTTGGTGGAGAACGTGGCCCGCAGCAGCTGGGTGCAGCCGCCCGACTTCAGTGCCGCCGCGAACTTGGTGCCATGGACGACCTTGGTGCAGTTGCTGTCCTGGCGTTGGGTGGCCATGACGTACTTGCCGAACGCGTGGCGCTTGAAGACCTCGCCGAGGGTCAGCGGTTTCGGGTCGCTGGAACGGCTCTTGAGTTTCACGCCCAGCGGGCCGGTGGTCGTCTTCGGCTTGGCGGCCGGGGTGGTGGGAGTGTTCGCCCCCGCGGTTCCCTGTGGGTTCGCAGCGGCCGCAGGTGTCGTCTTGTCACCGGCCTTCTTGCCGGAACCGCCGCCGAGGAAGCTCACGGCCATGATCCCGCCGCCGATGAGCACCACGGCGCCGACGATCGCGCCGATGATCAGCGGCAGTTTGGACCGCTGCGGTGGCACCGGGCCGCCCCGGTTCGGATCGTGTGCGTCGTAACCGGAGTCAGGCGAGCCCCCGTAGGGGCCAGGACCGCCATAGGGATCGCTCGCGTACGGATCGCCCGGCTGGCCGGAGCCTCCGGGAGCGTACGGATTGGCGGAGTGGTCGGCGGGAAACGAGTACGGGTTGCCGTCACCGCCGCTGCCAGGGCCGTACGCGTCGTACGAGCCTGCGCCCGAACCGAAGCCGGCGGGCTGCTCCTCGCCTGCAGGTGGACGGCTGAGGGGACTCTGGCCGTAAGGAGAGGTCGAGGTGCCTTGTCCTGGCCCGTACGGAGACTGCGACGGCTGCTCAGGAGGCCAGCCGCCGGATTGGCTTTGATCACCCGGGTAACCCATATTTAGGACCCTATCCTTGGGTTTGCGTAGATCCTGACGTCACCAAATCACTACGATGACACGGAATGAATCCGGCGTCTGGGGATTCCCGAGGCCGGGTGAGGGCTCCTGACGTGCTGTCCCGAGGCGTCGAACGGGTTCTCCTGTGGCCAGGAACACTGTTGTCAGTGGTGAACCGGCCGAGACACCTCGGCGTATAAGGCATACTGGTCGTGGTAGAAGGAGCCGGTCTCAGACGACCCGCTTTGACCCGTGCCTGTTGGGCTGGGTATCCTGCTAGTTCGCTGTTGTCGGTGTGCCCTGGCGCATCCGACCGCTCTCGGGCCGCAAGATCGGATCTACTCCCGATCAGCGTGACCTGGATTCCGCAAAGTGTCCAAATGCTTGGCTTCGCCAAGACCAAGACCAGAAACGAAGGCCTACGACCGTGCGCACGTACACCCCTAAGCCCGCTGACGTGCAGCGTCAGTGGCACGTCATCGACGCGACCGATGTCGTGCTCGGTCGGCTCGCCAGCCAGGTCGCGACCGTGCTGCGGGGCAAGCACAAGCCGATCTACGCGCCGCATCTCGACACGGGTGACTACGTCATCATCGTGAACGCCGAGAAGGTGGCGCTGTCCGGCAAGAAGCTCGAGCAGAAGCGGGCCTACCGTCACTCGGGCTACCCCGGCGGCCTGCGCTCGCTCGCCTATGGCGACCTCTTGGAGAAGCACCCGGAGCGTGCGGTCGAGAAGGCCATCAAGGGCATGCTGCCCAAGAACACGCTGGGTCGGAAGATGTTCACCAAGGTCAAGGTCTACGCCGGCCCCAACCACCCGCACCAGGCTCAGTCGCCGGTGCCCTTCGAGATCACCCAGATCGCTCAGTAGTACTTCCAGTACCCGTGGCCGCCAGGGCACCCGATCTGTATTTCGGGCCTGCCGCCTTGGCTAGAAGACCCTAGGAGAACCGTGGCTGAGACCACCGGCATCGAGACGTCCGTCGAGGACGTCGAATCCGAGTCATACATCGAGGATGCCCCCTCGGCGTACACCAGTGAGACCCCGCAGGCAGCCGATGAGGTCGCGGTCCCGTCGATCGTGACCGGCGCCGCAGGTGCCACCGGCCGCCGCAAGCAGGCCATCGCCCGCGTTCGCATCGTCCCCGGCACCGGCCAGTGGACGATCAACGGCCGTTCGTTGGACAGCTACTTCCCGAACAAGGTGCACCAGCAGATCGTGAACGAGCCGTTCGTGACGCTGGGTGCCGAGGACCAGTTCGACGTCATCTGCCGGATCAGCGGCGGCGGCGTCACGGGGCAGGCCGGCGCGCTGCGCATGGGGATCTCCCGTTCGCTGCAGATCGTCGACCCGGAGAACCGTGCGGCGCTGAAGAAGGCCGGCTTCCTGACCCGTGACCCGCGGGCCAAGGAGCGGAAGAAGGCCGGTCTCAAGAAGGCCCGTAAGGCTCCGCAGTACAGCAAGCGCTAGTCTCGAAACATCTATGGGCCGCCGCGAGTCCGCGGCGGCCCATACGTGTTCTCGAGGGGTGAACCGAAGCGCGGAGCGCACGATCATCCCGCACTGCTCGCTGGTGCTTCACTCCTCGGCGCGGCCCCGCCGCCCGCGCTGCGTTACCCCCTTTGGCTGTTCCCCCCGCCGCCCCCGTAAGCAAAATGACTCGTCTGGAGTGAGTTATGGGCCGTCTCTTCGGAACCGATGGCGTCCGCGGAGTCGCCAACCGTGACCTCACCGCCCAGTTGGCGATGGAGCTTTCCGTGGCCGCGGCGCGGGTGCTCGGTGAGGTCGGCGCGTTCGAGGGCCACCGGCCGGTCGCGGTCGTCGGCCGTGACCCACGGGCTTCGGGGGAGTTCCTCGAGGCCGCGGTGGTCGCCGGACTGGCCAGTGCGGGCGTCGACGTGCTCCGCCTCGGGGTGCTGCCCACTCCCGCGGTGGCCTACCTCACTCATGTGCTGGACGCCGATCTCGGCGTCATGCTCTCGGCCTCCCACAACCCGGCTCCCGACAACGGCATCAAATTCTTCGACCGCAGCGGCTTCAAGCTGGCCGACGAGATCGAGGACGCCATCGAGGCGCATGTGGGCGAGTCCTGGCAGGGCCCGATCGGTGCTGGAGTCGGCAGGGTACGAGACGCGCATGGCGAGGCCGAGCGCTATGTGGACCATGTGCTCGCGACGGCGCCGGGCTCTCTGGACGGACTACGCGTGGTGCTCGACTGCGCGAACGGGGCGGCATCGATGGTCGCCCCGCAGATCCTGCGCCGGGCCGGTGCCACCGTGATCGAGATCGGTACCGAGCCGGACGGGCTCAACATCAACGAGGGCTGCGGTTCCACCCACCTGGAGGCACTCCAAGCCGCGGTGATCGAGCACGGGGCCGACGCGGGCATCGCCCACGACGGCGACGCCGATCGTTGCCTGGCCGTCACCGGATCCGGTGAGCCCATCGACGGTGACCAGATCATGGCGATCCTCGCGTTGGAACTGCGGGAAGCGGGCCGGCTGCATGCCGACACAGTGGTCGCCACTGTCATGTCCAACCTCGGCTTCAAGCTGGCCATGCGCGAGGCGGGACTGACCGTGATCGAGACCGCGGTGGGCGACCGCTACGTGCTCGAGGCCATGAAGGAGGGCGGCTTCACCTTCGGCGGTGAGCAGTCGGGCCATGTGATCATGCTTGATCACGCGACGACCGGCGATGGTGTTCTCACCGGCCTGCATCTATTGGCCGCGATGGCCCGCAGGGGCCGCCCGCTGGACGAGCTAGCCAAGATCATGACTCGGCTGCCGCAGGTGCTCATCAACGTCCGGGGCGTCGACAAGGCCAAGGCGAAGACCTCCGCCGAACTGACCGCCGCGATCGACACGGCCGAGGCGGAACTCGGCGAGACCGGCAGGGTGCTGATCCGCCCGAGCGGTACCGAGCCGATGGTCCGCGTCATGGTCGAGGCTGCCATCGAGGAGCAGGCCCAGACGGTCGCCGAGCGGCTCGCCGAGGTCGTCCGTACCCTCTGATCGCCGGCTGCTTCATGGCGCTCACGTGTTCATTGCGCTCGCTCCGCTTTACGCGGCTGCCCGTGTGACACTCCCGTATGTTGGCTGACCGGCCGACGCTCCGTCGGCAGGCGTCGGTCACGCTAGACCGAGTTGCTGCTCCGCGGTCCGCCAGTCCGTGGCGATGGCAGTCTGCGCGTCCGCCAACTTCACCTTTCCGCTGCACACCGCCCGATGCAGGTCGTTCTCCACCTTGTCCTTGGGGTTCGGCAGCTTGCCGATTTCCGGCCAGAGGTTGGCAATATCGTTGTCTCCCCCCAGTTCGAGACTGATTAGATGATCAAGCTCTGACGTGGTGCCATCTGACACGCCATACGCTACGTATTGCGCCCGCTTCGCCTTGCTGGTCTGCGAGGAGGGAGGCCTCACGGTCGAGGTGTACCCGGACTTGCAGATCGTGGACGACAGGTTGGACTGCGTCACATTGGGGTCGATGCCACCCGGGGTGCACGACGGATCCTGCAGGATCTGCGTCCCGCTGCCGGTGGTATGGCAGTTCGCAGGGTGCAGGCTATAGGTGACCTGACCAGGGTCGGAGAGAACGATCAGGTGACCTCGTTTAGTGAGCTTGCCGCTCTGCTTGAGTTTGCCATCGGCCGTGCTCGTTCGGTGTCCGCTCCCTGGGGTCGTCCCAGAGCCGATCGTCGTGGTCTTGCATCCTGCTGTACTCAGTACCGTCACAACAGCCGTGACCACCGCGATGCCTTGCCTCATGCACGCCACCATCCCGCTATGTTTTTTTGGGATATGCCTGTTATGTCGTAGGCAAACGCCGACAGGTTACGCGGGTTTTGTGGCTAGATACGGCGCTATGGCCTGTTGGGAAGGTGGCGAAGCGGCCCGCGCCACCTCCGTCGTCCAGAAGGCGGCCTGGAAGCTCGTCCGAAAGGGGGGCGGCGAGCGGCTGGTTGTCCCCCGTCAGGGTGACGCCCGCGATGGTGTGGTTCCACTAGGTTCGGGTCATGCCCATCATCACCACTCAGGGCCTCACCATGCGGTACGGCGGCGCTCGGGGGGTCGCCGCCCTCGACGACCTCACCGTCGGCGTGGCACCCGGAGTCGTCGGCCTGGTCGGAGCCAATGGCGCCGGCAAATCGACGCTCATCAAGATCCTGCTCGGACTACTCCCGCCGACCAGTGGTCAGGCGGCCGTACTCGGCCTGGACATCGCCCACCAGGGCGCGCGGATCCGGGAACTCGTCGGCTACATGCCCGAGTACGACTGCCTCCCGCCGGACGTGTCGGCCACCGAGTTCGTCGTTCACATGGCACGGATCTCGGGTCTGCCGGCCACCGCCGCTCGTGAGCGCGCCGCTGACACCCTGCGCCACGTCGGATTGTACGAAGAGCGCTACCGGCCGATCGGGGGTTACTCGACCGGTATGCGGCAGCGCGTCAAGCTGGCGCAGGCCCTGGTGCACGATCCGCAGTTGGTCTTTCTGGACGAGCCGACCAACGGCCTCGACCCAGCCGGTCGGGACGAGATGCTCGGGCTCATCCGCCGCATCGGCGCCGACTTCGGCATCAGCGTCCTGGTCACTTCGCACCTGCTGGGGGAGCTTGAGCGCATCTGCGACCACGTCGTGATCATCGATGGCGGGCGGCTGCTCCGCTCCCAGGCGGTGGCCGAGTTCACCGAGGTCAGCGGAGTGCTGCTGGTGGAAGTCGAGGATGGCAGGGACGCGTTGGGGCGGCGGTTGGCCGAAGGCGGGCTGGCGGTCCGCCCGGACGGCCGATTCCTGCTCATCGACGTCGCCGGCGAGACGACCTACGACCTGATCCGCGACGGGGTCGCCGAGCTCGAGCTCCGCCTCATCCGGCTGGAGCAGCGCCGCCACCACATCGAAGAGGTCTTCACCGCACCCGCCGTACTTCCCGTCGCGAGCGGAGCGAGCCAATGAGCGTGAGCAGGCGCGCGGTGGCTGGACTGAGGAGCGCGCGCAGCGCGGTACGAGCGAGCAAGCGACGAGGGAAGCCGCCGCGTATCGGCGGCTGTGAGCCTGCGAGCGGAGCGAGCCAATGAGCACAGCGATTCATGACATCGGCTATCGGCACTATGACGGACCCCGGCTGGGCCGGGCGTATGTGCTGCGGTCGCTGTTCGTCCATAACCTCCGCGCGGCATACGGCTTGGGCCGACCGACCAAGGCGAAGGTGATGCCGTTCTTGCTGTCGGCGTTCATGCTGGTCCCGGCGGCGGGAAGCATCGCCGTGGTGGCACTGAGCAAGCGGCCCGAGCTGCTCATCGGCTACTCCAAGTACGCGGTCTTCCTCCAGGTGCTCATCGCCATCTTCCTGGCCAGCCAGGCGCCGGTGCTGGCCGCCCGCGAACTGCGCTCCCATGTCGTACCGCTGTATTTCTCCCGGCCGGTCGGGCGGCTGGACTTCGTCGTGGCGAAGTACACCGCCCTGACGACCGCCCTGTTCCTGCTCATGGCCGCCCCCGTGACCCTGCTGTACGTCGGGGCGCTGGTGACCCGGGACCAGACGAAGTCGGGTGTGGCCGATCAGATGGGGAGCAACGGTGGTCCAGGAGGCGGTGGTGGGTCCAAAGTCCTGAGCGTCGGCGAGCACACGCTGCACTTCCTCGGTGGGCTGGTCGGGTGCGTGGTGTTCGCTTTGGTGCTCGCCGGGATCGGGCTGGTCATCGCGGCCTTCACGCCGCGGCGCGGGTTCGGAGTGGCCGCCGTCATGGCGGTCTACATGGTGACCAGCGCGACGGTCCTCATCGTGCAGGGCATCGGGGAGAGCACTGGCAACTACGGCCTGGCCGGATGGATGGGGCTGTTCACCCCGTTCAATCTCGTCGACATCGTGCAGGTGAAACTGCTCGGTGCGGATCAAGCGGCCGCGTTCATCCCAACGTCGTCGCTCGGTGGCCCGGTGGCGGCGCTGCTCTGCGTCGCCCTCGTCGCCGGCTCGATCACGATCCTGGCCGCTCGTTTCCAGAAGGCAGGCACCTCATGAAATGTGCGGGCCTCGAACTGCAGCAGGTGACGTCGTGAAGCTTGAACTCCAGCAGGTGTCGCGCTGGTACGGCAACGTCGTGGCGGTCAATGGCATCTCCATGACGATCGGCCCGGGAGTGACCGGCCTGCTCGGCCCCAACGGCGCCGGCAAGTCGACCCTCATCCACATGATGGGCGGCTTCATGGCCCCCTCATCGGGGTCCGTCGCGCTGGACGGCACGCGGATCTGGAAGAACCCCGAGGTCTACCGGCACATGGGCCTGGTTCCGGAGCGTGAGGCCGCGTACGACTTCCTCACCGGGCAGCAGTTCGTCCTCGCCATGGCCAAGCTGCACAAGCTTCCCCAGCCGGGTGCGGCGGCGCAGCGCGCGATCGGCCTGGTCGAGATGGGGTACGCCGAGGACCGGATGATCGGCACCTACTCCAAGGGCATGAAGCAGCGGATCAAGATGGCCTCGGCACTGGTGCACGATCCACCCGTGCTGCTGCTCGACGAGCCGTTCAACGGGATGGACCCTCGGCAGCGGCTGCAGCTGATGGACCTGATCCGAGGCATGGCGGCAGAGGGCCGGACGATCCTGTTCAGCTCGCACATCCTCGAAGAGGTGGAACGGCTGGCCGGGCACATCGAGGTCATCGTGGCCGGCCGGCACGCGGCCTCCGGTGACTTCCGGGAGATCCGGCGGCTGATGACCGACCGGCCGCACGTGTTCGTCGTACGGTCTGGGGACGACCGCCGGCTGGCCGCCGCGATCATCGCCGACGGGTCCGCGCGCAGCGTGCAGCTCACCGACGCGGGTCTGCAGGTCGAGGCGGTGGACTTCCGGCGCTTCACCTGGCTGTTGCCGCGGGTGGCCCGCGACGCGGACGTACGGCTGTGGGAGGTCTCACCATCAGACGAGTCTCTTGAGAGTGTTTTTTCCTACCTGGTGGGGACATGAACCCGACGATCGCGTACATCACCTTCCGCGCCATGCTCGGGCGGAAGCGCGCGCTGCTGCTGTTCGCACTGCCGGCGATCCTGCTGCTGCTCGCCGTCATCCTGCGGCTCACCGGCCACAACGATCTGCAGATCTCGACGAACGTGCTGGAGAAGTTCGCCCTCGGCACGTTGCTGCCGCTGCTCGGGCTGATCGCCGGCACCGGTGTGATCGGTCCGGAGATCGACGACGGTCAGATCATGTACGTGCTGACCAAACCCATCCCGCGGCCGGTCATCGTCACGACCAAACTGGCCGTCGCGATCGCGCTGATGGTGCTGTTCGGGGTGCTGCCCGCGCTGGTGGCCGGCATCATCCTGACCGGCCTCACCGCGCAGCTCTCGCTGGCATTCGCCATCGGCATACTGGTCGGCGGAGTGGCCTACTGCGCGGTGTTCGTCGCGCTCGCGGTCGCCAGCCGGTTCGCCGTCGTGATCGGGCTGCTGTACGTCCTGGTCTGGGAATTCCTGATCGGCAACTTCGCGCCGGGCGCCAAGTCGCTGTCCATTCAGCAGTGGGCGCTGTCCGTCACCGATGCCCTCACTTCCGCCGTAGCGGTGAAGGCGGACGTGAAGCTCGGTGTCGCGGTCGTGCTGCTCGCGATCGTGGCCGGAGGTGGCAGCCTCCTGGCGGCCCTGCGGCTCCGATCCCTCTCCATCACCGGTGCCGATTAGGCTCCCAAATTCGCCGATCATGAAGCGAGAGATCTATCGTCGGACTTCACAGTTCTCTCACTTCATGATCGCCGAGGGAGTCATCCATGAGCACAGACCCGGAGCAGCAGGAACCCGAGGAGCTTCCCCGGGTCCGTACGGAGCGCGCGGTAGGCGCCCGGGCGACGGGTGCGAAGGTCGCCGGGGCCGAGGCCACCGGATTGGCCGTCCGGGGCGGGACGGCCTTGGGATCGCTCGCTCTCGGCTCGGTCGCCGTGGGAGCGATCGCCATCGGGGCGGTGGCGATCGGGCGGCTCGCCATCAAGCGGGCCGTCATCAACCATCTCGAGGCCGGCCTGGTCGAGATCAAGCATCTCAAGGTCGGTCGCCTGGAGATCGACGCGGACTGACGTTCAACACGCTGCCTCCCGGTCGGTAGGTTTGCCTCTACAGCGCCGCAAACCCGGCATTCCATCGGGTTGACGTCCGCTCAGTAGGCAGATCCAAGACTCAGGAGGCCAGGATGAGCGCAGGCATCAAGGCGATGGGTGGGATCGCGGCCGTGCTGGCGGTGGGCGTGGTCGCCGGGTGCTCCTCCGCTCCCAAGACGGGTGGGGCGTCCACGTCAGGGGCATCGGCGACGGTGCCGGGCACGGGGGTCGGCCGGTTCTATGGGCAGAAACCCACGTGGCGGCCGTGCGAGGGCAAATCCGGCTTCCAGTGCACCGAGATCGAGGTGCCCTTGGACTACGCCAAGCCTGATGGCAGGACGATCCGCCTCGCCGTCAACCGGCTGCCCTCGACGGGTAGCGCCCGCCGCCTCGGCTCGCTGCTCACCAACCCGGGCGGGCCCGGAGGCTCCGGGCTCGACTACGTCTTCTCAAGTGCGCAGAAGCAGATCACCTCCGCGGTCCGGGCCCGCTATGACGTGATCGGTATCGATCCGCGGGGCGTCGGCAAGAGCTCTCCGGTGCGGTGCCTGGGCGACGCCGAGCTCGACGTCTACTACACCGTCGACACGACCCCGGACACCGCGGCGGAGAAGGCGCGGCTCCGTACGGCGGCCCAGCAGTACGCCAGTGCCTGCCAGGCCAACTCCGGCGTGATCCTCCCGCACATCAGCACCGTCGACGCGGCCCGCGACATGGACGTCGTCCGGGCGGTGCTCGGCGATCAGAAGCTCAACTATCTCGGGCTGTCCTACGGCACCCAGCTCGGCCAGGTCTATGCTGCGACCTTCCCCGGCAAGGTGGGGCGAATGGTGCTGGACTCGGTGGTGGATCCCGCCCTCGATGCCAAGACGTCGGCGGTCACCCAGATGGTCGGGGTGCAGCGGGCGTTCGAGGCCTTCGTCGACGACTGCGTGAAGCGGTCCGACTGCCCGCTCGGCACCGACCGGGCGGCGGGGCTGCAAAAGGTCGCCGCGCTGCTCAAGAAGCTCGATGGTGTGCCCCTGCAGTCGAAACAGGGCCGTCCGGTCAACGATGCCGACGCCCGGATCGGCCTGGTCACGGCGACGTACAGCCCGGAGACCTGGCAGTTCACCCGGCAATCGCTGGCCATGGCATTCAATGGCGACGGAAGTGGGCTGCGCGTGCTCGCCGACGCCTACCGGGAGCGGGGTCCTCAGGGGGCGTACAGCAACATGCAGGCGGCCAACCTGGCGATCGGCTGTCTGGAGACCAAGGCCGCCGAACGCACCGAGAAGGCGACCGACGACACGCTCGCGGCGACGGTCCGGACGTCGCCGCTGTTCGGCGGCCTCAACATGGGCCTGCCCTGTGCGTTCTGGAGGGTGCCGCCCGTCCGTATCCCGCATGAGATCACGGCGAAAGGTGCCGGCCCGATCCTGCTGGTCAACAACACCGGCGACAATGCCACGCCCATCGAGTGGGCCAGGGCCGTCGCCCGGCGGCTGGACCGGGCCGTCCTGGTGACGAACCAGGCGAATGGGCATGGGGTCTACGGCCGTGGACCGTGCGTGAACGGGGCGGTTGACTCCTACCTTCTGGCCGGCACGATGCCACCCAAGGGCACCAAGTGCCAGGACCACGGCAGCCTGTTCTGACCTTGACCAGATCCTGATCAGATACGGCGAAGGCGGATGCGCTGGACGCTGTGGTCCTCGCCTTTGTAGAGGACCAGGGTCGCCCGCGCGCGCGTCGGCCGGATGTTGGAGATCAGGTTGACCTCATTGACGTCCCGCCAGATCTGCCTGGCGAAGACGGCCATCTCGTCCTCATCGATCTGCGTGGCGAAATGGTGGAAGTAGGACCGGGGATCGGAGAACGCGGTCCGCCGCAGCGCGAGGAGCCGGTCCACGAACCACTGCCGGGTGTGCTCCACCCGGGCATCGACATAGATAGAGAAGTCGAAGAAGTCCGATACCGCCAGCGACCCCGGGGCCGGGACCTGCAGCACGTTGAGTCCTTCGACGATCAGGATGTCCGGGCGGCGCACGATCTGGCGGTCATCCGGCACGATGTCGTACGCCAGATGCGAGTAGACCGGAACGGACACCTCGTCGGCCCCGGCCTTCATCGCGGCCACGAACCGGACCAGCGCTCGGCGGTCGTACGACTCCGGGAATCCCTTGCGATCCATCAGCCCGCGCTGGGTGAGCACCGCGTTGGGATACAGGAAGTTGTCGGTGGTCACCAGCTCGACGGTCGGATGTTCCGGCCAGCGGGCCAGCAGCGTGCGCAGCAGCCGTGAGGTCGTCGACTTGCCGACCGCGACGCTGCCCGCGACGCCGATGATGAACGGCGTGGGCCGCACCGGCCCGCCGAGGAAGGCACTGACGGTGCCGCGCAGCCGGTCGTCGGAGGTGGCGAACAGGTTGAGCAGCCGGGACAGCGGTAGGTAGACCTCCTCGACCTCGCTGAGGTCGATGGGGTCCTCCAGCCCGCGAAGGGCATCGAGTTCGGCCGCGCTGAGAGGCAGTGGCGTGCTCTCACGAAGTGCCTGCCAGGCCCTGCGATCCAGTTCGACATAGGGGCTCGGCACGCCCTCCCAACCGGTCGTCATGAGCACGACCCTAGAGGACTGATCAGTACCTGTGCCGACGGCGGTGGGTGTGGCGGCTAATCTGGCGCCCATGTGCGGAATCGTGGGTTACATCGGGTCGCAGTCCGCCCTCGAGGTGGTCATCGAGGGTCTGGCACGGCTGGAATACCGGGGGTACGACTCCGCAGGAGTGGCCGTACTGGCCGAGGGGAAGCTCACCACCGTCAGGCGGGCGGGCAAGCTCATCAACCTGCGCAACGCCCTGGCGGAACAAACACCTCCCCAGGGGACACTGGGTCTCGGGCACACCCGGTGGGCGACGCATGGGGTGCCCAATGACCGCAACGCCCATCCGCACGCCGACTGCACCGGCTCGGTCGCGGTCGTCCACAACGGCATCATCGAGAACTTCGCCGCCCTTCGGCACAGCCTGGAGCACCGCGACCATGAACTGACCTCCGACACCGACACCGAGGTCGTCGCACATCTGCTCGAGGAGGAGTTGGCCGCTTCAGACGGGCTCGCCGAGGCGATGCGGCGGGTCTGCCGCAAGCTGGAGGGCGCGTTCACGCTGGTCGCCGTGGATGCGTCGGACCCGGACGTGGTGGTCGGTGCGCGCCGCAACTCCCCGCTGGTCGTGGGGCGGGGCGCGGGGGAGAACTTCCTCGCCAGTGACGTGGCGGCCTTCATCGAGCACACCAGAGACGCGATCGAGCTGGGCCAGGACCAGGTGGTGGAGCTGCGCCGGGACGGGGTGACGGTCACCGGCTTCGACGGAAAGCCCGCCCAGGTGAGGGAATATCACGTCGACTGGGACGTGTCCGCCGCGGAGAAGGGCGGCTACGACTACTTCATGCTCAAGGAGATCGCCGAGCAGCCACGGGCGGTCGCCGATACACTGCTGGGCCGGGTCGGCGAGGACGGCCGGCTCACCCTCGATGAGATGCGCATCTCCGGGGAAGAGCTCCGCGACGTGGACAAGATCATCGTTGTGGCCTGCGGGACGGCCTACCACGCGGGGATGATCGCCAAATATGCCATCGAGCACTGGGCCCAGCTGCCGTGCGAGGTGGAGCTCGCCAGTGAGTTCCGCTACCGGGACCCGATCCTCACCCGGACCACACTGGTCATCGCCATCTCACAGTCCGGCGAGACGATGGACACGCTCATGGCCGTACGGCATGCGCGTGACCAGCACGCCCGGGTGCTCGGTATCTGCAACGTCAACGGTTCGACGATCCCGCGCGAATGCGACGGGGTGCTCTATACCCACGCGGGTCCGGAGATCGCGGTGGCCTCCACCAAGGCGTTCCTCACCCAGCTGGTGGCGGTCTACCTGATAGCGCTCTATCTCGCGCAGGTCCGGGGCACGAAGTGGGGCGACGAGGTCTTCGCGGTCATCCAACTGCTGAGCGGCATGCCGGAAAAGGTGGAGAAGGTGCTGGAGACCATGGAGCCGGTCCGTGCGCTGGCCCGGTCGCTGGCCGGTGAGCGGTGCGTACTCTTCCTCGGCCGTCATGTGGGCTTCCCGGTCGCGCTGGAGGGGGCGCTGAAGCTCAAGGAGCTGGCCTACATGCATGCGGAGGGGTTCGCCGCGGGCGAGCTCAAGCACGGCCCGATCGCGCTCGTCGAGGAGGGTCTGCCGGTCGTCGTGGTGGTGCCGCCGCGCGCTCGCGACGTGCTGCACGACAAGATCGTCTCCAATATCCAGGAGATCCGGGCCCGTGGCGCCCGCACGATCGTGATCGCCGAGGAGGGCGACGAGTCGGTCGTGCCGTACGCCGACACGCTGTTGCGCGTCCCGGCGGTACCGACCTTGCTTCAGCCGTTGGTCGCGACCGTCCCGCTGCAGGTGTTCGCGTGTGAGCTGGCCGCCGCCAAGGGCCACGACGTCGACCAGCCGCGCAACCTCGCCAAATCCGTCACCGTGGAGTAGGCCCGCTCAGGCGGCTGACGGGCCGGTGCTCAATCGCCGGGGGAACGTCGGCACCGGTGCGCCGACCGCCGCCATCGCCGGAGCTTCGTGGGGGATATGTACGTAGCCGAGCCTGCGGCGTCCTGAGACCTGCAGGCGGACGAGCGGCCGGAAGGACGCGCCGCAGATGCCGTCGTAGTCATGCCGCACGATCGACCAATAGATGCCCTCGGAGACGACCAGCACGAGAGGTGCCTCGGTCTCCCGGAGGCACTTCTTGAACCGCGGGGCGTCCAGCAGCCGGCAGGCCACGTCGAGTTCTTCGCCGAAGTAGCCGCGCCCGTCATAGTGGACTTCGCCTGCGTGGAAGACGACCCGCAGCCGTAGTCCGAGGCGCGCCTTCTCGCCGGACGGCAGGCTCGTGTTGTAGTCGAGAAGCAGCCGGGTGAGCTCGGGGACGAACGGGTTGAGCAGCAGGGTCTTGGGAATCTCGTCGACCGGGTGGATCAGTGCCAGGACACCGTCGCCACGGTCCTCGAACGGATCGACGTGTCGGCTGGCGATACCGGCGGTGGTCATCGCCTCGTCGAGCAGGCGGTAGATCTGCCGCCGCAGTTCTTCTTTGATGGGGTTGGTCCGCAGCGGACTGGTCGACTTCTCGATGTCGACCGCGAGGATGCTCCGGTGCATGGGAAGGCTCTGCACGGTAACCCTCCGATTCTTCGGCCGGGTAGGCCGATGTGCCTTGCCGTGAGGCAAACCCCTGCCTGGTAGGCGGGGAGGAGAGGCTAGGTCACTGCGTCGTGACCGGCTGGCCCGTCGAGCTTCGTTGCCGTCGCGGGCTCGTGCTGTCGCGTAGGTCCTTGTGGGGCTGCGCTGTCGCTTCTGAGTGTGTGCGCCCGCGAGTTTCGATGCAAGTTGCATCGTTAGATGACACGGATATTTCTCTACATCTTTCTTTGTATGTATCTCTGACGCTTCTGCCAGGCTTGCGGGACACTGCTGGGGGAATATCCACATCTTTGGGGGCGGGAGGAGGACAGGGTGCCGCCACCTGTGAGTCCAACTGTCCGTCGTCGCAGGCTCGCGGCCGAGCTGCGACGACTGCGCGAGCGTGCCGACCTCACGGGCGACGAGGTCGCCGGTCGACTGGCCTGGTCCGCCGCGAAGATCAGCCGCATCGAGACCGCCAAGACCGGGGTGAAGATCGCCGATGTCCGGCGGCTCGTCGAGCTGTACGGTGTCGCCGATACCCACGGGGAAGAGCTTCTCTCGCTGGCCCGTGACGCCGAACGCAGGGGTTGGTGGGAGGCCTACTCAGACGCGCTCCCAGAGAATCTGGCAGCTTTCCTCGGCATGGAGGCCGAGGCTGAATCGGCCTCCCAGTGGGAGAGCTATGTGATCCCTGGCGTGTTTCAGACCGAGGACTATGCGCGGCAGACCGTGCTAGCCGTCCAGCCGGTCATGGCGGTTCCCCCAAGTCAGGTCGAGGCCCGCGTTGAGGCGCGGCTGCTCAGACAGCAGGTCCTCACCCGGGAGAAACCGCTTGAGCTAAAGGTCGTAGTCGACGAGTCGGTGCTGATCCGGCGCTTCGGTGGCCGGCACGTGATGCGGGTCCAGTTGGAGCGACTCGCCGAGCAGGCTCAACTGCCCAACGTGACGCTGCACATCCTGCCGCTAGACGGCCTTCACCCGATCGGCGTCGGTTCCTTCGCGCTGCTGCGGTTCGCGGCGGCCTACGACATCACTTTCCATGATGTCGTCTACGTCGAACAGCTCACGAGTAGCCTCTATATCGAGGACGAACTCGACGCCTACCGCTATGGCCTGACGTTCGACCGCCTCCTTAAAGAGGCGCTCGATCCCGCCGAGTCGCTCGAACTGATCGCCCAGACCGCCGAGAAGTACTGGAGATAAGCCCTGCCCGGTGTTTCGTTGAACAGGTGGTGAGTAGGGCCCGTTCGGCGAACGACAACTTTTCCTGGCGCGGCGAACTATGACAGAAGACAATTTTTCGTTTAAGTCATCCTCACTGAGGAGGTGTCGGTCGCTCTCGGCTGAAGCGCACACGTGCGTCTCGGGGGTTTCAGGTTAGTGATTACACTCAGGAATCGCGGGAATACAGTCGATGACTGGGGATGAGTGATTGTGCTTGAACGACACGCCTCGTTACCCGCTTGAAACATGCTTAAACTTCAAGATGCAGTAGTCTTCGACCTGTTGTCGGCGGGATGTGATCCAGTCTCGCCGTTTCCGTCATTCAGGTCGAAAACCGACATCTTCACTTTTCTAGAGAGATAACTATGATTCCTGGGGAGTTCTCCGCTGCTGCTTGGCGGAAAAGCGTGCGCTGTGGAGCCAATGCTGGCTGTGTGGAAACGGCACGCCTGTCCGAGCAGATCGGTGTGAGGGACAGTAAGGACGTTGTAGTGAGTCCCGTCCTCACCTTCATGCCGCAGGAGTGGAAGAGCTTCCTCGGTGCCATAAAAAGCGGAGAGTTCGACCTCTCCTAACCTGACGACGGCCTTACGCCTTGTCAGTTCTCATATTGGGTTCTCGTCTCCTTAGAGTACCCGCAAGGAATGTCCATGTAAGCGTGGTCCGCGCGAAAGACTTTCAGCGTGCGGGCCACGCTTGCTGGTAAGCGGCCGAAGAACTCCTACGATCGAGGTGTGATCGTGGGTGTGGGCATTGATGTGGTGGACATCGCTCGGTTCGAGCGGTCCCTGGAGCGGACTCCGGGGCTGCGGGTCCGGCTGTTCACCGAGGTCGAACGGGATCTCCCACCTCGTTCGCTGGCGGCGAGATTCGCCGCGAAGGAGGCTCTGGCCAAGGCGCTCGGCGCACCCCGCGGCCTGCTGTGGACCGATGCCGAGATCCACCGGGCCGAAAACGGGCGTCCCAGCCTGCACGTATCGGGCACTGTCGCCGCGGCAGCCGAGGCCCGCGGCGTGAATCACTGGCATATCTCGCTCAGCCACGACGGCGGTATCGCCACCGCCGTCGTCATCGCCGAGCAGCTCTGAGATGGCCGAGGCCTTCTCCTCACACCTGGGCGGTCCATGGGACCCTGGAATCAAGTGATCGCCGGAGGTGGCCATGAGATACGCGCATGAGGTCGGCAAGGTCCGCGCTGCCGAGCAGGCGCTGATGGCCCGGCTACCGGAGGGCACGCTGATGCAGCGGGCCGCCACGGGGCTGGCCGCCGTCTGCGCCGGGCTCCTGCCAACGCTGTACGGGTCGTACGTGGTGCTGCTGATCGGCAGCGGGGACAACGGTGGGGACGCCCTCTACGCAGGGGCCCGGCTGGCCCGGCGGGGGGTCAGGGTCGAGGCGATTCTGGCGGGTTCCAAGGTGCACGAGAGCGGTCTGGCCGCGCTGCGCACGGCCGGGGGCCGGGTCACCACCGAAGAGACGGCGATCGACGCGGCGGAGCTGGTAATCGATGGGCTGACCGGTATCGGCGGCCAGGGTGCACTTCGTGAGCCGTATGCCCACCTGGCGGCGCGCGCCGCGGACTCCGAGGCCATCGTGGTGGCGTGTGATGTGCCGAGCGGGGTCGACGCGAGTACCGGCGAGGTCGCGGGTGCTGCGATCTGGGCGGATGTCACGGTCACGTTCGGCACGCACAAGCCGGGGCTGCTCATCGACCCCGGGGCCACCCACTGCGGCGTCGTCGAGCTGATCGACATCGGCCTCGGCGCCGATCTTCCGGATCCCGATGTGGTCTCCGCCCAGCTCGGCGACATCAACCCGCCGAGGGCCACCCCCGAGTCCGACAAGTATCGCCGCGGTGTCGTGGGGGTGCTCGCGGGGAGCGAGCGATACCCGGGTGCTGCGGTCTTGAGCACCGGTGGCGCCGTCCACGGGGGCGCCGGCATGGTGCGCTTCGTCTCCGTACAGAGCGTCGTGAATCTGGTCCGGCAGCGGTGGCCGGAGGCCGTCACCACGGTGATCGAGGCCGGGGACGCGGAGGCCGCGCTCGACGTGGGCCGGGTACAGGCGTGGGTCGCCGGGCCGGGACTGGGCACCGGCGAGGACGCCGAGGCCCTGATCGCGGCCGTGCTGGGCACCGATCTGCCGGTGCTGATCGACGCTGACGGACTCACCGTATTGGCGGGGAGCCAGGCTTGCCGCCGCGACCTGCTGCGGCGCAGCGCGCCGACCGTGCTCACCCCGCACGCTGGTGAACTGGCCCGGCTGCTGGTCGCGGAGCGGAAGGATATCGAAGCGAGACGGCTGGAACACGCACGCCGGGCGGCCGTCGAGTTGTCGGCCATCGTGCTGCTGAAAGGGTCGACCACGCTGATCGCCGAAGAGGACCGGCCGGTGCGGGTGAACCCGACCGGCACGCCTCGGCTCGCCACGGCGGGGACCGGTGACGTACTCTCCGGGCTGATCGGTGCGTTGCTCGCGGGTGGCCTGGCGGCGCTCGACGCGGCCACCGCCGGGGCCTATTTGCACGGTCTGGCGGCCCGGCTCGCTTCGGAAGAAGGAGCACCGATCAGCGCGTACGACGTCATCACCGCGCTCCCGGAGGCGTTCCACGCGGTGCGGTGAGGACGCGGTGAGAGGGCGAATACCGGTGGCGGGGAACACCGGGGCATGTGCTGTGAGTTACATGCGAACCCGGATGGTCACAGGTTCGTCTAAACGACAGGGGAACATTCGGGGAAGTGGTAAGCCGTGATCAGGGCAGAGGAGTCAGGACACTTGGTTGCCATGACGCATCCAGTCGAGGCCAGGGTCGATCTTCAGGCGATCAGTGACAATATCGCGCTACTGAAGGAGCGGGCCGGGGGCACGGCGGTCATGGGCATGGTCAAGGCGGAGGGCTATGGCCACGGCCTGGTGCAGGCAGGCCGAGCCGCACTGGCCGGAGGAGCCACCTGGCTGGGCGTCGCCAAGCTGGCCGAGGCGCTGGAACTGCGCGCCGCGGGAATCCCCGTCGAGGTGCCGGTGCTCGTTGGGCTGACCACCCCGGGCGAGCCGTACGACCAGGCGATCGCCGCGGGTGTCGACCTCACCGCCGGGTCCGTGGGAATGATCGAGGAGATCGCGGCGGCGGCGCTCACCGCCGGGCGTGCGGGCCGGGTGCACCTCAAGGCGGACACCGGGATGTCCCGCGGTGGCGCGGGCCCGAGCGATTGGCCCGCCGTCGTCGACGCGGCGCTGGCCGCCCAGGCGGCGGGGTGGCTCGAGGTCGTCGGGCTGTCGTCGCACTTCGCCCTCGCCGACGAGCCCGGTCATCCCTCCATTCAGCGGCAGCTCGCCGTCTTCAGAGAGGCCGTGGAGCTGGCGGAGAAGGCGGGGGTACGGCCGGAGGTGCGGCACCTGTCCAACTCCGCGGCCATTCTGACCCTGCCCGAGGCGCGCTACGACCTCGTCCGCCCGGGGATCGCGATGTACGGCCTCACCCCGGTTCCACGCCTGGGCACCTTCGGGCTGCGGCCCGCCATGACCTTGACCGCCCGGCTGGCCCTGACCAAACGGGTCCCGGAGGGCAGCGGGGTGTCGTACGGACACGCGTACACGACGTCGAGTGTGACGACGCTGGCGCTGGTTCCGGCGGGTTATGCCGACGGGATACCGCGCAACGGATCCAACCTGCTGGAGGTGTTCGTGGCCGGCCGGCGACGGCGCATCGCCGGGCGGGTGTGCATGGACCAGTTCGTCATCGATGTCGCGGATGACCAGGTGGAAGCCGGGGATGAAGTGATCTTGTTCGGCCCCGGAGATCACGGGGAGCCCACGGCGCAGGAGTGGGCGGATGCGTTGGGCACGATCTCATATGAGATCGTCACTCGGATCGGGAGTCGCGTTCCGCGATCGTACGAATGGTACGAGGGGGCTGGGAATGCAGAGTAGGCGGAGACGGCGGATCGGCATCGCCGGCGCCGTGGCGGGGCTCGGTGCGGCCGGGCTCGGCGCCGCGGTCGGCATCCGGAAGATCGCCGTGGGCCGGGTCGGGCTGCGCCCGGACCCGGACGCCGCGGAGCCCTTCGGCTCGCTGCGCGGCCGGCCACTGACCGTGCTCGCCGACGACGGGCTGCCGCTCCATGTGGAGATCAACGGGGACGATGACGCCCCGCTGACCGTGGTCTTCAGCCACGGGTACTGCCTGAACCAGGACACCTGGCACTACCAGCGCCGTGATCTCGGTGTGGATCATGCCGGGCTCAGGATGGTCTTTTGGGACCAGCGGAGCCATGGCCGGTCCGGTCGCAGCAAGCCTTCGCACGCGACCATCGACCAGACCGGCGCGGACCTCTATGCGGTGCTCCGGGCGACCGTGCGGCAGGGCGACCCGGTCCTGCTGGTCGGCCATTCCATGGGTGGTATGACGATCATGGCCCTCGCCGATCGGCATCCCGAGCTGTTCGGTGACCCGTCGGGGGTGGTGGCCAGGCCTGGGCAAGGCGCCGCAGCACGCGTGATCGGGGTCGCCATGGCCAACACTTCGTCCGGTGACCTCGCCGAGATGACCCTGGGGCTGCCCCTGGTGCTGGCCAAGGTGGTGCGGCCGCTGGCGCCCGGTGTCATCCGGGCCATCGGCCGGAAGGCGGAGTTCGTGGACCGGACTCGTCAGGCCGGCGCGGATCTCGCGTTCATGGTGGTCCGCCGGATGGGCTTCGCGGACAAGCACGTGAGCCCCACGATGGTGGACTTCGTGGAGCAGATGATCCGGGCGACCACGATCGACGTGATCGCGGAGTTCTACCCGACGTTGATGGGACACAAGGCCAAGGCCCTCGAGGTACTCGGACGGGTGCCCACGGTCGTGCTGACCGGCGGAGAGGATCGGCTGACCCCGGCCGCGCACGGCAGGGCCATCGCCGTGGCCATCCCCGACACGGAGCTGATCGAGGTCGCGGGGGCCGGCCATCTGCTGCCGATGGAGTATCCCGGGATCGTCACGGCGGCGATCCGCCGGCTGATCGGAAGGGCGAACTCAGAGTCCCAGGAGCGCACGGCGTGAGCATGGTCATCCCTACCGCGAAGGCGATGCGGGAGTTGGGGCTGAAGCTCGCCGAGGTCGTCGGGCCCGGCGATGTTCTGGTGCTCTCCGGAGACCTCGGGGCGGGTAAGACGACTCTGACCCAGGGGCTCGGTGAGGGGCTGAAAGTGCGTGGCCCGATAACCTCGCCGACCTTCGTCATCGCCCGGGTGCATCCTTCGCTGTGCGGCGGACCACCATTGGTGCATGTCGACGCCTACCGGCTGGGTGGTTTCGCCGAGGTGGACGATCTCGATCTGGACGCCGATCTTGAAGACGCGGTGACCGTCATCGAATGGGGTGAAGGCCTGGTGGAGGGGCTTGCTGAAGATCGTCTGGAGATTGCGATCTTCCGGGGAGGCGCCGATTCCGAGGAGCGTGTCGTACGAATGACCGCTGTCGGTGCTCGATGGGCGAATGTGAAGATCACGAAATTTCCGCCGGGTGGTTGACGTGGACCGATCCACTAAAGTCTGCTCTGTCAAGTTACGATCGCGTGTCGTACCCTTTCCGGAGCGAACCTCGCCTTCCTGGCATTTCGGGACCTAGATCTACAAGAGGTGGCATTCGGTGAATGGTGATCACCGCACGCCCAGTGGCGGTTACCGGGCTGCCAGTGGCGGCTACCGCACCCCCAGCGGTGAGTATCGGAGTGCCAGTGGCAGCCATCGCTCGCCCAGCGGCAGCCATCGCGTGGACCAGGGCGGCCCATCCAGAGGGCGGCTGTTCCTCATTCTGGCGGGCGTGGTCGCGGGAGTCACCGTGTGCGCGGTTTCAGCCGTACTCGTGCTCGGCGGTCGGTCCGCCGGCTCTTCAGGGCGAGTCTCGGCGCAACGGGCCACCACGCAGCAGGAGAGCGCCAACGGCGAGCGCGCGGCAGTCCCCGACGCCTGCTCGCTGGTGACCGACCAGCAGGCGGAGAAGTTGGTGCCGCACTTCGACCGCAATCAGCTCAACTCGGCCTCCAACACGGACACGCACAGCCAGTGCGCCTGGACCCTCTTCTCCACCGACTCGGGGCACCAGCTCACCGTTGAACTGCGCGTCATCGCGGCGTCGGGCGGCCAGTCCGGCGCCGCGGAGGCCAAGCGGATCTTCGAAACGGAGCAGGCCAGCGATGACGCTGGCAAGGGCGGGCTGTCCACGACCCAGCACATCACCTTCCACAAGGCTCTGCAGGGCATCGGCGAGGCCGCGTACGTCGCCTACAGCATCGACGACTCCAAGGGGCTCGGATCCCAGGGGTTCGGT
The DNA here is from genome assembly GCA_025964575.1 of Actinomycetes bacterium. Lineage (GTDB taxonomy): Bacteria > Actinomycetota > Actinomycetes > Streptosporangiales > Streptosporangiaceae > Actinomadura_E. The sequence continues at coordinate 25,883 of JAOPYO010000091.1, forward strand.
GACGCCGGGCTGAGCACGAGGGTCGCGAACGTCCTCATCACGGTGCACTACGGAGGCAGTGAGAGCGGCGGCCCGATGGGGACGGACCGAGCGGTCGCCGGAGCCACGGAGACCGCCCAGAACCTGATCCACGCACTGCCGGCGGCCTCCTGAGCGTCCGGCCGCTGGACCGGACGCACTGGACTATTGTTGGAGTCCGTGCTGGTCTTGGCTTTTGACACTGCCACCGCCGCGGTCACCGTCGCACTGTGCGAATGGACCCCCGGCGGTGGCGCGTTCATGTGTGCGACCGTGGAGACGGTCGACAAACGCAGGCACGCGGAGCTGCTCGCTCCTTCCATCGCCACGGTGCTCGCCGAGGCCGGAGTGGCGCAGCACGACCTCAGCGTCATCTCCGTCGGGGTCGGCCCCGGGCCCTACACGGGCCTGCGAGTCGGTCTTGCCACGGCGGACGCGCTCGGCAACGCGCTGCGCATTCCGGTGCACGGCGTGTGCTCGCTCGACGCGATCGCGTGGGCCTCAGGGCGTACGGAGCCGTTCGTGGTGGCCACGGACGCTCGCCGCAAAGAGGTCTACTGGGCCCAGTATGACTCCGCGGACCGACGTGCCACCGGCTCCGCCGGAGAGCCCGCGGTGGGTCCTCCGGCCGATGCCGCCGCGGCCGGGCTCCCCGTGCTGGGGGAGGGTGCGGCCCTGTACCCCGAGGTGCTGGGTGAGCCACCGGAGGGGATCCATCCGTCGGCCGCCGCGATCGCCGAGCTGACGGTGGCCCGGCTGAGCGGCGGCCACGCCGGGCTGCCGCTGCTGCCGGCCGTACCGCTCTATCTGCGCCGCCCGGACGCCCGCGAGCCCGGCCCGAGGAAGAAGGTGACCCAGTGATGCCTCCTTTCGAGCGGAGTGACCCGAAGCTACGCGTCATGACGGAGAAGGATCTACCTGCGGTCATGGAGCTCGAGCGGGCCTTGTTCCCGGACGACGCCTGGACCGAGGGGATGCTCAACAGTGAGCTGGCTGAGCAGCCCGCCACCCGCCACTATGTGGTCGCGCTCGCACCGGACGAGGAGATCGTCGGTTATGCGGGGTTGTGTGCCGTGGGCGAGGCCGGAGATGTGCAGACCATCGCGGTCCGCGCGGACCACTGGGGGCACGGGGTCGGCGCGGCGCTGCTGACCGCTCTCCTCACCGAGGCCGCCACACGCGGCTGCATCTCCGTCTACCTCGAGGTACGGGCTGACAACGAACGTGCCCAGAAGCTCTACGAGCGCTTCGGGTTCGAGCAGATCGGCATCCGTAAGCGCTACTACCAACCGTCCGGGGTGGACGCGATCGTCATGAGCAGGGACACGCGAGGGGCCGACGGTGACGAGTGAAGGCGCCGTCGTTCAAAGGCCCCGAGCCGCCGCGCCGGAGGCGCGGCCACAAGCACGAGGGGCACGGGGATGAGCACGCGTGACGAGGCGCTGGTGCTGGGGATCGAGACCTCCTGCGATGAGACCGGGGTCGGCATCGTGCGAGGGCACACGTTGCTCGCTGACGCGATCGCCTCGAGCGTGGACGAGCATGCCCGGTTCGGCGGGGTCGTGCCCGAGGTCGCCTCTCGGGCCCATCTGGAGGCCATGACGCCGACCGTGACGCGGGCGCTGTCCGACGCCGGGGTGAAGCTGTCCGACCTGGACGCCATCGCGGTGACCGCCGGCCCTGGGCTGGCCGGGGCGCTGATGGTCGGGGTGGCCGCCGCCAAGGCGTACGCGCTGGCGCTCGGCAAGCCGCTGTACGGCGTGAACCATCTCGCCGCGCACGTGGCCGTCGACCAGCTCGAGCACGGCCCGCTGCCCAAACCGTGCGTCGCGCTGCTGGTGTCAGGAGGGCACTCGTCACTGCTGCTGGTCCCGGACGTGGCGACGGACGTACGGCCGCTGGGTGCGACCGTCGACGACGCGGCCGGAGAGGCGTTCGACAAGGTGGCCCGGGTGCTCGACCTGGGTTTCCCGGGAGGCCCCCACATCGACAGGGTGGCCCGCGAAGGGGCCCCCGACGCGATCGCCTTCCCCAGAGGGAAGTACGACGACGGAACTTACGACTTCTCCTTCTCCGGGCTGAAGACCGCCGTGGCGCGCTGGGTCGAGGCCAGGGAACGCGCGGGGGAGCCGGTCCCGGTGGCCGACGTGGCCGCGTCGTTCCAGGAGGCGGTGGTCGACGTGCTCACCAGAAAGGCGATCGCCGTCTGCCGCGAGAACGGGGTTTCCCACCTGCTGATCGGTGGTGGGGTCGCGGCCAACTCCCGGCTGCGTGCGCTGGCCCAGCAGCGGTGCGAGGCGGCCGGAGTGCGGCTGCGGGTGCCCCGGCCCAACCTGTGCACTGACAATGGTGCGATGGTGGCGGCTCTGGGCTCCGAACTCGTGGGCGCCGGCCTGCACCCTTCGGCGCTGGATCTCCCCGCGGATTCGTCCCTGCCCATCACCACGATCACCGTGTGACCTACCGGCGGGGGTGTTCGCTCAGCGGGCGGTGGTGCCCAGCTGAGCCAGGAGACCAGCGATGTAGTTCTCAAAGAGCGGCATCTGGGCCTCGTTGATCATCCAGCCGGGCTCTTCGGGCAGCAGATCCAGGACACAACGCAGGTCCCAGTAGGGATCGTGGACATACCCGCCGTGCACCTGGTCGAAGGCGGCCAGAAACCGGTCAGGGGTCGGCACGCCATAGCGCAGCGCCAGGTTCCAGCGCATGTGCGCGATGTCGATCGCGATCGGCCCGTATGACGCGTTGGACCAGTCGACGATGCCGGTGAGCCGCCCGTACGCCCACAGCGTGTTGTCCGGGTGATAGTCGCGGTGGATGAAGTGCAGGGTCGCCTCAGGCGAGGGACCGCTGACCACGTCGAACGCCTGTTCCCACAACTCGGGCCGGAGTGCGAGCTCCGGCGGCTTGCACATGGTGAGCAGGTTGTACGGGCTGTACGGCGGCATCGTTGACGCCCCGTGCAGCGAGTGCACCGACAGCAGCGCCGCGGCCAGTTGGATCAGGTATTCCGGCAGGTCGTCGGGAGCCGGCCTGGGCGGATGCCCGACCAGCCTGGTGATCAGCAGGGTCGGGACGTCGCAGTAGGCGCCGCCTGGGTCCGCCGCGACCAGGGCAGGGGTCGGGATCTCGCAGCCGGCCAGCAGTGCCAGTGCCGCGATCTCGCGTTCCGGGGAGAATTCGGGGTCGGTCATCATCCAGTTACGGCGGCCCCATCGGCGGAGCACCAGCCGGTGCACGGTGCCAGAGCGGCTCTCCACCAGCATCGCGTGATTGACGTGCGAGATACCGCCGGCCAGCGGGCGCACCATCTTGACCTCGCTGCCCGGCCCGAGGCAGCGCTCGACCCAGCGTAACGTCGCGAGGGTGGGGGGATCACCGTTGGTGAGAGTGGGCGCCTGGGTGTGGGTCACGCGATCCATGTAAACGGATTCCGAACGGTATGGGGAGTGATTTTGCGAAGACCGAACGTAACAGATTGCACGTCATTAGCGTGCCTGTACCGAGGGCCGACGACTTTCCTGTACAAAACGGCACATAGGTCGCCGGTCATTTGGGGAGTGCCGATCGTGGTCATGTAGCTTCCCGAGCTCGAGAAGCTACATGACCACGGCGGTGAGCGGCAGCACTCCTATTTCTCGCCCTCGCGGCGCGGACGCAACAATGCCTCGGCCAGCGCGAGCATGGTCTCCTCCAGCGTGCCCAGCCGCTTGAGGACGTCCTCGTGGACGGTGGTGACTCTCCTGGTGACGTCGTCATGCACGTTGTCGACCTTCTTTCCGACCTCGTCCTGGACGGACTCGACTCGTTTCAGGACGTCGTCGTGGATGCCGTCGAACTTCCTGGCCACCTCGCTCTGCACGGACTCGGTCCGCTTGGCGACCTCCTCGTTCACTCCGTCCACGCGTTTCATGACGTCCCCGAGGATGCCGTCGACCTTCTTCCCGACGTCCTCGCGGAAGATCCCGATCCTCTGGACGACCTCCTCGTTGGAAACGCCGACCTGCCTGGTGACGTCGGCGTTCATGGACTCCATATGCCTGGTGACGATGTCGACCTGCTTGGTGAAGTTGTGGACCGCGGAGTCGACCTTCTTCGCGACGTCCTCGTGAATGCTCTCGACCCGCCGGGTGACCTCTTCGACCCGCTTGACCACCTCGTGGTGCGCCGACTCCACGATCTTGGACATGGTCTCTTCGACCTCGCCCCGATCTGGGCGGGTGCGCAGTTCGACGATGAGCGGCTCGACGGCGTCACTGAGCCGCTTCTCCAGCGCGTCGAATCGGTCGGTGTGATCGATGGGCGGCCGCAACGTCAGCTCGGTCAGCTTCCTGTGCAGCTCGCCGATCTCCGGTGAGGTGGCCAGCTGAGCGATGCGCTCGTTGGTGGCCTCGATCCGCTCGTCGAGCCCTACGAACCGGCGGTCCAGTCCGTCAACCTTGCCCGACAGTCCCTTGAGCCGGCCGTCGAGCCCTTCCAGACGTCCGTCGAGGCCTTCGAGCCGGCCGCCGACACCCTCGACCCGGCCATTGACCGCTTCCAGTCCCTGGTCGATCCGGTCGCTCATCTCGGAGAGCGACTGATCCACCCGGGTCGTGACCCCGGTGATCGAATGCTCGAGCTTCTCGGACCGATGGCCCAGTTCGGCCAATGACTTGTCCAGGCGGTTGAACCGGACGGAGGCGGCTTCCATGCTGCCCTGGAGCTTGTCCAGGCGCTTGGTCATCTCCTCCATCCGCTGCGCCGTCAGCTGCGCGGCGTCCGTGATGTGCTGCGCCGAGTCGAGGACGGACTGCAACCGGGTGAGACCCTCGTCGACGTTCTCAGCGACGACCCCTACGTCGGCCCACAACGCCGGCAGTTCCGCGACCGGTTTGACCCGCTCGCCGACCGCCTCGATGTGCTCGGCGAGCCCCTCGGCCCACTCTGGCGGTCTGCTGGAGAGTTCGTCTACCTGCCCCCGTACCGTGTTCAAGTCGCCGGTCAGCCCGCTGAGCTCACGCTCCCGGACCTCGCGTAGCAGCCACTCCATGCCTTCCAGCCGCTGGCGTATCTCATCCAGGACCTGACCCTGAGAGCGCTGTTCGTAGACGTGGTCCTGCGCCGCCCGGGCGAGCAACTCCCGCATCCGGTCCGAGACCGGCTGGCCCCCCGCCTGCAGGAAGTTGTGATTCGTTTCCACCCGATGCTCCTTCGTGTGCCTGTCCGCAAATACCTGTCCCTCAGATATATGCGAGTGGCAGTGATGCTGAAGGGCCCACCTTAGTGGCTCTGGAAGGTGGGTAATACATGGAGAAGAAAACATGGTCAGTTCTGTTGAATGCGATGCTTATCCCGGTCGTACGGGTTGTCGCTTTCCTGGCGGTCGGGCGCTGTGGGGACGGGCTTCGCGAACTATCTGGATTGGCGACCTGGTGCATTGTTCGATCATGATGTCGCCATTCCAGTCCGCGCATGCCATCACCATGTCAATTCGTTACGGGAAACTCGGCACCACTCTCTGGTGATCCACCGATACCAGTGAATAGAATGCTGGAAAAGGCGCAGGATTTGCTCTGTCCTGGCGCGCCGCGTGTCAGTGGCCGACGTGTGCGGGTCGGCAGAGGAGCACGAACGGGGCCTCGCCGATCCGGGTGAGGACGATGGTCAGCTCGTTCGGGCCGGTGAGCCGCAGGTCCCGGCGGAGCCGCTCGATGTCGACCGCCGACCCCCGTTTCTTGATCGTGAGGATGCCGACTCCGCGTCGGCGCAGCTCCGCCCGCAGCTTCTTCAGCGAGAAGGGCAGCACGTCGTCGATCTCGTACGCGCTCGCGAACGGAGTCGCCATCAGTGTGTCGCTGGTCACGTAGGCGATGTTCGGGTCCGCCAGCGTGCCTCCGGTCAAGGCGGCCACCTCGGCCACCAGATGGGCCCGGATCACCGCGCCGTCGGGCTCGTACAGATAGCGCAGCCACGGTCCCACCGGCGGCGTGCCCAGCCCCGGCTCGGGCACGAGCGTCGCGGACGCACCAGGGCCATGGGCGCCGCCGGCGCAGGCGGGTTTCGACGCCGTGCCGCGGTCACGCGGATTGAGCACGGTCGCACGCCGCCGGATCGGGCCGCCCTCGCCGGCGGAACCGCTCAGCCCGCCCAGCCAGAGGGCGGCCTCCTTGACCTCGCCGCGGTCGGAGATCCATTCGGCCTCCGCCTCCGCCGGAATGGCCTCGTGCGGAATCCCGGGTGCGACCTTCAGGCACGCGGCCGGAGCACGCCGGGCCAGTTCGAGCAGGACGTCGAGCGGCGGCTCGTAGGCCTTGGGATCGAAGACACGGCCACGAGCGGTTCGGCGGCCCGGGTCGGCGAAGACCGCCGCGTATCCGGAGGGGTCCTGCCGGGCGGCGTCACCCTCCCGTACCGCCACCAGGTCGGACAGGCCCAGCGTCTCGATGTTGGCCCGGGCCACGGCCACGGTCAGCGGATCCAGGTCCACGCCCTCTCCGGGGCAGCCGGCCCTGGCCCGGGCGATGAGATCGGCCCCGATTCCGGAGCACAGTTCCAGGACGGGCCGGTCGCTCTGCCCTGACGAGCACGTCCGTGTGGGAGAGAACCGCCCGCCGAGGTAGGCGGCGAAGCGATGGGCCCGGTGGGCCGCGACGCTCGACCGGGTGGACTGCTCGAGCCCGGCGGGGGTGAAGTACATGCGGGCGGCGTCCGGGCCGAACTTGTCGCGGGCTCGCGCCCGGAGCCGTAGCTGGGTGAGCACAGCGGCCACCAGCCCCGCCGGGTGCCGGGACCGCAGCCGCGACGCCGTCGCGAGCAGGCCGTCCTCACTCACGTCGGCGTCGGCGGCCTCGGCGAGAATCGCCTGGCCGACGGGAGAGAGCAGGGCTTGGAACCCCTCAATGTCCACATCCGCCACGTTACTGACCAAGGGTTGCGCAGGCGGGAGCTCGGTGTGCTGGACTGGGAGCGAGGGGCGAACGACGTGGGAAGACGCCGCGTCGAAGCCCGTGGCACGGCGCCACGCCATGGGCTTGACCGCGACCAGGTTGACGACGTTCGCGGCACGGCATAACCTCCGTAATTGGCACTCTCAATCGGAGAGTGCCAATCAGCGACACGGTCGGTCTGACACCCGCGACGGCAGGCCGCCAGGGTCGCCTCTCTCATGTGCGATCGGTCAATCTGGCCGGTCGATAACCGCAATCGAAGGGGAGGTCAGATCGTGACGACCGCCACCAAGGTTGTTCTCAAGCCGCTCGAGGACCGCGTTGTGGTCCAGCCGCTTGAGGCAGAGCAGACCACTGCGTCTGGCCTTGTCATTCCGGACACCGCCAAGGAGAAGCCCCAGGAGGGCACCGTCCTGGCCGTGGGTCCGGGTCGCATCGACGAGAAGGGTCAGCGAGTGCCGCTGGACGTCGCCGTCGGCGACGTCGTGCTTTACAGCAAGTACGGCGGCACCGAGGTGAAGTACAACGGCGAGGACTACCTCGTCCTCTCGGCCCGTGACGTGCTCGCGATCGTCGAGAAGTAATCACCCGAGACGTGATGCACCGCCCCGGTCCGGCCCCTAGCGGCAACGGGCCGGGGCGGTCTGCGTGAGCGGGCGCGCGGCCGCACGAGGAGCACCGGCACGGCCGAGGAACGAGGCCGTGGCGAGCACCGCGGAACAGGCCGCGTACAAGCGCCCGTGAGCCGACGCGCGCAGCGCGTCAGTGAAGCTGAATGGAGTTATGCATGGCGAAGATCCTGGAATTCGAAGAGGACGCTCGCCGGGCTCTTGAGCGCGGCGTTAACGCCCTCGCGGACGCCGTCAAGGTGACGATCGGTCCGCGTGGCCGCAACGTCGTCATCGACAAGAAGTTCGGCGCACCGACCATCACCAACGATGGTGTGACCATCGCCCGTGAGGTCGAGCTGGAGAACCCGTACGAGAACCTGGGTGCCCAGCTCGCCAAAGAAGTGGCGACCAAGACCAACGACGTCGCGGGTGACGGCACCACCACCGCCACCGTGCTCGCCCAGGCCATGGTCCGTGAAGGCCTGCGCAACGTGGCGGCCGGTGCCTCGCCGCTCTCGCTCAAGCGGGGCATCGACGCCGCGGCGACGTACGTTTCCGACCAGCTGCTGAAGTCGGCGCGTGAGGTCGAGGAGAAGGGTGAGATCGCGCACGTCGCGACGATCTCCGCTCAGGACGCGCAGATCGGCGAGCTGATCGCCGAGGCGTTCGAGAAGGTGGGCAAGGACGGTGTCATCACCGTCGAGGAGTCCCACACCATGGGCCTCGAGCTGGAGTTCACCGAGGGCCTGCAGTTCGACAAGGGCTACCTGTCGCCGCACATGGTGACGGACCCCGAGCGCATGGAGGCCGTCCTCGAGGACGCCTACGTGCTCATCGTCGATGGCAAGATCTCCAACGTGCAGGAGTTCCTGCCGCTGGCGGAGAAGGTGGCGCAGAGCAAGAAGCCGCTGCTGGTCGTCGCTGAGGATGTCGAGGGTGAGGCACTCGCGCTGCTGGTGGCCAACAAGATCCGTGGCACCTTCCTCAGTGTCGCGGTGAAGGCTCCCGGCTTCGGTGACCGCCGTAAGGCGATGCTCGGCGACATAGCCGCGCTCACCGGTGGCCAGGTCGTCAGCGAGGCCATCGGCCTCAAGCTCGACAGCGTCGGGCTGGAGGTACTGGGCCAGGCCCGTCGGATCACCGTCACCAAGGACACGACCACCATCGTGGACGGCGTAGGCGACCCGAAGGACATCGAGGACCGCGTCCGCCAGATCAAGGTCGAGATCGAGCACAGCGACTCTGACTGGGACCGCGAGAAGCTGCAGGAGCGGCTGGCCAAGCTGTCCGGCGGCGTCTGCGTGCTGCGCGTCGGTGCGGCCACGGAGGTGGAGCTCAAGGAGAAGAAGCACCGTCTCGAAGACGCCATCTCCGCGACTCGCGCGGCCATCGAAGAGGGCATCGTCGCCGGCGGTGGCAGCGCACTCGTGCATGTCGCCAAGGAGGGCTTCGGCGCGCTCGGACTCGAGGGCGACGAGGCCACTGGTGCTCAGGCGCTGCGGCGCGCGCTCGTCGAGCCGCTGCGGTGGATCGCCGAGAACGCGGGTGCCGAGGGCTACGTGGTGGTCTCCAAGGTGCAGGAGCTGGCTGCCGGGAACGGTTACAACGCCGCGACCGGTGAGTACGGGGACCTGATCGCCCAGGGTGTCATCGACCCGGTGAAGGTCACCCGCTCGGCGGTCATCAACGCCGCCTCCATCGCGGGCATGCTGCTCACCACCGAGGTGCTCGTGGTCGAGAAGCCGGAGGAGCAGGACGCCCCTGCCGCCGGCGGTCACGGTCACGGTCACGGCCACTGAGTGAATCGCCGCGTCTCGGACGCGGCGGCCATTGAGCCCCCTGCCGATCATCGGCGGGGGGCTCGGTGTATTTTTGCACGATTAGGGGTTCTGTCGTTTCGGCGCACCGAGCGCTCTTCGGGATCTCTTTGCGGCCTGTGGGGAATTTTATTTCGCACAGCGCGGAGCGAAACGACCACAATGTGTGATATTTGGTGACTTGTCCCGGCACTGTGACCATTCCGTTGTCATGGACAGTGGAGACAGGCCCGATCTGCCTGGGCATCATGCTCTACGTGACCGAGGGATGCTTCGCGGGGACCACGATTGCGCTTGCTACCACTGATTCGCGGGTGATGCGTAGGGCGAAAGCCGACCAGGGCGGGGTGCGGGACGAACTGAAGGATGTGACGACTCTTGCTGTTCAAGGGGATCCAGCGGCGATCGAAGTACTGATCGGGCAGGTACGCCCGATGGTGGTCCGCTACTGCAGGGCCCGCCTGGGCCGGGTCTCCGGTCAGTACCACATCGCGGACGACGTGGCCCAGGAGGTGTGTATCGCGGTGCTGTCCGCGCTGCCTCGTTACCGGGACATGGGGCGGCCGTTCGCGTCCTTCGTCTTCGGCATCGCCGCCCACAAGATCGCCGACGCGCTGCGCAGCGCGGTCCGGGCCGCGGTGCCGACCGAGGATCTGCCTGACGGGCCCGATGACAGGCCAGGTCCGGAGGAGACGGTCGTCCGCTACATCGAGACCGAGCGGGCGAAGCGTCTGGTGGACCGTTTGCCGGATCATCAGCGGGAGCTTGTGTTGCTCAGGGTCGTGGCGGGCTTGTCGGCCGAGGAGACGGGTAATGTACTGGGCATGTCCGCGGGTGCAGTTCGGGTTGCCCAGCACAGGGCTCTCGCTCGGCTTCGAGCGATGGCGAGTGAGGAGTCGATCGCTTGACGGGAAACACCCCGGGGCCGATCGACGATTCAACCAGCGGGACCGGCGATCCTTCTCCGCCGGACCTCGGCGCGCTGCGCCGCACCGACGAGCTCTTCGACGCGCTGTCGGAGCGCCGCGCTGTCTCCTCTGACGACGCGGACGATCCCGCCCTGGCGCTGCTGCAGGCGTTCGTCGACGACGTGGACGTGGGCGCGCCACCGTTGTCTCGCCCCGACAGGGAGAGCCGGACCGGGCGCGTGCCACGCCGGCTGCCGCGCACCCTGGTCTCGCTCTGCGTGGCGACCACGGTGCTGATGACCACGGGAGTGGCCGCCGCGGGTGGCGAGCTCGCCTCCTTCGCGCCGGGTCAGAGCAAGTCCGAGCCGCGGGTCCGGATCCGGTCCGATCTTCGGGAGGCCCCGGATGTGCCGAGCAAGGTGCGGTACGACTCCGGGCCGGGGCAGGTGCGGCGTCGGGAGAGCGTCCCGTACCACGGAGAGGCCAAGGTCGACCATGCCCCCGAGGGGCTGGAGTCGCCGCGGCCGTCCGAGATCACGCCGAGCCCACAGCCCACCCCGTACGGTCTGTACTCCGCGCCCGCGGACCCACAGGCCCCGGCACCGGGATCGTCCGTATCGCCCCAGGCGAGTGTGACGCCATCGGGTGGGCAGGGCTCGGCACAGCCGGGCGGGGCGGGCCAGGTGTCCCCGGCATCGGGTCTGCAGAGTCCCGCACCCTAGGGCAGGTCCTTATGCGCCTGGATCATCGCTCACGACGTGATCCGGGCCCAGGCACGGGTAATCCTCCCGGATCACTCACGAGCTGCGACCTTCTTCGCTGTCGATCACGCCGTCGACGTAGCCGCGGGCGTACTCCCAGCTCACATAGTCGATGGGGTCGGGAGCCAGCGCGGCTTCGTGCACCCGGGGAGCCCCACGTCGAGCAGATGGCGCAGGTTGCAGTGCAGA
>JAOPYO010000110.1 GCA_025964575.1 Actinomycetes bacterium
GTGCGCCAGGCGGAGCCGGGAAGAAGGGCATGGACCTGACTTCGGCTCGCGCGTTGTCAGATCCGCCTCCGTTCGCGGAATACGACGCGTTGTCGAAGTCGCTCATCGGGTGCCCCTCGTCGTCGGTTGCGGTTCCATAGTGGCGGAGTGGCGCAGGCAGCGCCAGAAGAGTCCGGGTTTGATCGCTTTTGTAACAGAAACGGGTTCTCGTGTCCCGGCTACAGTGGTGAGCCCTCCCATATCTATGCTGCTGGCAGGCCGAGCGAGAAGGAGAGCGCCGTCTTGAGCGTAGAGCCCGTGGACCCAAACGTGCCGGAGGCGCGGCTCGAAGAGCAGCGTGGTGGTGCGGGGAGCCCGGACAACTTCCAGCGGCTCTGGACCCCGCACCGGATGGCTTACATCAAGGGTGTGAACAAGCCCACGGGTGAAGGCCCGGAGGATGGCTGCCCGTTCTGCGAGATCCCCAAGATGACCGACGAGGACGGTCTGATCGTGGCTCGCGGCAGGGTGGTCTTCGCGGTGCTCAATCTCTATCCGTACAACTCGGGTCATCTCATGGTCGTGCCGTATCGGCATATTCCCGATTTCACCGATCTGGACGCGGAGGAGACCGGTGAACTGGCGGACTTCACCAAGCGCGCCCTGCAGGCACTGCGCAAGGCCAGCGGCGCGCAGGGATTCAACGTCGGCATGAACCTCGGCGGGGTCGCCGGCGCGGGGATCGCCGCCCACCTCCACCAGCATGTCGTGCCCCGGTGGGGCGGCGACACCAACTTCATGCCGGTGGTCGGCCACACCAGGGTCCTGCCGCAGCTGCTGCGTGACACCCGCGACATACTGGCCGGCACCTGGCCGACCGACTGACCGGTCGGCCGACTGTGGCTGAGGTGCGGGACATACGTCACATATCGCGCATCCTGCCGCGGCAGGCATGATGATCGCATGACGCGACGCGAGCGCCCGGTCCTGGTGTACGACGGCGACTGCGGGTTCTGTACGACCTCCGTGCGGTTCGCCGAGCGGCACCTTCCGATGAAGGCAGAGGCCGTCGCCTGGCAGTTCGCCGATCTCGGGGCCCTCGGCATCACCGTGGAACAGGCGTCGTACGAGGTCGTCTGGGTGGACCGGTTCGGCCGCACGTACGGCGGCGCGCAGGCGGCGGCGAGGCTGCTCATGGACAGCGGTGGATCGTGGCGAGTGCTCGGAGCCCTCGCCACGATCCGGCCGTTCAGCTGGATCGCCCACGGCCTCTACCGCCTGATCGCGAACAACCGCTATCGCCTGCCCGGTGGTACCCCGGCCTGCGCACTCCCGCCGAGACAGGCTCCAGGCACCTGACAGGGGCTGCCACGCGCGTCACGAGTCACCAGGCGGCGTCCCTGCCGAAAGTGATCAGGCCGGGCCGGGATCGTAGCCCTGCATCCGCCCCCGGAGACGGGCGTTCCTCGCCCTGAACGGTGTCCGGAGCCCCGGCAGTGTCCCGTTATTCACCTATTCTTAAGATTTGCTGAGAATGTGAGTGGCGCACTCGCCGGCCGGAGGGGCCCGGTCGCGGTCACCGGGGACGTGATCACGATGGCGCCTCCCGCAGGGCGCGTCCGGCGGGGCGTTCGATGAAGGCGGGGGACCGGGCGATGAGCGGGCAGTCGGCACCGGATCGGCGGCAGGTGCTCGCGGCGGGTGCCTTCGGGCTCGTGGCCGCGGGTATCGGCCTCGCCGGCTGCTCGTCGTCGGCCCGGGTCGCCGCGAACGATCCCGGCGATCCCGACCCGCGGATGCCGGCGCCCACCGCGGTCGGTATGAGCGACCCGGGGCCCACACCACCGGCGCCCGTGACGGAACGGACCACCGTCATGCACTTCGTGGCCCACCCCGACGATGATCTGTTCTTCCTCAACCCCGAGATCCAGCAGTCCATCGCCGCCCGGCACCGGGTGATCGGGGTCTGCCTCACCGCGGCGGAGTCCAACGGACGCAACGGCCCGAGTAAGCACAGCAATGTCAGGGACTACACCCGGGCCCGGCAGAACGGGCTGCGTGCCGCATACGGTCAGATGGCGCTCGGGGACCCGAAGGCGCGCTGGTCGCGCTCCACCCTGCGGCTGCCCAACGGGGCCCAGGCCGAGGTGGACACCCTCGATCAGACAACCTTGATCTTTCTCAACCTCAGAAAGGCCCCTTTCGACGGCAGGCTGCGCAACCTGTGGGCGGGCCGGACCGGCTCACTGCCCACCCTGGTCCCGACGGGCGGGGCGGTGGACGGGCGCTATCACTACCGCCGCACCGAGTTGATCGACGCGCTGGTCCATCTCCTCGAGGTTTACCGGCCGACGCTGATCCGGACCATGGATCTCGACCCGGACCGCCAGGTGCACAACAAACGGCACTCCCGGCACAGCGACCACGGTGACCTGTCCGATCATGAGGACCACACCGCGACCGCCCAGTTCACCTGGGCGGCGCTCGCCCGCTACGCCGGGCCTGGTGGCGGCCGGCACTGGCTGGTGGAGAGCTACCGCGGCTACTACAACTGCCGCTGGCCCTTCAATCTGAGCGACCCTGCCTGGCGGGCCAAAGAGGCCGTCCTCGGCGTCTACTCCGGCTCTGTCCCGGCCGACTGCGGTGACCCGGCCGGATGCGCCGATCTGTCCATGCGGGGGCGGGTCGCCTCCGCGGCCTGGGGGCAGAGCACCCACCACCGTTACGTCACGACGACCCCCTGGTTGCTCGCCGACGCCACTGGCGCGCTCACCGCGTTCGCCGTGCTCGGCCAGCAGGCCGCCATGTGGACCGAGACCGCACCGGGCAGTGGGCGGTGGAGCGGGCCGACGCTGCTCGGTGGCGGGCCACTGGTGCCTCGGCTGTCGGTCTCCCTCTCTCCGGACGGACGCTGGCAGATCCTCGGCGAGCGCATCGACGAACTCGACCAGCACATGCATGATCACCGGCGCAGCATCGTTCTGCTGGAACAGCGGAGCAAGGGGGGCGGCTTCGGCCCGTGGGTCGATCTTGGTACGCCGGAGTCGGGAGTGCGGATGCGGCAGCTCGGCGGCCCGGTCGCGGCCCGCGGAGCGGACGGTCGGTTGCAGATGTTCGCCCGTACCTCACAGAAGAACCTCAGCACCCGGAGCCAGCGGGCCGACGGGTCGTGGACGTCGTGGCGGGACCTCGGCGGTGGCCCCGTTCAGGAGGGCGTCAGCGCCCTGACCACCTCCGACGGACGCATCGAGCTCTACGGCTCCGGGCACCTGTCCCTGGTGCGCTGGTATCAGCGGCGGCCCGGAGGGCCCTTCGTGATCGATACGAGGCTGCGGCTGCCCGCCCCCGGGACGCCGCCGGTCGTCCTGGAGCTCGCGGACAGGAGTCTGCTGGTCGTCTACCGCCTCGCCGACAGCGGCGAGGTGGCCGGATTCCGGCGGGCCGCCGGCACGGGTGCCTGGAGCCAGGCCCCGTTGCATCTGGGCGGGCAGGGCGGCATCGGGCCGATGCAGGTGCTCGCACTCCCCGCGGCCCGCAGGAGGAGGGAGCAGCTCCTCCTTGTTCAGCGCAACGACGCGGGAACGGTCAGCACCGCACTCTGCCCGGTCTCGGCGGCGGCACCACCGTCATGGACCAGTTCGGGTCCTTGGTTCGCGCATTCACCGGCGGCCGCCATGGACGCGCGCGGACGGGTCGTCCTCGCCGTCGTCGGCCCGGACGCCCGGCTGCGGACCGCGGTCCTGCCCAGGGGCGGGCCGCTGGACGGGCCCATGCGTGGATCTCCAGGAGGGCCGCACCGTCCGGTCGCCGCCTGGACCGCCGTCTGAGCATGACAGGCAGCGTGACAGGCAGCGTGACGGGTAGCGTGACAGGTCAGAGGGGCCGGCGGGACGCGCCTCCCGCCGGCACCCTCGTTGCTCAGCCGTCCTTGGACTCTGAGAGCTTCCCGGCCAGATGGGACGGGAGCGGTTCGTACCGCAGGAAGATGCGGCTGAACGTGCCGGTGCCATGGGACATCGACCGCAGGTCGATCGCGTAGCGGGTCATCTCCAACTGGGGGACCTCGGCGCGGATCAGAGTGCGCCCGCCACTGCCGACGGACTCCGATCCCAGGACCCGCCCTCGCCGGGACGACAGATCCGACATCACCGCGCCCACGTAGTCGTCGGAGATCAGCACCGACACCTCGTCGACGGGCTCCAGCAGCAGCATCGGAGTCCGGGCCGCCGCGTCCTTCAGCGCCAGGGCCCCGGCGGTCTGGAAGGCCATGTCGGAGGAATCGACCGAGTGCGCCTTCCCGTCGTACAGCGTCACCTTGATGTCGACCAGCGGGTAGCCGGCCAGCACCCCCCGGCCCATCTGGACCTTCACGCCCTTCTCCACAGAAGGGATGAACTGCCGGGGCACCACCCCGCCGACGACCTTGTCGACGAACTCGAAGCCGCTTCCGGAGGGCAGCGGCTCCACCTCGATGTGGCAGATGCCGAACTGCCCGTGCCCGCCGCTCTGCTTGACATGGCGGCCCAGGCCCTGCGCGGCCGCGCCGAAGGTCTCGCGCAGCGGCACCCGGAGC
The DNA here is from genome assembly GCA_025964575.1 of Actinomycetes bacterium. Taxonomy (GTDB): domain Bacteria; phylum Actinomycetota; class Actinomycetes; order Streptosporangiales; family Streptosporangiaceae; genus Actinomadura_E. The sequence goes on from JAOPYO010000110.1 coordinate 4,553, forward strand.
TCGATGGGCTGGACCTCGACGCCGTACCGGCTCCGCAGCCGGTCTATCAGCACGTCGGCGTGGGCCTCGCCCATGCACCACAGCACCAGCTGCCGGGTCTCGGCGTTGTTCTCCAGCCGCAACGTCGGGTCCTCCGCGACAAGGCGGCCCAGCGCCTGCGACAGCTTGTCCTCGTCCGCCTTGGAGGAGGCGCGGATCGCGATCGGCAGCAGCGGATCGGGCATGTTCCAGGGCCGCATGAGCAGCGGCCGGTCCTTGTCGGAGATCGTGTCGCCGGTCTCGGCGCGGGTGAGCTTGGCCATTGCGCACAGGTCGCCCGCCGCGCAGGACCCCACGGTGCGCTGCGTCTTGCCCAAGGGGGAGGTGAGCGCGCCCACCCGTTCGTCGATGTCGTGGTCCTCATGCCCCCGGTCGGCGAGACCGTGCCCCGAGACGTGCACCACCGTGTCGGGCCGCAGGGTGCCCGAGAACACCCGCACGAGCGAGATCCGGCCCACATAGGGGTCGGAGGTCGTCTTGACGACCTCGGCCACCAGCGGGCCGCCAGGATCACAGGTCACGTCGGGGGCGGGTCTCCCCGCGACGGTGGTGACCTCGGGGACTCCGTGCTCGAGCGGGGACGGGAACGCCTGAGTGATCACTTCGAGCAGCTCGGCCGTCCCGATGACCGGGCCGGGCCGGTCTCCGTGCGGGACCGAGGTGGCCAGCACCGGATAGAAGCTGCCGCGCGCGACCGCCTTCTCCATGTCGCGGATGAGGACCTTGACGTCGATCTCCTCGCCGGAGAGGTAACGGTCCATGAGGGACTCGTCCTCGCTCTCCTGGATGATCCCCTCGATCAGCGCGCCGCGCTGCTCCTCGATCCGGTCGAGGAACTCCGGACTCGGGTCGCACTCCTTGCGGGAGCCCGAGGAGTAGTCGAAGCACCGCTGGGACAGCAGCCCGATCAGTGACTCACCCGCAGGGAAATAACACGGCAGGACGCCCTCTCCGAAGGCGTCCTGGCAGGCCAGGAGCGCATCGTCGAAATCTCCGCGCTGCTGGTCGATCTTGGTGATCACCAGGGCCCGGGGCATGCCGACGGCCGCGCACTCCTCCCACAGGATCCGGGTCAGTCCGTCGACCCCGTCCACCGCCGAGATCACGAACAGGGCGGCGTCGGCCGCCCGCAGCCCGGCGCGCAGATCGCCCACGAAATCGGCGTAGCCGGGCGCGTCTATCAGATTGATCTTCACATCGCCGTGCATGAAGGGCATGAGGCAGAGATTCACCGAACGCTGCTGGCGTACCTCTACCTCGTCATGATCGCCGACCGTGGTGCCGTCCTCGACCCGGCCGGCCCGCTGGACCGTGCCGGTCGCGGCCAGCAGTGCTTCGGCGAGTGTCGTCTTGCCCGCTCCGGAATGGCCGACCAGCACGACGTTGCGCACCTTCTCAGGGCGCGCTCCGTCCAGTTGGCCGGCCGTGGGCACCCTGCCGGGCGCCGCCGGTTGACGCGTTGTCTCTGCCACCGTGCATGACCTCCTCCGCGTGGGGCCCGCCGAGAGAGGGAGGCCCGCTCGGATGTCGTGTGGCGCCAGACGTGACCGGCGTCACACCCGTATCAACCACCATTCCCCGGAAAGTCTTCGGGAACAAGAGGTGAATGGTAATCGTCGGGCTTGTCAGCAGAGGTGACACGGCCGACCGGCCGATCCGACCAGGGGTGACACCACGCACTACGATGGGCCCGCCGATGCCCTGAAGGCACCTGCACCCCTGAATACCGACCCTGCACCACCCGAGATCGGACGGCAATGCTCAACCGTTTGCGGCCCGCGCTGTCGCGCGTTCTCACGCCGATCGCCCGGACGCTGGCCCGCTGGGGGGTGACGCCCAACGTGATCACGATCGTGGGCACCGTCGGCGTGGTCGCCGGGGCGCTGGCCTTCTTCCCCCGAGGCCAGCTGTTCTGGGGGACGATCGTCATCACCGCGTTCGTGCTCTTCGACATGCTGGACGGGGCCGTCGCCCGCGTCACCGGCACCGGCAGCACGTGGGGCGCCTTCCTGGACTCCACCATGGACCGGGTCGCCGATGGCGCGATCTTCTCCGGCCTCGCCCTGTGGTTCGCGGGTAAGGGCGACAGCACGCCCCTCGCCGCGCTCGCCCTCTTCTGCCTGGTCGCCGGCGGCATCGTGTCGTACGCCAAGGCGCGGGCCGAAGGCCTGGGCTACACCTGCAACGTCGGGATCGCCGAGCGCAGTGAGCGCCTGGTCGTCGCGCTGATCGGCGCCGGGCTGGACGGTCTCGGCGTGCACTATGCGCTGCCCGTCGCGCTGGTGCTGCTCGCCGTGGCCAGCGCGATCACCGTCGTCCAGCGATTCGCCGTCGTGCACAAGCAGGCCGTCGCGAACGAGCAGGCTCAGGTATGAAGGCCCCCCGCAAGGACCATTTCGTCGACGCGGCGTACGTCCTCGGCTGGACGGTCGTCCGCAAGATGCCCGAGCGGTCCGCCAGACTGGCCTTCACCATGATCGCCGACCGGACGTGGCGGCGCCGCGGCCGGGGCGTCCGGCAGCTCGAGAAGAACCTGTCCCGGGTCCTCGGCAAGAACGCCGTCGACGACGAGATCCGGATGCTCAGCAAACGGGTCATGCGGTCCTACCTGCGCTACTGGCTGGAGGTCTTCCGGCTGCCCGAGATGAGCCGCGAGCGGATCGTCGGCGGGATGAACATCACCGGCCACGAGAAGCTCTTCGCGACGCTCGACTCCGGCCGCGGCGTTATCCTGGCGCTGCCGCACATGGGCAACTACGAGCAGGCCGGTGCTTGGCTGGTCTACAGCGGCTATCCCTTCACCACCGTCGTCGAGCGGCTCAAACCGGAGTCGCTGTTCAAGCGGTTCCTGGCCTTCCGGGAGGGCCTCGGCATGGAGGCGCTCCCGCTGACCGGCTCCGGCGCCGCCGTGTTCGGCACGCTCGCCCGCCGGCTCCGCGCCGGCAAGCCCGTCTGCCTGGTCTCGGACCGGGATCTGAGCGACACCGGGGTCGAGGTCGAGTTCTTCGGCCGGCCCGCCCGGCTGCCCGGGGGGCCCGCGGCACTGGCCGTGCAGACCGGAGCGGCGCTGATGCCGGTTACCTTGTGGTACGAAGGAAATAGCTGGGGGACCCGCGTCCACGAGGAGATCCCCGTACCCGACGAAGGCGCCCGGCAGGACAGGGTCCGCGTGATGACGCAAGAACTCGCCCGCGCCTACGAAGAGGGCATCGCCGCCCATCCCGAGGACTGGCACATGCTGCAGCGGGTGTGGGTGGAGGACCTGTGAGGATCGGGATCGTCTGTCCGTACACCTGGAACGTCCCCGGTGGCGTCCAGCAGCACGTACGCGATCTGGCCGAGGCCCTGCTCGCCAGCGGCCACGAGGTGTCGGTCATCACGCCGTCGGACGACGACGCGCCCCTGCCCTACTACGCGGTCTCCGCGGGGCGCGCGGTCCCGGTCCCGTACAACGGATCGGTCGCGCGGCTGTCCTTCGGATTCCTGTCGGCCGGGCGGGTGCGCCGCTGGATCCGTGAGGGCGACTTCGACGTGCTGCACGTCCACGAGCCCGCCGCCCCGTCGCTGGGCCTGCTCGCCTGCTGGGCCGCCGACGGGCCCATCGTCGGCACCTTCCACGCCTCCTACGAGAGGTCCCGCATGGTGTCGGTGACCGCTCCCATCCTGCAGAGCGCCCTCGAGAAGATCACCGGCCGGATCGCCGTGTCGGAGGCCGCCCGCAACACCCTCGTGGAGCATCTGGGCGGTGACGCCGTGCTCATCCCCAACGGAGTGGCCGTCGAGCGGTACGCCATGGCCGACCCGCTGCCGGGCTGGTCCGGCCGGACCGAGCGGGCGTACGGCCCGGAGGGGGGAGCGCTGGGCTTCCTCGGCCGGATGGACGAGCCGCGCAAGGGCCTGCAGGTGCTGCTGCGCGCCTTCGAGACGCTGGGTAGAGAGCGGCCGGGACTCCGCTTGTTGCTGGCCGGCCCGGGCGACGCCGACGACGTGGTCGCCAAGGTCTCACCGGAGCTGCGCGACCGGGTCGTCGTCCTCGGCTTGATCAGCGAGGAGGACAAGATCCGCGCCTACCACTCGGTGGACGTGTTCGTGGCGCCCAACCTGGGTGGCGAGAGCTTCGGGATCGTGCTGACCGAGGCGATGTCGGCGGGCGCGCCGATCCTGGCCAGCGACATCGAGGCCTTCCGGAGGGTGCTGCTGGACGGCAGGGCCGGTGCGGTCTTCCCGGTGGGCGACGCCGCCGCGCTGGCGCAGGCCGCCGGTGAGCTGCTGGACGACCCGTCCCGGCGGAAGCAGCTGTCCGCCGAGGCGCGTACCGCCGTACGGGCGTACGACTGGTCGACGGTGGCCCGCGACGTGCTCCGGGTCTACGAGACCGTGGTCGGCAGCGATCGGGTCGTCGAGTCCGGCGTCGGTGCGTGATGTCGCAGTGGCTGATGGACGCGGTCCTCGTACTGGCGGTCGTGATCGTGCTCGGGATGTACGTCTCATGGCGAGCGTCCCGGCTGGACCGGCTGCATGTCCGGGTGGAGACCGCACGCGCGGCACTGGACGCCGTCCTGGTGCGCAGGGCCGCAGTGGCCCTGGAACTGGCCGCGTCCCGGCTGCTCGACCCGGCCACCAGCCTGGTGCTCGCCACCGCCGCCCACGAGGCCCGTACGGCCGACAGCGAACGGCGGGAGTTCGCCGAGAGCGACCTGTCCCGGGCGCTGCGAGCCGTCCTGGAGCAGCCGGACTTCCGCGGCACCCTGTCCTCGAATCATTCCCACGGCGATGGGGTGGCCCTCCTCGACGAGCTGGAGGAGGCCGCGCAGAAGGTCTCCTTCGCTCGGCGTTTCTACAATGACGCGGTGGCGGCGATCCGGATAACCCGGCGCAAACTGCTCTCCCGGGTGTTGCCGCTGGCCGGGCGGGCTCCACTGCCCGAGTTCTTCGAGATCGACGACGTACCTCCCAAAACCTGACAAGGTCCCGGAAAAGGTCGGCTAGTCTCTGCGCTTGTTCCCGAAGAAAGGGTGAACAGTGCAGATTGCGTCACGCCGTGTGACCGCTGTGGTGGGGATCGCCGTTTTCGGCGGGGCACTGGCCGCCTGCGGAGGCGGCAGCGAGAAGGCGCCCCCGCCGGTCGCGGCCGCTGGTACCTCCACCCCCATCGGGACGCCGACCCCCACGGCGCCGACCACGCATCCCTTCACCGGAGGGACCACCGGGCTCACCAACCCCGTGCTCGCGGTCAAGATCGACAATACCCGACCGGCCCATCCCCAGCAGGGCCTACGCTCCGCCGACATCGTCTACGTCGAGCAGGTCGAGGGCGGTGAGACCCGGATCATGGCAATCTTCTCTTCGAAGATCCCGGCAAAACTGGGCCCGGTCCGCAGCGCCCGCGTCTCCGACCTGCACATCCTGCGCCAGTACGGCAAGCCCGCGTTCGCCTTCTCGGGCGTGCAGAGCAAGATGAAGCCCTATATCCGCAGGGCTCCGCTCTATGACATCTCGCAGGACAACGGCGGTAGCTCCTACTTCCGGGTGGGCGGCCGGTCGGCCCCCTACAACCTGTTCACCAGCCCGAAGGCGCTGCTCGCGCAGGCACCCAAGGCGACCGGCCCGCGCGACATCGGATTCCGGTTCGGAGACGCCCCGGCCGGCGGGCGGCCGCTGAAGAGCTTCACCGCCAAATGGCCCGCCGAGAGGATGACGTTCACCTGGTCGGCCAAGGAGAAACGCTGGCTCTCCGCGCACAACGGGACCCCCAACACCGCCGCCGAGGGCGGCCTGCTGGGCGGGCAGACCGTGGTGATCCAGTACGCCAAGACGGAGCGTTCGCAGTTCCACGACTTCCTCGGCAGCTACACCCCGCTGATCCACACGACCGGGACCGGTAAGGCGCTCGTGCTCCGCGACGGCAAGGCCTACGACACCACCTGGTCGCGTCCCTCGGAGGACAAGGGCACCACCTTCACCACCGCCGACGGCAAGCCGATGACCTTCGCCGCCGGACAGGTCTGGATGGTCCTCGTCAACGACGGGAAGCCCCACATTCCGTAGGGCTGTACACAGTGGCAGGTTTCAGGTTCTGGTCATAACACCATGCAAGGTCAGAGTGTGCGGGGAGCAGGCAATATCATGGGTGGGACAGATCCATCCGCTCACGTGAGGTAGACCCGTGTCCTCTTCCAGTCCCGCCCCCGCCGAGAACGCCACCCCTGCCACGGGCACGGCCCGTGTGAAGCGGGGCATGGCGGAGATGCTCAAGGGCGGCGTGATCATGGATGTCGTGACGCCCGAGCAAGCGAAGATCGCCGAGGACGCCGGCGCCGTCGCGGTCATGGCCCTGGAACGCGTCCCCGCCGACATCCGCGTCGAGGGCGGCGTATCCCGGATGAGCGACCCGGACATGATCGACGGCATCATCGAGGCGGTCTCCATCCCGGTCATGGCCAAGGCCCGCATAGGCCACTTCGTCGAGGCCCAGGTGCTGCAGGCCCTCGTGGTCGACTACATCGACGAGTCCGAGGTCCTCACCCCGGCCGACGAGGCCAACCACATCGACAAGTGGCCGTTCACCGTGCCGTTCGTCTGTGGCGCCACCAACCTGGGTGAGGCGCTGCGCCGCATCGCCGAGGGCGCGGCCATGATCCGCTCCAAGGGCGAGGCCGGCACCGGCAACGTCGTCGAGGCCACCCGGCACATGCGCCAGATCCGCTCCGACATCAAGCGGCTCACCACCCTGGACGAGGCCGAGCTGTTCGCCGCGGCCAAGGAACTGCGCGCCCCGTACGACATCGTCAAGGAGGTCGCCCGGGCGGGCAAGCTACCGGTCGTGCTGTTCACCGCGGGAGGCCTGGCCACCCCGGCCGACGCCGCGATGATGATGCAGCTCGGCGCCGAGGGCGTGTTCGTCGGATCCGGCATCTTCAAGTCGGGCAACCCGGCCCAGCGTGCCGCTGCCGTGGTCAAGGCCACCACGTTCTTCGATGACCCCGATGTCATCGCCAAGGCCTCCCGCGGCCTGGGCGAAGCCATGGTGGGCATCAACGTGGAAGAGATCCCGCAGCCGCACCGCCTCGCCGAACGCGGCTGGT
>JAOPYO010000284.1 GCA_025964575.1 Actinomycetes bacterium
CCGCTCGACCGGCACCGGGGAGATCTGGAGCAGCGCGAAGACCGCGGTCGAGACCAGCCATAACACCAGCACCGCGTAGAGCAGCCTGCGAATGATGAAGCGCAGCATCTACTTCCCCCCGAGGAGCCGGCCGGCGCGGGGGTCCAAGGCGTCGCGGATCCCGTCGCCCAGCAGGTTGAACGACAGCGTGGTGAGCAGCAGGAGCACACCGGGAACGGTGAGCAGCCACCACGCGGTCTCAAAGACGTCGCTGCCCTCGCCGAGCATGCTCCCCCAGCTCGGCATCGGGGCCTTGACCCCGACACCGAGGAACGACAGCGTCGCCTCGAACACGATCGCGGTGGGGATCAGCAGCGAGGCGAGGACGGTGATCTGCGCCATCAGGTTGGGCAGCAGGTCGACGAACATGATCCGCAGCCTCCCCGCGCCCAGCGAACGCGCGGCCTCGACATACTCCTTCTCCTTGATGGAGATGACCTGGCCACGGAGGATGCGGCCGGTGGCGGCGAACGAGAAGAACGCGATGACCAGGATGGTCAGTGACAGGCTCGCGAGAACCGAGGTCACCTGGAAGGTGGTGGCCAGCACGATCGCGACCAGGAGGTAGGGCAGCGCCAGCGTGATGTCCATGAACCGGGCGAGGATCGTGTCGGTCGCCCCGCCCGCGAAACCGGACAGCACACCGAACACGACGCCGAAGAAGGTGGCCAGCAGCGAGGAGGAGATGCCCACCACCAGCGAGATCCGGGCGCCGTAGGCGGCGCGCACCAGCACGTCCCGGCCGAGCTGGTCGGCGCCCAGCCAGAACTGCCGGCCGGGCCCCCTCGGCAGGCCGTCGATGTCCAGACCGGTCCTGGGGTAGGTGGCGTCATAGGTGTGCCCCGTCCACCTGGCGAACAGCGGCGCGGCCAGCGCGAACGCGGCGATCAGGGCCAGCACCACGATCGACGCCACGGCCAGCCGGTCGCGGCTGAACCGCGTCCAGGCGAGCAGGAAGGGCGACCTTCCCCGCACCTTCGCCGGTTCGGTGCCCGTACTGCCGGGATCGGGCGGAACGCTCTCGGCCTCGAGGTCGGTGAACACGGTCATGACTCGACCTCCGGGAGCGCCGGCTCGGTGGACTCCTGCTGGATGGCCGCGTGCTCCCGGGCCAGATTCTCGCCGGGTTCGACCGGGAAGTGGCAGGCCGTGAGATGGTCCGGCGGATCGGTCCCCCGGATGACGAGCCGTGGTTCGTCTATGGTGCACAGCGGCTGGGCCTTGGGGCAGCGTGGGTGGAAGCGGCAGCCCGGCGGAGGATTGACCGGCGAAGGCACATCCCCGCTCAACACGATGCGCTGACGCCGCTCCGCCAGATCCGGATCAGCCACCGACGCCGCCGACAACAACGCATTCGTGTACGGATGGCGCGGACTCGCGTACAACTCCTCAGCACGCGCCTGTTCGACGATCCGCCCCAGATACATCACCGCCACCCGATCACTCACATGCCGCACGATCGACAGATCATGAGCAATGAACACGTACGTCAGACTCAATTCCTTCTGCAGATCATCGAGAAGATTGATCACCTGCGCTTGAATCGACACGTCCAACGCCGACACCGGCTCATCGCACACGATCAACTTCGGCTTCAGCGCCAACGCCCGCGCCACCCCGATCCGCTGCCGCTGGCCACCCGAGAACTCCGCCGGAAACCGGTTGTAATGCTCCGGATTGAGGCCCACGAGCTCCATCAGCTCCTGCACCCGCCTCTTACGATCCGCCCCATCAGCGATACCGTGAATCGCAAACGGGTCCCCGATGATCGATCCCACCCGCCGCCGCGGATTCAACGACCCATACGGATCCTGAAAAATCATCTGCACTTCTCGGCGGAACGCCTTCATCCCCGCCTTCGACAGTCGCGTGATGTCAGTGCCCTCAAACAGAATCCGGCCCCTCGTCACCGCATGCAAACCCGTCATACACCGGGCCAGCGTCGACTTCCCGCACCCGCTCTCCCCCACGATCCCCAGCGTCTCGCCCTGCTGCACCATCAGATCCACCCCATCCACAGCGTGGACTCGGGCGACCTCCTTCTTGAAGAAGATTCCCCGCTTGATCGGGAAGTGCTTGTAGACGTCATCGACGGTCATGAGGGCGTCGGGCTCAGGACCGCTCATCGGGCCCCTCCACCGCTGTCCGGCGACCCGGAGCCGGGGCCGGTGCCGGTCGCACGTCCCTCGGCCGACGCCCGCCGCCGGAGCCGCTCCGCCTCGGGATCCATGCCGAGCGCGGAGGGGGGCAGCCAGCACGCCGAACGATGCGAGCCTGGCGTCGCACCGCCGGAGTCGGCGACCGGGTCCAGCGGGGGCTCGTCGATCCGGCAGATGTCCATGGCGTACTCGCATCGCGGGTGGAACGTGCAGCCGGATGGCGGGCTGATCAAGCTGGGCGGCTGCCCGGGGATGGGCTTGAGCCGGCCGCGGGCTCCGGCCGAGCCGGGCACCGACTCGAGCAGGCCTTTGGTGTAGGGGTGGTGCTGCCGGTAGTAGAGCGTCCGCCGGTCCGCGTACTCCACAGGCTTCCCTCCGTACATCACCAGCACGTCGTCGGCGAGATCGGCGATCACTCCGAGATCGTGCGTGATCATGATCAGGGCGGTGTCGAACTCGCGCTGCAACCGGCGCATCAGATCCAGGATCTGCGCCTGGACGGTCGCATCGAGTGCCGTGGTCGGCTCATCAGCGATGAGCAACTTTGGATTCAACGCCAACGCCATCGCGATCATCGCCCGCTGACGCATACCACCCGAGAACTGATGCGGATAGTCCTCCGCCCGCCGATCCGGCTGCGGAATCCCCACCAGACCCAGCATCTCCACCGCACGCCTACGCGCCTGCGCCTTGGACGTCTCCGGCTGGTGCTCCCGGATCATCTCCACGATCTGCCAGCCCACCTTGTACAGCGGATGCAGACTCGACAACGGATCCTGGAAGATCATCGCAATCTGGGAACCCCGCAGCGCACGCATCTCCCGATCGTCCATGGTGAGCAGATCCCGGCCCTCGAAGAGAGCGGTGCCGCTGACCTGGGACCCGGGCGTGAGGCGCAGCAGCGTCTGGGTGCTGACGCTCTTGCCGGACCCGGACTCACCCACGATCCCGAGGGTTCCGCCTCGATCGACGCTGAAGGACACGCCACGCACCGCCTGCACCACGCCGTCCGCGGTCTGGAAGGAGACCTTCAGATCGGTCACCTCTAGCAGGCTCATGGACTTCCTTTCACCTCCTGGCCCGATGGGCTCGATGGGCCCGCGGCGCGGTAGGGCGGACGCGAAGCCGGCCGCGCGGCTCACGAGAGCTTGACCTGGTTGAGGTCGAAGGCCTGTGAGGTGGGCAGGTACAGCGCGTTCTTCACCCGGGACGAGTGGAAGATCGGGTACTTCTGGTTCATGAAGGGCACGATCGCCGCGTCCTGCATGATCAACCTGTCCGCCCTGGCCCAGATCTTCGCCGCATCACCGATGCTCTTGGCCTGCAGCGCCTGGTCGATCAGGGCGTTGACCGCGGGGTTGTTGTAGCCGCCGTAGTCGGTGGAGTTCGCGCCGTACGTCCGGCCGTCGAACAGCGGCACGATGTTCGTGCGACCGTTGTTGCCGTACCAGTCCGGCACCCATCCCGGCGCGGCGATGTCCCACGTGCCCTGCCTGGCGTCGGCCGGGTTCACCAGCGTCTTGCCGTAGAAATTGCCGTTGGTGTCGGGTGTCAGGTTCGCGGTGATGCCGCAGGCGTGGAGATTGGCCTGGACCGACTGCGCCACCTTCGGATGGTTGCTGTTGGTCCGGTACGGGAACTGGAGCGTCAGCCCGTTCGGGTAGCCGGCCGCCGCCAGCAGCTGCTTGCATTTGGCCGGATCCCCGGAGTTGCCGGGCGTCGGGTAGAGGTTGAATGGCTCGTGGCCGACGCTGCCCGGCGGGATGACCTGGTTGAGCACCGCGCTGACCCTGGGACCGCCGTAGATCTGGACCAGCGCGGACTTGTCGATCGCATACTCGATCGCCTGCCGGACGGCGGGCTTGGAGAGCGCCCTGCCGTTGTTGGGGCTGAGCGTGTTGAAGTCCAGGTACGGGTTGTTGGTGGACCCGTCCTCGATCTTGAAGTTCCGGTTCGACTTGAGGCCCGGGATCCTCGAGGTCGGGACCGGCTGGTCCCAGGACAGGTCGGCGGTGCCGAGTTCCATCTGCTGCTGGACCACGTCGGGCGAGTCCTGGCCCATGGTGATCTGGATCCGGACGGGGTTCTGTGCCCGCAGCGGGTCGGTGTCCTGCCTCCAGTTGGCGTTCCTGACCAGCTCGTAGCTCTTGTTGGGCGTGTACGAGGTGATCTGGAATGGCCCGTCGGAGATCGTGTGCTTGCGGTAGTCCGGACTGTCCGGGAGGTATCTGTCGTATTCCGCCGGTGCAGCCGCGGAGAACTGCAGGCCCATGATGTTCGTGAAGTCGCTGGCCGGCCGCCTGAGTTTGATGACCAGTGTCTTGGCGTCCTTGGCGCGGAGCCCGGCGATCTGATGGCCGTTCTGGTAGGCGGCGATGGCGGCGGCGTCCTTGGCGCTCACCTTCCCGAAGCCCGCGCAGAACGCGTCCATGCCCTCGATGGTGGCGGTGTAGTAGCCGATGCCGCCCGAGGGCTGGGCGGGATTGCACAGCCGCTTGATGCCCCGGATGAAGTCCGCCGCCGTCACCTCGCGCGGTGCCGGGGTGTTCCACCTGACACCGGTGCGCAGCTTGATCGTGTAAGTCCTGCCGTCCGCGCTGATCCCCCCGTTGCCGGTGGTCGGCAGTTCGGTGGCGACGTCGGCCTGGATCCTGGTGGCGTCCGCGAAGTTGTCGGCGCCCTTGACGTTGAACAGGGTGCGGGCGTACTGGCGGGTCAGCAGGACGCTGACAAGGGTGTAACCGCTGGTGGTGTCAAGGTGGTCGACGTCGGACGAGCCGACGACCTTGAGCGTTCCCCCTCCGCCCCCGCCGCCTCCGCCGCATGCGATCACACCGAAGGCGAGCGCGCCGAGTCCGGCGAAGGCCGTCAGCCCTCTTGCCGTCCGTTTCATCTGCGCTCTCCGTCCGGGCCGCCGGCCGTCTTCTCCTAGATGTCGTGGCCCGCCCGAGGCGAGCTCATTCGGTGTGGGTGGCCTCGGGGGCGAAGGAGCACACCAGGCGACCAAAATATCACTGCGCGTAACGAGTGAGCGATCGACGCACCCACGTCCCGCGCCGCGGATCCCCCCTCGAAGCCCCTAGATCATCTGGTCCCCTCCGGGGATATGCCCACTACCTGGAGAAATACATCCACCGAGTTGAGACCAGCCGAGAGGGGCTCTTCAGAGCAGCCCGGCGAGCTTGTAGAGGACCAGGGATCCGGCGACCGCCACGTTGAGGCTCTGACCGGTGCCCACCATGGGGATCTCGACCGCCATGTCGAGCAGATCGAGGGCCTCGGCGGGAATGCCGGACTGCTCGTGGCCGAGGACGGCGATCGTGCGGGTCCGGGCGGTCGGCAGATCCGCCAGCCGTACGGCCTCGTCGGCGAGTTCCACCCCTACGACCCTGCTGCCGGCCGCCCGCTGCTCGGCCAGCCAGGCCAGCGGTTCCCCTCGCACCCAGTGCACACAGGACGGGCTGCGCAGGGTGTTACCCCGGTCGAGGGCCTCACGTACCCACGGCCACCGCGGTACCGCGAGGCAGGCACCCACCGCGTCACAGGTGCGCAGCAGCGTGCCCAGGTTGGCGTTGTGCAACGGCCACAACGGGGCGGCGATCAGATGGTCCCAGCAGGAGTGGGAGCGGCGGCGGCGATCGCGGCGGAGCTCCCGGCGGGACCGGACCCGGATGGCGGGGACGTCGGGACGCCCGGTGGCGCTCACCGGACGGGGGCGGTCGTGCCCCCCTTACGGAACAAGATCATCATTTGGCGCACTTGGCGGCGTACGCGGGCCATCGACGGGAACGTTGCCCGCCCAGCATAGTGCGCGCGGCCGGCTTCAGGCCTGGTCCCGCCAGTACGGCGCGCGCAGCTCGCGCTTGTTCAGTTTGCCCATGGCCGTGCGCGGCAGCTCGGGGACGAACTCGATGCCGCGCGGGCATTTGTAGTGGCTGAGCCGCTCCCGGCAGAAGGCGATCAGCGCGTCCTCGGTGAGCGCAGGATCGCGGCTGACCACCAGTGCCTTGAGCTGCTCGACCATCTCCGGATGCGGGACGCCGACGCAGGCGGCGTCGATCACGGCCGGATGCTCGAAGAGGACCTTTTCCGCCTCCGCCGGATACAGGTTCACTCCACCGGAGACGACCATGTCGGAGAACCGGTCGGTGATGTAGACGAAGCCCTCGTCGTCCACGTAGCCGATCTCGCCGAGGGTGAAGACACCGGGCTCCAGGTGTGCGGAGCGGGTCTTGGCCGGGTCGTCGTGGTAGAGGACACCCCTCCCGGTGGAGTCCCGGAAGTACAACCGGCCCTCGGTGCCGGGCGGCACCACCGCCCCGGCCTCATCGACCACGACGGCCTCGAACGGCGGGATCGCCCGGCCCACCGAGCCGGGCCGCTCCAGCCACTGATGGGAGTCGATGAAGGTGACGGTGCCCGCCTCGCTGCCGCCGTAGGCCTCGACCAGGACCGGCCCCCACCACTCGATCATTCCCCGCTTCACGTCGATCGGGCAGGCCGAGCCGGTGTGCACGACCAGGATCATGCTGGACAGGTCGTACTTCGCCTTGACCTCCTCGGGCAGCTCGAGCAGCCGGATGAAGTGGGTCGGCACCATCACCGTGATCTTGATCTGCCAGCGCTCGATGGCGGCGAGGACCTCTTCGGGATCAAAGCGGCCGAGCACGGCGAGGGTGCTGCCGGCGGCGAAGGCGCGGACACCGAACAGGGGTCCGGTGTGGTAGAGCGGGCCGACCGCCAGCTGCGGGCCGAACATCGTGAGCGGCTGCCCCTTGAGCGCCTCGACGTGCTCGGCGATGGTATCGCCGGCCGCGAACATGTTGGGCGGCAACGGGGTGCCCTTGGGGACTCCGGTGGTGCCGGAGGTGTAGAGCAGGTTGGCCAGCGGCGTCAGGTCGGTGGGCGGTTCGGCGACCGGGGCGGCGGCGAGGAACTCCTCCCATGTGCCGTCCCCGCGCCAGGCGATGACCCGCCCGATCCCGGCCTGAGCGGCGGCCGCGGCGGCGCGCTCGGCGTTCTCCGGTCCGGTGAACACCACGGTGGCGCGGGAGTTCTCCAGAATGTACGCGGCCTCGGCGGCGGTCAGATGAAAGTTGACCGGCACGACGGAGGCGCCCGCATAGAGCCCGGCGACGTGGGCGAGCACGGTCTCGACGGAGTTCTCCGCGAACACCGCCACCCGCCGCTCGGGCCCCAGCTCCAGGGCGAGCAGCCCGTTGACCGCCCGGTTGAGCAGGCCGTCGGCCTGCGCCCAGGTCAGTTCGGTCCGCTGGTCGCACAGGGCGAGTTCGTCCGGGCGTTCGGCGGCATGCTGAGCGGTGGCGAGCGCCATGGACGGGCCTCCTCGGCTGCGGGTGGGTGATCCCTTGTCTAGCACACTCGATGATCAGGAAGGGTGGACGGTGCGCCAGGCCCGAGGGTCCCCGGGTACGCCGGAGAAGTCATAGCGCAGCCCGTCCCGGGTCAACGCCACCAGGCTGATCGAGCCGGTGCCCCAGATCCGCCCCTCGCCGAGGTCCCGCCGGACGACGAGGGCGCGTGGATCGTCGCGGTCCAGTCCGTCGCCGTCGATGAGCGGCAGCCACTCCCCCCATGCCGGCACCGTCGGGCCGGCGCCGGGTTCGGGGCGGTGGGCGGTGGCCAGCAGCGGCCGGAAGTACGCGATGCGGGCCGCCATCTCGTCCATGCCGGGCCCCGTGTGCCGCCCGCCCCGTCCTTCGAGCCCGCTGTTGACGATGATGTGAAGCCCAGAGGTGAGGATCTGCTCGGTGAGCTCCTCGCCGTCCCAGCTCCACATGCGCACGGCGTCGGGTTCGGCGCCCAGCAGATGGAACGGGTCGTACCGCTTGGGCTCGAAGTCACCGAGGCCGCCCTCGGCGACCAGGCGCAGGGGTAGCTCACCGCGAGAGGCGCGGATGCCCTCCGGAGCGAGCGGGCCGTGCCCGTTGAGGATGCACGCCGCGCGAGGGACATCCGGATCCACGGCCAGCCAGGTGCCGCCCGCGAGCAGGTCACGTCCGCCGATCAGTGAGGGCCGGTCGGTCCAGTGGCCGGCCGGGGGCTCCCACGGCCGCGACGCGAACTCGTCACGTACGCCCACGAGCAGCACCGGGAAGATCGAATCTGGCTCAAAGCTCACCACAGCGGTACACATGCCGGTATTTCAGCATCCGCGGCTGAAATTCCTCACACCGGGGGCCAGGGGACGGCGGGCCAGTCCTCGGGCGGATAGGGGTGGACGCGGTGCTTGAGCATCAGCTCGATCCGGCGCCGGGTGGCGTCCACCTCGGCCTGGGTCAGCAGCGCGGACAACCGCCGGTGGAGCGCCGGAGCGTCCATCTGACCCAGCAGGCGGCGCAGGGCCTCGACCGCGTCGCCGAGCAGGCGCTTACCGCGCCACTGCCACAGCACGGTGCGCAGCTTGTACTCCACGGAGAAGCTGACGCCATGGTCGCAGCCGTACACGTGCCCTGGCTGAGCGCCGTTGCCCGGCGGCAGCAGATGACCGATCTTACGGTCGGCGTTGTTGATGACCGCGTCGAAGACCGCCATCCGCCGAATGGCGGGATCGTCGCTGCGCGACAGCGCGACCAGATCGATGTCCGCGTCCGGCTCCACCCAGAGCTGCACCATGCCGGGGCCGTACGGCCCGTCACGATGCACGGTGGGCGGCACGATCCGCCAGCCCATCGCCTGTGAGATCGCGTAGGCGGCCACTTCACGGTCCGCGAGGGTGCCGTCGGGGAAGTCCCAGAGCGGGCGCTCACCCGCGACCGGCTTGTAGACGCAGGTGCCGGACAGGCCCTCCCACTCGATCGAGCAGTAGAGCGTGGCGTTGGACGCGGCGACCAGTCGTCCTTCGATGTTGATCCGGCCGTTCTGCAGGAGCAACTCGGCGGTATCGGTATCGGAGGGGTCGACCGAGCCGTCCCCCTTCCGCCCTGCGGAGGGGGAACTGTCCCGGGAGGGCTGGCTCATGCGTTCATTATCCACACGGTCATCCGAGGTGACCGTTCTGCCGAGGGCAGACATGACCGTCGGCGTCCAATGGCAGGCTGCAGAGCGGGCATGGCGGGCGGCCGGCCGCGACGACCTTGAGCGCCCGATCAGCGAACGCCCGGGCCTGGGCGGCGGTGATCCGGACGCGGAGCACGACGATGGCGGGGTCCTCGTCTCCGACCTCGACGTCGTCGGTCTCGCTGACCTCCTGCGCCTCGATGACGATCCGCTCATCCTCGGGATCCCAGGCGAGCGCCATCGTGCCGACCCGGAACTCCTCCTCGACCGGCTGCTCGAGCGGTTCACCATCCTGCAGGTCGACGGGAGCGAGGGCAGGCACGGACGCGTCGCCGCTGCGGCGCAGCACTTCGTCGAGCAGTTCCTCGAGCCGCTCGGCCAACAGCGTGACCTGGAACTTCTCCAGGCCGACGCTGGTGATCCGGCGGCACGCGCGGGCCTGCAGGAAGAAAGCGCGCTCGCCCGGCTGCCCAACGGCGCCGACGACGAACCTGTCCGGCATGTCATAGGAGATGACCGGCATAGAGATGACCTTACGCCCCGCCGCCGACCGCTGCGTCACTGTCTCCGCCCACGCCCCCGCCGCCGTCGCCCGCGGCGGGCTTCGGCAGCAGGCCCGTGACGTCTCCGCCGGTGTCGTTGAGCCGTACGACGAAGGGACGCAGCGAGGTGTAGTTCAGCACGGTGAGCGAGGCGGGATCAGCGTGGATGCGCTGGAACTGGTCGAGGTGCAGCCCGAGAGCGTCGGCGACGATGGCCTTGATGATGTCGCCGTGGCTGCAGACCAGGTAGGTCGCTTCCGGTCCCAGCCGCGCGTTCCACTCCCGTACGGCGGTCACCGCCCGGTGCTGGGCCCCGGAGAGGGTCTCGCCCTGCTCGCCGGGGAAACGGACGGCGCTCGGGTGCGCCTGGACCACCTGCCACAGCGGGTCCTTGGCCAGCTCGGCGAGGGGCCGTCCGGTCCAGTCGCCGTAGTGCACCTCACCGAACCGCTCGTCGATGTCCAGCTTCTCGGGGGCCGGCGTGCCCGCCGCACGCGCGGCGCTCGCGACGGCCTCGGCGGTCTCCAGGCACCGGTCGAGGGGGCTCGACACGATGGCGGCCAGCGGGATCGTGGCGATCCGGGTGGCCAGCGCCTCGGCCTGAGCACGTCCCCGCTCGTCCAGATGGAGGTCGGGTGTCCAGCCGGCCAGCACCGGGCCGGTCAGTTTGGTCAATCCATGCCGAATCAGCAGAAGCGTCGTCACCATCAGCACTCTACGAGATGCGATAGTTAACCCTTCCCTCACCCAAGGGAAAGCAATCATGGTGGAAAATGATTTCCTGTGATTGTTGACTGCGCCATCTACCACTCCGGCCAACGCGAGACCGTCGAGGGCGACATCAGTGATGCCCTGGACGAAGCGCGAAAGCACGGCGATTGTTTCCTGTGGATCGGCCTGCACGAGCCGACACAGGAGGAGTTCGATCTGGTCAAGGATGAGCTCAAACTCCACCCCCTCGCCGTCGAGGATGCCGTCAACGCCCACCAGCGGCCCAAGCTCGAACGCTACGGTGACTCGATCTTCATCGTGCTCAAGACGGTGCACTACATCGACGCCACCTCGGACATCGAGATCGGCGAGATCATGCTGTTCGTCGGGGCGGACTTCGTCATCTGCGTCCGGCATGGGCAGGGCAGCCCGCTCGCCCCTGTCCGCCAGCGGCTCGAGGGCGACCCGGAGCTGCTCGCCGTCGGCCCCTCTGCCGTGCTGTACGCCGTGTGCGACCAGGTCGTCGACACGTACAGCGTCGTGGCGCACGAGATCGAGGCCGACATCATCAATCTGGAGAAACGCGTGTTCTCGACCCGGCGCGGCGACGTCACCGAGGACATCTACGCGCTCAAGCGCGAGGTGCTGGAGTTCCGCACCGCCGAGGATCCGCTCATACCGGTGCTGCAGGACATCGTGAAGGGCCGCGTCGACATCTGCGCGAAGACGCTGGAAGAGTTCCGGGACGTGCTCGATCACCTGCTGCGGGTCGATCAGACCGTCGATGCCACCAACGAGCTGCTCACCAACGTCCTCAACGCGCATCTCGCCCTGGTCGGGATGCAGCAGAACGAGGACATGCGCAAGATCTCCTCCTGGGCGGCGATCCTGGCCATCCCCACGATGATCGCCGGGATCTATGGGATGAACTTCAAGCACATGCCCGAACTGAGCACGACCTGGGGCTATCCGGCGGCCATGACCGTCATCGCCGGCGCCTGCATCCTGTTGTACCGCCAGTTCAAGAAAAGCGGCTGGCTCTAAGGCACGTCCTTAGCTCTCGGCCTGTACGGGCTCCTGAGTGTCCTTTCCGAAGGCCTCTGGAGGGGGCACGGGAGCGAGCAGCACGGCCCACAGATGCGACTCGGTGCCGTCGGCCTCCAACCGGCGGCGCATCCGTTCCACGGTTCCCCTGGTCGGCAGCGCCAAGGCGATGAGCAGCGGATAGCCGAGCACGAATCCGACCGCGAACGGCATCTCGCTGTGGCCGATCACGGCGAGCGGCAGACCCAGCAGGATCACCGCGTCGCTGAGCGCGAACCGCAGGAACAGCGCCTGCCGGAAGGCCATCGCGGCGAGATCGGCGGTCTGCCGCGGGTCCCGTTCCGGGTCCGATGTGAGCGGCAGCGCCCGGGGCACCCTGAGTCCCACGACGACAGCCACCAGGAACGCCAGGACCAGCGGGAGGAAAATCCATTCGGGCAGGCCTCCCCACCTGCTCCTTCCGTCTCGCACGAGGAACGGGAAGATGGCCGAGATCGCCAGTGGCGCGATCACCAGGGTCAGCATCGTCCCCCGCAGCTGGCGCAGCATCGTCTGCGGACCCGTCCGGAGCGACGCCAGGTAGCCCCGGTCGGTTTCGGGCCCGGCGCCGAACAGCGGCTCTACGAACGGCCTGTCCCGCCGGGGGGCCCCCGGCGGGTACCTCGGAAACTGCGGGGGCGCCATGGCGCCGTACATTACTGCCGTATCAGCCGGACCGGCAGGGGTTGGTGGATCTGGTGGCCGTCAGCCGCCCGTCGCCTGAATGGCTCCTGCGGCGAGCAGACCGAGCAGGATCCCGCCGATCGCGACCCGGTAGTAGACGAACACCAGCGTCGAATGCTTGACCAGGAACTTCAGCAGCCAGGCGATCGAGGCGTAGCCCACCACGAAGGACACCACCGTGGCGATGAGCGTGCCGGTGAGGTCCAGGTGTCCCTCTCCCACCTTGCGCAGCTCGAACAGCCCGGAGAGCACCACCGCCGGGATCGACAGCAGGAACGAATAACGAGCGGCCGCCTCGCGGGTGTAGCCGAGGAAGAGCCCACCGGTGATCGTGGAGCCGGAGCGCGACGAACCGGGAATGAGGGCCAGCGCCTGGAAGCCGCCGATGATGAGACCGTCACGCAGATTCAGATCGGCGACCTCGCGTTTCTGCCGCCCCGCCCACTCGGCGATCATCAGCACGAGGCCCATGATGATGAGCATCGAGGCGTTCAGCCACAGGTTGCGAGCCGGTTTTTCGATGAAGCTCTTGAACGCCAGCCCGAACACGCTGACTGGCACCGTGCCCCAGATGATGTACCAGCCCATCCGGGCGTCGAGTTCACCGCGGGACTCCTTGTTCCACAGGCTCTTCGTCCAGGTCACCGTGATCCGGTAGATGTCCTTCCAGAAGTAGATCAGCACCGCCGCCATCGTGCCGAGCTGGATGATCGCCGTGAACGCCGCCCCGGGGTCACGGACCCAGCTCTTGACCCCGAGGTCGTAGGCGACGCTCGGCACGATGAGCAGATGGGCCGAACTGGAGATCGGCAAGAACTCCGTGAGTCCCTGGACGATGCCGAGCACGGTGGCTTCCACGACGTTCACAAGCGGTGTTTCCCCTCACGCGGGTGGCTGCTCGCAGCTGATGATGATGATCCCCAACGCGGCAGCCTAGTGCCCAGGCACCCCGCGTTCGTCACGTTCCGGTGAACATGCTTCTACAAGCCTGTCGTAATGGTCGCCTCACCGTACCCGAGGGCGAGGACCCACCACACCGGCGAGGCCTTTCTCCGATCGGGCAGGGTAATCTCGCCGCCTATGAAGCAGCGTCACCTTGGGCGGAGCGGGCTCACGGTGTCACGCCTGGGCCTTGGCACCATGACGTGGGGCCAGGACACCGGTGCCGACGAGGCGACGGCACAGCTGACCGCGTTCGTCGACGCGGGTGGCACCCTCGTTGACACCGCCGACGTCTACTGCGAGGGCGACAGCGAGCGCCTCCTCGGCCATCTCCTGCGTGAGGTGGTCCATCGCGACGATCTCGTCATCGCCACCAAGTCCGCGATCACCCCGGACGGCCGGTACGACGCGTCCCGGCGCCATCTGCTGAGCTCCCTGGACGACTCACTGGACCGGCTCGGTATCGATCACGTCGATCTGTGGCAGTTGCACACCTATGATCCGGCGACCCCGCTGGAGGAGACGCTGACGGCCGTGGATGAGGCCGTCCGGACCGGCCGGGCACGCTACGCCGGGGTGTCGAACTACGCGGCGTGGCAGCTTGCCACTGCCACCACCTGGCAGCGAGCCTGGCCGGGCCGCACCCCGATCGTGTCTGCCCAGATGGAATACTCCCTGCTGAGCCGTGATCTCGAACGGGAGGTGGTGCCCGCCGCGCTCGACGCCGGGGTGGGCCTGCTGCCGTGGTCGCCGCTCGGCCGCGGTGTGCTCACCGGGAAGTACCGCACCGGCATCCCCGCCGACTCCCGTGGAGCGACCCCGCACCTGGCCGAGTTCGTCCGCCCCTATCTGGGTGAGCAGAGCCGCCGGATCGTGGAGTCCGTGACCACCGCCGCGGAGGGACTCGGCGTCTCACCGCTGGCCGTCGCGCTCAGCTGGGTACGTGACCAACCGGGGGTGGTGGCGCCCATCGTGGGCGCCCGCACCTCAGGACAACTCCTCGGCATTCTGCAGGCCGAGGACCTCATCTTGCCGCAGGAGATCCGTGACGCTCTCGATGACGTATCCGACATCTGATCTGGCCTCACTCGCCGAGCTGCTGATCGCGGCCGGGGTGCCGGAAGCGTACGTGGCGCCCACCGCCGCGGCCCTCGGGGACCGCGCCACCGACGTGCTGCGGTCCGATCCGTGGCAGTTGCTGCTGGTGCCGGGGGTCGGTCCACGGCAGGCCGACCACTTCGCCCGGGGGCTGCTCGGGGACGACGCCGATCCGGGAGATCCCCGGCGCGGCCCTGCCCTGGTGATGCATCTGATGCTGCGTGCCGCCCGGGACGGCGACACGTCCGTGCCCGTGCCGAAGGTGGTCGCGGATCTGAGCACGCTGAAGGTGGCCGATCCGGTACGGGCGGTCATGGGCGCCCTCGACGAGGCGCGGGTCATAGGGTTCGCGATCGAGCCCGACGAGCCGGCGGACTTCGACGAAGATCTCCCAGAGCCCGAGGAGTTCCTCTCCCTCGCCCACTATGCGATGGCCGAGGAGGCGGTCTCCGAGGGGATCATGCGACTGGCCGCCACCGCGGAGCCACTGCCCGGCGCCGGCCTCGAGGAGGGCGGCCCCGCGACGGCGATGGCGCTCCGCCATGGCGTGAGCGTGATCAGCGGGCCTGGCACCGAGGCGGCCGTCGGCGCGCTGTCCGCCGCCGTCGACGGACTGCGGGTGGTCGTCGTGACCGCCACGGACCGGTCCGCGGTCGACCTCGCTCCCCTCGTCGGTCCAGCGGCCGGGCCGGCCACCGCACCGCCCGCGGACGACGGAGGTGATGCTGGTGACGCAGGGGGCGTCTCGGTGCTGTCGACGCACCGGCTGCTGGAGGCTCACGAGGCGCCGGGCGGGATCGCCTTCGCCCGAGGCGAACTGCGGCCGCTGGACGCCGAGCTCATCGTGGTCATGGAGGCCCCGGCACTCGGCCTGGAGCTCGCGGCGGCGCTGGTCGAGGCCTGTGCGGACGGCACCCACCTGGTGCTGGCGGGTGACCCGGCCGGGTTGCCCCCCGCGGGTCCCGGGCAGGTCTTCGCCGACGTGGCCGCCTCCGGCACGGTGCCCGTCACGGAGCTGCCGGAGATCGATGAGCCGTCCGGGCCGATCGGCGTGCTGACCACTGCCGTACGGCGCGGTGAGCTGCCCCGGGTCGACGCACCGGACCGGGAGGTCGTGATCGTCCCTGCCGCCGACCCGCACGAGGCGGTGCACAGGGCGGTCCAGCTCATCGCCGATTCGATCCCGCGAGCGCTCGGCGTACCGACCGGCGAGATCCAGGTGGTCACTCCGGCACAGCGGGGCGACGCGGGAGCGATCGCCCTCAACGCCGCGTTGAAGGCTCGGCTGAACCCTGGACCGGGTGCGTACGGGGGCTTCGACATCGGGGACCGGGTCGTGGTGACGGCCGCGCTGCCAGGCGCCCCGGCCGGGGAGACCGGGACCGTGAGCGGCGCGGGCGGTGGCGGTCTGGAGATCACCTTTACCGGCGGCGTGACGGCGGTGCCGGCCGCGCTGTTGTCCCGGCTACGCCACGGCTGGGCGATCACGATCCAGATGTCGCAGGGGACGCACTGGCCCGCCGTGATCGCCGTGCTGCCCGCCGAGGTGGGCCCGCTGCTGTCCCGGCCGCTGGTGCTCACCGCGGCGAGCCGGGCCCGGCGGCACCTGTCGGTGGTGCACGCCGCCGGCCCTGCGCTGGCCCGCGCCGTACGCGAGGTGCGGACACCGCCCCGGCAGACCCGGCTCACCGGGCTGTTGCAGGGCCAGTAGCGAGGATGAACCGCCGGAGTTCGAGCGAGGTTTCGGTGTATAGGCCAACACCTCATGACTAGCGCGTGACTTTTGATCTCCGTATGCGTTAGACATGGTGTCCAACGCATACCCAAGGAGTGAGATGCCCGACCAGCGACGCTTTCGGCGCCTCGGAGTCACCTCGGCGGCGGTAACGGTGGGCGCCTTCGCGCTTCTGGTCGGGGGTGCCAGCCCTGCGGACGCCGCCACCACCAAGTGCGCCAAGGGGCACGACCCGGCCACCACGATCAAGAGCATCCAGTGCCAGCTCCAAGAGGCGGGCAAGAACTTCCAGAAGGCGATCGACAAGCTCACCCACAAGACGCACCCGCCGGTCAAGACTCCTGCCAAGAAGCCGACCGCGAAGTCGACCGTGAAGGACAAGGTCACCACCAAGCAGCCGAGCACCCCGGCGATCCCGCAGGGCACGGGCAACGGCGCGGTCACCGGGACGACACCGTTGAGCAACGTGAACTCGGTGAGGCCCTACACCCCCCAGGGAACTCAGCCCCAGCTTCCCGTCCTGCTGCCACAGCAGCCGCAGGTGGCCGACCAGCAGCCGTACGGTTCGATCGCGGAGACGCATCTGGTGGCTCCGGTGGCGGCGATCGAGCAACAGCCCCAGGTGTCGGCGGCGTGGGTCGCCGGCGCGGCGGGCATGGCGGGCGCGGTGGGCGCGTTCAACCTCGGCCTGGCAGGCCGGCGCAGGCGCATTCGCCCGTAGTGAACTCGTGATGACGAAGGCCCGGTCCTGGTGGACCGGGCCTTCGTCGTGCGAGTGAAGCGCTCAGGCGCCCATGGCGTGGACGCCACCGTCCACGTGCACGATCTCGCCGGTCGTGGCCGGGAACCAGTCCGACAGCAGTGCGGCACAGGCGCGGGCGGTCGGCTCGGCGTCGGAGACGTCCCAGCCGAGCGGTGCGTGCTCCGACCAGCCGTTGGACAGGGCGTCCCCCCCAGGGATGCTCTTGGCGGCCATGGTGCTCAGCGGGCCGGCAGCGACCAGGTTGACCCGGATGCCGTGCGGCCCGAGATAGCGGGCGAGATAGCGAGAACAGGACTCCAGCCCCGCCTTGGCCACTCCCATCCAGTCGTAGATCGGCCAGGACTTGGTGGCGTCGAAGGTGAGGCCGACCACCGAGCCGCCCTCCTTCATCAGTGGCAGGCACGCCACCGTGAGGGACTTCAGCGAGTAGGTGGAGATCTGCACCGCCGTGGCGACGTCCTCCCAGGCGGTCTCCAGGAAGTTGCCGCCCATCGCGTTCTGGGGCGCGAAGCCGATCGAGTGGACGACACCGTCGAGACCGTCGGCGTGCTCACCCACCCGGTCGGCCAGCGTGGCCAGCTGCTCGGTGTCGGTCACGTCGAGCTCGAGCACCGGGGGCGGAGCGCCCTCCAGGCCGGAGGGGAGCCGCTTGGCGATGCGCTCCACCAGGCTCATCCGTCCGAAACCGGTCAGGATGACCTGCGCGCCCTCCTGTTGGGCGATCTTCGCCACGTGGAATCCGATCGAGGAGTCCGTGAGGACTCCGGTGATCAGGATCCGCTTTCCATCGAGAATTCCCATATCCTGCTCCCCTCTCGTGCGGCTGCGCCGCGATGTCCTGTCCGCGCTCCGCACGCTCGGCGGATTCGACCTCTCAGTGCCCCATGCCCAGGCCGCCGTCGACCGGGATCACCGCTCCGGTGATGTAGGCCGCGTCGTCGCTCGCCAGGAACCGTACGACCTTGGCGATCTCCTCGGGGGCGGCGACCCGGCCCAGCGGGATCACGTTCTTGATCGCGGCCTGCTGCTTTTCGTCGAGCGCGGCGGTCATGTCGGTGTCGACGAAGCCCCGCGCGACCACGTTGGTGGTGATGTTGCGGGAACCGAGCTCACGGGCCATGGAGCGAGCCAGCCCGACCAGGCCGGCCTTGGAGGCGGCGTAGTTCGCCTGACCGGCGGAGCCGAGCAGCCCGACCACCGAGGAGATGAGGATGATCCGGCCCTTGCGCTTGCGCATCATGCCCTTGACGGCCCGCTTGGACACCCGGAACGCGCCGGTCAGGTTGGTATCGACCACCGAGCTGAAGGCGTCCTCGCTCATCAGGGCCAGCAGGTTGTCCTTGGTCACCCCGGCGTTGGCCACCACGACCTCGACCGGGCCCTGCTCGGCCTCGATCTTGCCGAAGGCCGCGTCGACGTCCTCCCAGCTGGTGACGTCGCACTTCACTGCGAACAGGCCCTCGGGCGGCTCGCCGGATCGGTAGGTGACGGCCACGGCGTCGCCAGCCGCGGCCAGCTCCCGGGCGATGGCCAGGCCGATGCCGCGGTTACCACCGGTCACAAGAACTGAGCGACTCATGCGCAAACCTCCGTAGGAACATCTGTTGATTCCAGCCCCCTGACAGGAGGCCCACCCCCAACCGCTGTCAGCGACCGAGCGTAGCGGGCTACCTTCAGGTAACGAGATATCCCCTGCCGACAAGATCCGGTGCCCCAGGCTTGTCCGTATTCGTCGCCGCACCGCCCGTGCGGCGACTCTGGGCCGCCACATCCGGCGGCCGCCGCGCCTCGCGCAGACCCCGCATAATCCGGCTGGGCACGGTAAGTTGCGCAAGTGCATGAGATCGATCCGGCCTTCGCCGCCCTGCCTCTGCGGGCGCTCGCCGACGCCGCACTGACGCGCGCCCGGGAATTGGGCGTCGAACATGTGGACTTCCGGTTGGAGCGCATCCGCAGCCAGACCCTCCGGCTCAAAGACGCCGCCCTCGAGACCGCGATGGACGCCGACGACGTCGGCCTGGCCGTACGGGTCGTCAAGGACGGCACCTGGGGCTTCGCCTCGGGTATCGACCTGACCACGAAGTCGGCCGTCCAGGTGGCCGAGCAAGCGGTCATGGTCGCTCAAGTCTCCCGGGCCATCAACCGGGAGCCGATCGAGCTGGCCGCCGAGCCGGTGCACGGCGAGCAGACCTGGATCTCCGCCTACGAGGTGGACCCGTTCGGCGTGCCGACCACCGACAAGGTGGCGCTGCTCGCCGAGTGGAGCCGCCGGCTGCTGACCGGCGGGGTAGACCATGTGGACGCCGCGCTCCTTCAGGTGAAGGAGAACAAGTTCTATGCCGATGCGGCCGGGACCGTCACGACCCAGCAGCGGGTCCGGTTGCATCCTGTGCTCACCGCGGTCGGGATAGCGGACGGCGCTTTCGACACCATGCGTACCCTGGCGCCACCGGTGGGCCGAGGATACGAGTTCCTCACCGGCACGGGCTGGGACTTCGACCTCGAGCTGGCCCGGATCCCGGAGTTGCTGGCGGAGAAGCTGGCCGCCCCGTCGGTCGAGGCCGGGTCGTACGACGTGGTCATCGCCCCGTCCAACCTGTGGCTGACCATCCACGAGTCGATCGGGCACGCCACTGAACTGGACCGGGCTCTGGGCTATGAGGCCGCGTACGCCGGAACGTCCTTCGCGACGCCGGACAAGCTGGGAAAACTCCAGTACGGCTCGAAGGTCCTGAACATCACCGGTGACCGTACCGCCGAGCACGGGCTGTCCACCATCGGTTATGACGACGAGGGCGTCGAGACCCAGCAGTGGGACATTGTCAAGGACGGCCTCTTCGTCGGTTACCAGCTGGACCGGCGGATCGCCCACCTCACCGGGCAGTCCCGCTCCAACGGATGCGCGTTCGCCGACTCGCCCGGCAACATGCCGCTGCAGCGGATGGCGAACGTCTCGCTGCGGCCGGCTCCCGGCGGCCCCTCCACCGAAGATCTGATCTCTGGGGTGGAGCGCGGGATCTACATCGAGGGCGACAAGAGCTGGTCGATCGACATGCAGCGCTACAACTTCCAGTTCACCGGCCAGCGGTTTTTCAAGATCGAGAACGGGCGGCTGGCGGGTCAGCTGCGCGACGTCGCCTACCAGGCCACCACCACCGACTTCTGGAACTCGATGGAGGCGGTGGGCGGCCCGCAGACCTATGTCCTGGGCGGGGCGTTCAACTGCGGCAAGGGCCAGCCTGGCCAGGTAGCCCCGGTCAGCCATGGCTGCCCGGCCGCGCTGTTCCGCGGCGTCAACATCCTCAACGCGTTGAAGGAAGGCGGCCAGTGACCCCTCAGGAGTCCATCGAGCGGGCCCTGGAGCTGTCCAGGGCCGACGACTGCATCGTCATCGCCGACGAGGTCAGTGGCGCCAATCTGCGCTGGGCCGGCAACACGCTGACCACCAACGGCGTCGCCCGGTCCCGGCGGCTCACGGTCATCGCCCTGCGGAAGAAGGGCGAGGGAGTCGCGGCCGGCGTCGTCTCCCGGGCCGGAGTGGGATCGGACGGGATCGAGGAGGTCGTCCGTGCCGCAGAGCAGGTCGCGGCGGGCAACGAACCGGCCGAGGACGCCGCTCCCCTCGTTGATTCGGCGGGCACCTCCGCCACCTGGGACGACGAGCCCGCCGAGACCGCCATCGGCGTCTTCGAGGGTTTCGCCCCGGCGCTGGGCCACGCGTTCGACGCCGCCGCGGCCGGAGGGCGCAAGCTGTACGGCTTCGCGCACCACGAGATGACCTCCACCTTCATCGGCACCTCGACGGGACTGCGGATCCGGCACGACCAGCCCACCGGCAAGGTGGAGCTCAACGCCAAGACCGACGACCTGACCGGTTCCGCATGGGCCGGGGTGAGCACCCGGGACTTCCGCGGTGTCGACGTGGCAGGCCTCACCGGCGAGCTGGACCGTCGGCTCGACTGGGGCAAACGCCGGATCGACCTACCCGCGGGCCGGTACGAGACGCTCCTGCCGCCGAGCGCCGTCGCCGATCTCATGACCTACCTCTACTGGTCGGCCGGCGCCCGCGACGCCCACGACGGCCGTACGGTCTTCAGCAAGCCCGGTGGGGGCACCCGCGTCGGGGAGAGCCTCGCCGACCTCCCGATTCGCCTGTGGAGCGACCCGCGTGCGCAGGGCCTGGAGTGCGCGCCCTTCGTGATCGCGCACGCCTCCGGGGAGAACTCCTCGGTCTTCGACAACGGCCTTGCCCTGCAGCCGACCGACTGGATCTCCGAGGGCAGACTGGCGGCGCTGATCCAGACCCGGCACTCGGCCAGGCTGACCGGGCTGCCTCTCACGCCCGGCATCGACAACCTGCTGATGGCGGGCCCGGAGGGCAGTTCCGCGTCGCTCGACGAGATGGTGGCCCGGACCGAGCGCGGACTGCTGCTGACCTGCCTGTGGTACATCCGCGAGGTCGATCCGCAGAGCCTGCTGCTCACCGGCCTCACCCGCGACGGGGTCTACCTCGTCGAGAACGGCGAGGTCGTAGGCCAGGTCAACAACTTCCGGTTCAACGAGAGCCCGGTCGGCCTGCTGTCCCGGCTGGCGGAGGTCGGTGCGTCGGTTCAGACACTTCCGCGGGAGTGGTCGGACTACTTCACCCGCACGGCCATGCCTCCGATCAGGGTGGGCGACTTCAACATGTCGACGGTCAGCCAGGCCTCCTAAGTCAGCCGCCCGAGCGGATGACTATCCCGGAGCGGCTGCAGGTGACGCTCTTGGGCGCCTTCGTCTTGCTGTGGCACGTCCAGCCACTGAAGGTCGCGGCGCCCTTCGGCGTCTTCTTCGTGGCGTAGACCGCGAAGACCTTCGCCACGTGTGCGCAGGTGACGTGGCCGGAGACGACGGTGGCGGTACCGCACTTGGCGCCCGGGCCGACCGTCGGGCCTGGGTTCCCCGGAGCAGTCTTGCCGGGCTTGCCGGTCTTGGCGGTCTTGCCGGTCGGGTGCGGGGTGGCCGAGTCGGTCGGAGCGACCGAGCCGGTCTGAGCCGACGGCTGCGGGGCCGCGGCGCTCTTCCCACCGCCACCACATCCCGCCATCAACATCGCGCCGGCGGCGACGCTCAGCACCAGTCCGTACTTCCTCATCCGTGTCCCCTGTTCTCCCGTTGACGCCGGATCGGCTTCCCGGCGATCCAGGTTCGGCAGTGAAGCACGGTGAAGGTGAGTGCCGGGTTAAGATCCGGATCAACTGAGGTCCGGGCGGCCGGTCGGTGTCCGGTTCTGGCCGCCGGTGGTCTCGTCCAGGCTCAGTGCGAGTCTTCGAGCCGGAAGCCGACCTTCATGCCCACCTGGAAGTGGGCGACCTCACCGTCGACGATCTGCCCGCGAACCTCGGTGATCTCGAACCAGTCGAGGTGGCGCAGTGTCTGTGCCGCCCTGCGGATACCGCTACGGACGGCCGCCTCGACACTGTCGGGCGAGGTGCCGACGATCTCGGTCACTCGATAGGTGCGCTCGGACATTGGGGTACCTCCTGGTGGTCGCATCCTGTTGATGTGGAGCTACCGTGAAACCGTGAGGTTCATTCCCCGCCGCAAGGCAGCAGTTGTCTACACGATCACCGAAGCTCACCGGCCGCTGTCGGAGGACATCAACTACCGTCAACGGCGGTACCTGCTGTCGATGGGGATCCGCACGGTCTGCGTCCTGATCGCCGTGCTCCTGGCCGACCATGTCCCCCTCTGGGCGTTGCTGATCCCGCTGGTCGGGGCGATCGTGCTCCCGTACGTGAGCGTGGTCTTCGCCAACGGCGGCCGTGAGCCTGAGAAGACTCCCACCCTGGACGCCACAACATGGGAAGAGCCGGGCCGGAAGCAGATTTCCGGATCCGTCCGAGAAATCCGCTCGTGACTTTCCCTTGACTAACTAAGGGGGGTTTCGGTGTACGATTTGTACCGGCGCTCCGGTCCCCCGTCGGGGCGCCCGTGCCGGTGTTCCGGGCCCCCGTCGGAACACCGATGATGCGACGCCGGGTGGGTTGCCCCCGTATCCACCCGGCGTCGCTTTCAACTCTCCGTGACCACTTCCGGAGTGCGGTCTGACCCGCATC
>JAOPYO010000148.1 GCA_025964575.1 Actinomycetes bacterium
CAGGGGAGTCGCCCCGGAATGCATCGAGACCATCGACCTCGTGCGGGACGTGCTCGCCCGCGTGGGAGACAAGTGGACCGTCCTGGTGATCACCACGCTCGCGTCCGGGCCGCTACGGTTCACCGCCTTGTACGAACAAGTCGCAGGCATCTCGCAGAGGATGCTCAGCCAAACCTTGCGGCTCCTGACCAAAGACGGTCTGGTGACGAGGACGGCGTACGCGGAAGTCCCACCCCGCGTCGAGTACGCCCTCACACCACTGGGCCGATCGCTCAGCGACGCCGTGGACGGCATCATCCACTGGGTTCAGAAACATCAAGCCGAGGTCATCCAGAACCGGACCGAGTTCGAAGCAGTAGGCCGGTGAGCCGGGCGGCTAGGTGATCAGGACTCTCCTGCCCGTCTCGTGGGTAGTGTTTCATGATCACCGGCCGGGGAGTGGTGGGCAGAGGCCACCGCGGGCGAGGTCGGCAACAGCGATGAGTCCCTCGGCGCTCTTGCACCCGTAAGCCCGTCGGGTGAGGACTCGCAGGTGGGGTGTTGGTGGCCTCGGATCTTGCGTTGGACAGTCCGCTGTCGGCGAACGCGAGCAGGAGAAACACCCTCGGTTTCCCGGGGCGGCTCGCACTGCTTATCTGCGATACAGGATCGAGGGGGGCGGACCGTGGGCGAAGTGGCTCGCCTCGACCGCGGCGGATCACCACCCTTGCCCGCCGCGGTCGCCGCCTACCTCGCCACCCTCTCCGGCACCGAACAGCACCAGACCCGCCGCGCCTACCGCTCCACCCTGCGCGCGCTCATCGCCGAGTTCGCCCCCGCCGACCCGGCGACCGGCAAGCCGGTGCCGTTCGCCGTCGAGGCGTTCGACGCCGAGGAGAACGTCGACCACCTGACCGACTGGTTCGGGCAACAGTGGAACGACCGGGCGGCCGCGACCTTCAACCGGCACCTGGACACCATCCGCTCAGCGGTCGCCTACTGGCAGGACCAGCCGGGCTGGCTGTCGGCCGACCCGACCCGCCGGCTACGCCGACGCGGCCGCAGCCCCGACCGGACCCGGGCCCTGTCGGTGGCCGAGATCGAGGCGCTGTTCGAACTGGACGCGCCGATCCGGGAGAAAACGCTTTGGCGGCTGCTCTACGAAAGCGCCGCCCGCTCGAGCGAGGTCCTCGCGCTGGACGTGCAGGACCTGGACCTGCGCAACCGCAAGGCCAAGGTCACCCGCAAGGGCAGCGCGGTCGACATCATCGTCTGGCAGACCGGCACCGCCCGCCTGCTGCCCAAGCTGATCAACGGCCGCAAGAAGGGGCCGGTGTTCCTCACCGACCGCAAAGCCCGCGTCGCCCTGGCCGCCGACCTCGACCCCGCCACCGGCAAGGCCCGCCTGTCCTACCGGCGAGCCGAAGAGATCTTCACCGAACTCACCCGGCCGCTGGCCCACCCCGACATCACCGCCCCGGCCGAACTGGCCGCCGCGCAGTCCTGGACGCTCCACCAGCTCCGGCACAGCGCCCTCACGCACGCTGCTGAGAGTGGCGCGAACACCTCGACGTTGTTGTCCTACTCCGGGCACACCTCGGTCACCAGCCTCGCCCGCTACGCCCGCGTCTCACCCGAAGCCCTCGCCCGCTGGCAAGCCAAACGCGACCCCGACCGACGACGCTGATCCTTGGCCGACCCGGCCGCCACGGTGCCGCGAAGCAGTCCAGGAGCTTCGGCACGCCTATTGGCGTTATCTCCGCACCGAGCAGCTCACTATCGCCAACCACGGAGCAGTTGCTCCTCAAGGCCCGAATATTCTTCCGGCGGCGGATTAACGCAGGCGAACTTGCCTTATGCAACAGCCCGTCCTTCGACTAGGCTTCGGCGTGTTTCGCTGGGAGAGCGTCAAGCAGTTTCGCGGTCCGCGCCTGAATCGGGGCACCGAGCGAATCATCGGTGAAGATGTACGGGCTCCTATTGTCCAAAATTGCTGCAACAACCATGTCGCCAACCGCGAGGGGCGAGACACCTTCGTTCATCGCTGCAGAGACAACCCTCTGCCAGGTCACGACGGCATCCCCTCCATCCGTCACGTCGGAGGGCGCGAGCGCTGCCGAATTGGCGATGATCCCGGTTGCTACCGGGCCCGGGAGCAACACACTAATGCCGATTTGGTGCGGCGCCAATTCCTCTCGAAGCGCCTCAGAAAGGCCAACCACGGCAAACTTCGAGCCGTGGTAGAGGTAGCCGCCACCCTCTGAAATCACCCCGGCACCTGACGAGGTATTGACGATGTGCGCTTCACCCCCTCGGGCAAGCATGCGTGGGAGGAACGTCTGGATTCCGTTGATCACACCCCCGAGATTGATCCCCATAACCCAGTCCCATGATTCGTATGACATTGCCTCCGCAGTGACTCGTGTGGCAATCCCTGCGTTATTGAACAATAGCGACACTGGGCCAAGCTGAGCTTCAATATCGTTGGCAACGTCTGTGAACGCAGCGCGGTCGCGAACGTCCAGGACCTTCGCCGCGACGGTTGCGACGTTTGACAGTTGCGCCACAGCGGATTCGAGCGCATTTCCGTTGACGTCGACGATCGCGATTTTCACGCCGGCCCTGCCAAGTGCATGGGCGATTCCAAGGCCTATGCCCTGCGCACCGCCGGTGATGACGGCGGTCCGTCCCGAAAGGTCTTTCATCTTGAATCTCCTCGCGTTATGACGATCCTGAAACTCGCATCTGCATTGCGCTCAACAGTCAAGTCGCGTCGCAACAGAGACCAAGCGTTTCTGGTGAGGCCCGTTCTCTGGGTGAGGCGCTTTGGCGCTCCCCGCTCAAAGCAACAATTGAAGACACACGTCGGGTCCGATTTGTGGATTGCTTGAACGTCGAACCGGACACTCAAATGGTCCCAGTCACGACTTGGCTCGCTAGCTTTGTGTCATTCGCGTGCGACAACACGCTCCGTAATAGCCGAAAGGATCCATAGGTCCGATACTAGCGAGACAGCGTTCGAAGTCTTTAGCGTGCCGCCCACGTGCGCGGCCTGGAGGCGAGCCTGGGCCGATTCGAGTTCCCGTCCTCAATTTCGTAGATTGCAAGGTACCGATGAGGAGCGCCCGGAGATGTACCGTCCACGACTCGGAATCGCTGTGCAGCAACGCACCCGTCGATGGCGAGCACTTCCCCTAGGTGCGTGTCGGAATACCACGCATTGTACTCATCGTCTTCACCCTCGACCGGATCGGTAAGCGCGACCATAATTTCCCTCATAATCGCTATCCGATCTTCATCAGTTATTTGGAGGCCAGGGTGCTGCCGGTGTGGCGGGCGGCGTGCCGGGCCTCGGTGTGCCGTTGGGCGGCCAGGTCTTTGAGGCTTTCCATGCCGGGGGTGGTGGCGGCGAGGGTGAGTTCGCGTTCGATGACGGTGAGGTCGGCCTGCCAGTAGTCGCCGAGAATGCGCCGGAGGTAGGGGGTGGAGTGGTCCCAGCCCTCGCGGGGGGTGCCGGGTCCGTAGCCGCCCCCGCGGACGGTGACCAGCGCCGTGGGCTTGTCCTTCAGCAGGCCGGTGGCGTCTCCGGCTCCGGCGCCGACCAGGTCGATCCAGGTCTTGAAGTGCTGGGAGACGCCGAAGTTGTAGAGCGGCACCGCCAGCAGGACGGCATCCGCGTCGGTCAGCTCCGCCATCAGATCGGCGGCCAGGGCAAGGGCGTCGCGCTGGGCCGGGGTGCGCTCGCCCTCGGGCGTGAAGCCGGCGGTGGTCGCGAGCGTCCAGGCTTCGGCCGGCAGCGGATCGGTGCCCAGGTGGCGGCGGACGACCGGCTCGCCCGGGCGGGCGGCGGACCATTCGGCTTCCAGCAGGTCGGCGAGCTCGGCGCTGGTCGAGGTGCCGGGCAGGATGCTGGCGTCCAGACGGAACAGGCTCATCAGTGTTTCTCCAGGTCAGTGCGTTGCACTCCGAGGCGGTCCCGGTGGGCGTGTCGGCGGTATCGCCGCACACGAGCATAAACGGACTTTACCCCGATTAATATTCCGGCCGGTAGGTGGGTCCTGTGGATCGACCCGTCCTACCTTTGGGAGCGCCGCGCGTCGAGCGCGCCGACGCCGTATGCAACCGGCTGCATCTGCTGGCCACGGGCCCGCGAGATGCTCGCCGAGCAGGGCGCGGACAAACTCACCATGGACGGGCTGGCCGAACGGGCGGGCCTGGGCAAGGGCACGGTGTTCCGCCGGTTCGGCACCCGCGCGGGGATCTTCCAGGCGCTACTGGACGATCGGCGGCGGCACGATCTCCTTGGCCACCGCCAGGGCGGCGCGCAGGTCGGCCCGGGACACGATCACCTCGATCGCTTCCCACACCTCTTCCACGTTCACCTGATCGTCCTCGCCGCCCCACCCGTCGGAGTCGAACAGGGCATCCACCGCGACCGCGAGCTTGGCCGTGGCCCTGGCCAGCCTCGGATGCGTGCGGACCTTCTCCTTGTCCGCCACGGTGTGCGCCTTGTTCAGCAACTCGGTGCTCATCAGCAGATCCAGCAGCTCCAGGGTGTCGTCGACCGACTTGGCCTCCAGATGAGCCACCGTGGCCATCAGCGTCGCCAACCTGCGCGCGTCCGGATGCCGGCGCATCTGCGAGGCCTTCGCGCTCATCCCGTACCGCGACAGCTCCACCAACCGGCGAGGCGGCACCAGATCCTCCAACCGCAACGACGCCATCTCCAGACCCATGATCTCGGCCACCTGGTCCAGCGCCTTGATGATCGTCGGGCCGCTGCCCCGCGGCGGCGGCCCCTTACGCCACCGCTCCAGATCCGACACCCGAGACCCCGGCGCAACCTCCAGCAGCTGGTCCAGCACGTACCGCTGACCCACCGTCAGCAGCGACTCCAGGACCTTCCACAGCCGCTGCGTCGTCTCCTCTTTCACATGGGTGACCAGCCGCGTCAGCCGGGTCACCCCCGCCAGCAGCACACCGCGTTCCCGCAGCCACACCACCGCGTCGAAGAAGATCGCCTTGGGGCCGTCCCCAGACGTCCACGACCGGGCCGCCACCCACGCCCGCAGCTCGCCCTCGACCTGCGCGAAGTCCTTCAGCTCGTAGACCCGCTGGATCTCCCACGCGTGATCGAAGGCGGTCTTGGACCGCTCGGTGTAGCGCTTCACACACGACGCGTCCTCGATCCCCAACTGCTCGGCCACGAAGTCCAGCACCACCACCGGCACGTCAAGGGGATCCTCCAGGAACAACCCGATATGCCGCACCGTCACCAGTTGGAGCGCAAACCCCAATTTCATGTGGTCGCCGCGCCTGCGCGCGATCAACCCCCGGTCCTCGTCGTCGAGGTAGAAGGTCTTCTCCAGCTCCGCCCGCGTCGGCACGCGGGAGTACACCCCGTACGCCGCCGCTTCCTCACTCGTCAGAAATTCCACCGACATGGCACGCAAAGTAGGACCGACCAGCCGGTAACCAACCCACAGCGATCAAACCGTTACAGAAATCCGCGTCACGATCACGCCCAGGAGCTTCGGCACGCTGGTTGGCGTTATCTCCGCACCGAGCAGCTCACTATCGCCAACCACGGAGCGGTTGCTCCTCAAGGCCCGAGTAGACGAGCTGCACCGGCGCTCCTCGAACGGTGGGGAGCCCTGTTCTATCTGTCGGAAAAACCTGTCGTCAATTCACGCGCCGAACCGGGCATCCGATGGCATGATTCGTCACCCGACGTCCGGTTTTCCGAAGGGCTTCCGGGATCGATCGGAGCCTGTCGTCAAAGGATCTAATCCCGACAGGCTGCCCTGCACGGGTCTGGCCGTGCGGAGGCGAGGTGGGGTGCGGAACTCGGGGGTGCCGTTAACCAACGTGTCATAGGCCGCCAAACCTCGAAGGTCCCTACGCGGATGTTGTGCTTCAGCCGGCGTGGTGCCGGTAACTGCCGGGCGGTGACCCGTACTGGCGTTTGAAGGCATGGGTGAAGGTGTACTGCGAGCTGTAGCCGACCTGCAGGGCGATCGTGTTGACGGGGGCGTCGGAGGTGCGCAGAAGCCGGGCGGCGGTGGTCATCCGCCACCATGTCAGGTAGGTGAGCGGTGGCTGGCCGACCAGATGTGTGAACCGCCGGGCGAAGGCAGCGCGGGACAGGCGTGCCTGCGCGCCCAACTCCTCGACGGTCCATGGCCGGCTGGGGTCTCCGTGGATGGCGCGCAGGGCGGCGGCGACGGCGGGATCGTGCAGGGCCGCGGCCCAGCCGGTGGCGGAGTGGCCGGAGACGCGCTGTTCTTCGAACCACACGCGCAGGATGTAGAGCAGGAGAAGATCCAGCAGGGTGAGCAGGATGGTGTCGGAGCCTGGGCGGGCGTCGCTGTCCAGTTCCACGCCGAGGAGTTCGACCGCGGCGCGGAGTTCCCTGTGGCGCCCTACCCGCGTCGGTAGGTGGATGACCTCGGGCAGGTCGTTCAGGAGCGGATGCGGCCCGGATCTGTCCAGGAGGTAGGCGCCGCAGAGCATGACCACCGTCGGCGGCCGGTCGGCTGACGTTTCGTCGTCGCGGCCATCATGGACTCTGGTGAGCGTTGTGGGCGGCTCGCTTACCGGGGTGGACGGTTCGTCGGCCAGACCGTGTGCGGATCCGCGCGGCAGGAACGCCACGTCGCCCGGCCCGAGCGCGATCGGCTCACCCTGCGACGAGAGAAGCCAGCACGTTCCCTGGAGAACGATGTGGAACCCGGCCGACGGCACCGCCGGAAACCGCTGAGCGAAGGGAGCGGACCTGGTCACCCGGCCCGAGTGGGGTCGACCGGTACGCGCCGCACTCACCACATCAGACAGAACATCCACGCAGCCAGCATAACCAACGACGGCCTTGGCGAAGACGATGACGCAAACTGTAGAGCGCGCCGCGCATTCAATCGTCTTGTATCGGCGCCTTACTGTGCTGGCGGGCTGAGCAACCGCGCAGCCCCCATCGTGAGGAGATGACATGAAGATCGCCGTTTATGGCGCGAGTGGATACCAGGGAAAGCTCGTGCTCACCGAACTGGCACGACGCGACATCGAGACGGTCCTGGTCGGACGTAATCCCGCGCGCGTCGGGGAGGCCGCCTCGGCCGTCGGCCTCCCCGACGCGGAACGACGCGTGGCCGACACCAGCGACCATGAGGCGCTTGTGAGCGCGTTCCGCGGCTGCGACGGCGTCATCAACTGCGCCGGACCATTCACCTCGTCAGGTGAGGCCGTGGTCCGCGCCGCGATCGCCGCCGGCTGTCACTACGTCGATACCTCAGGCGAGCAGCTCTACGTCAAGAAGATCTTCGACACCTTCACCACGGAGGCGGAGAACGCCGGGGTCACCGTCGTGCCCGCCGCCAACGACGGCTGTGTCCCGGTAGACCTCATGGCCCACATCCTGGCCGACCGCCTTGAACCGGTCGAAGAGATCATCACCACCCACGTGGTCGTCGGAGGCGGCGGCATGTCGCGCGGCTCGCTGCGCTCGGTGGTCGAAACGATCGACGCCATCAAGGCGGGAGGCATGGCCTACGACAACGGCGACTGGCACCCCGGCATGCCCGCCCGCCACACCGCGATCAGGCTGCCCGGACAGTCGGAGGCGACCCCGGTGATGGCCTTCCCTGTGTCGGAGGTGGTGACCATTCCCCGTCACATCCGCGTCCGGCATGTCGAGGGCCTCACCGAGGCTGCGTTGGGCGACCGGCTGAACACCCCGCTCACACCGGAGATCATCGAAAGCCTGCCTGAAGGACCCGATGAGGACAGCCGCCGCACCCAGCACTTCACCTACGTGCTCGACGCCACCAGTACCGACGGCCGCCGCGCCCGCGGCATCGTCCAGGGCCCCGACACCTACGGCACGACCGCGGTGATCGCCGTAGAAAGCGCCCGCCGTCTCATCGCCGACCCTGCCAAGCCGGGAGTACTCGCACCCGCCCAGGCCTACCACCCGACCGCCTTCCTCGACTTTCTTATCCCGCATGGGATCCAGTGGATCATCGAGGACGCGCCGGCAACTTGACAATGAGCCTTCTCCGGTAACGATCAGCCACGGTGTGTGATCGTCTGGGCAGGATCGTCGGATCCCGATCAGGCCCAGCTCATTCCCGGCCCTCTTCACGCGAGCCCCCGAAGACCTGTACGCGTTCGGCTTGTCTTGTCCAAGGTCAGAGCTCTGGGCATCAGGGCTTCGACCAGCGGCGATGGCGTGTCGCGGCCCCTTCCTTGGCGTATTCCGGCCGTCCCCGCCGTAGATCAGCTACCTGGCGGCTGGG
>JAOPYO010000152.1 GCA_025964575.1 Actinomycetes bacterium
CATTCGACACCACGGTGCCGCACTGGTTCGGCAGCACCGGCGACCAACCCGCGGAGATCCTCAGCATCTTCGGACGACCCGGCGAACGAATGAACCTGCGAACCACGCCTCAGCCGGGATAGGGCGACGGGCCGGCATCACCGAACAGCTGCGTGTCGCCGCGCACTGCACCGGTCGCGCCTCCGAGCTTTGGCGCTGGTCGGCGCGTAGCTGTCAGCCGGGCCGCCACGACGACCGGGACGCCACCGAGGTGCTGAAGTACGCCGCGCCACCACGAACGTGCCGTCTGACCTGCATGGATGGAGTTTTCGGCAGGTGCACCGTCACGAGAACCAGGTGCGGCGCCGTCAGGTCAACGGCCGGCCGCGGTGGGACCAGGTCGATCGGCTCTGGTTCACTGCGCTGTCCCGATTGATTCACCGTCGCCGGTGGTCGGAGATCTTCCCGGTAACTCCGGCGACGATCCTGCGCTGGCATCGGGACCTGGTCGCCCGGAAATGGACCTGCACCGACCGGCGATGCCCGGGACGGCCCATCACTCGTTCGCCGGTCAAGACACTGATCCTGCGGATGGCGCGGGAGAACCCGACGTGGGGGCATAGGAGGACTGGAAGAACAGATGGCGGGTGCCGTGCAGGTCGGGGCGGTCGGCGTACAGGGCTACGCTTCCCGCGCCGAAGTTCTCGTGGACGGCGACCACACCATCAGCGATGGTGACGGGCCTGCGCGAGTCCACCGTCGTGGTGTCGAGTGACCAGTAGGTGAGACGCTTGCCGGTGCGGAGGTCGAACACGACAATCTGGTCGGATCCTTTCTGGCGAGAGACGGTCGAGGTAAGGCTATAGACGCGGCCGTCGGCCACGGTGGCGTACGCATTGTTGTCGAGGTCGCCGGGGCGGTACCCGGTCAGAAGGCCGGGGAAGAGACTGCTCCACACTCGCTTTCCGGTGTCCGCGTCACTCGCGCAGACGCCCTCGGTCTTGCCGAGCGCGCAAGTGCTGAGCCACATGCCGCCGCTGAACGAGACCGGTACCTCCCCTTTCGTGACGCGGTGCCGGAGGATCTTGCCCGTCGTGGGGTCGAGCAGGTCGAATCCACCCTTGGTTGTGACGGCCACGCGGCCCTGGCCCGCGTCACGAACGGAGAAGTCATCGTGGCCATGAGACTGCTCCGGGAACAACCGCGCGAAATCTTCGAGCCACCGCTGTTTTCCGGTCGCCAGGTCGATGCCGCGCACCACGTTGTCTACTCCTAGCCCGCAGTTTGTGACGAGTGTTCCGCCGACCACGACCGTGGTCTCTCTCAGAACGTCGCAGTCGTGGGTGCTCGTCCAGCGGGTCCGCCCCGTCACCGGGTCAATCCCGGTCATCTCGCCGCGGCCGCCGTATTCGTCGAATATCACCAGCGTTCTCGTGCCGGTGTCGGACACGATGGCGTGCTCGTTGGGGAAGTAGCCGGGAGTGGGTCTGGACCAGCGGATCCGCCCCGTACGCACATTGATCTTCGCGAGGTCATGTTGCCCGTCGACGTACACGTCGCCGGTCGTGCGATCCAGCCCGATCGGCTCGGCATGCTTCTGCTTGTCGTACTCCCAGTACGTCCTGCCGGTGGCGATACTGACCGCCCGAACAGCATCGTCCGGACCACCAAAGAAATGGAGAGATCCGTTGATCGCCACCCCACCGTAGATCTGCATCCCGCCGGGCCCCTCCATGGACCTGGCCACCCGCTGCGGCGTGCGCGCGGGCGCCTGCGCGGCCACCGGCCGCGGAAACGGCCCGTACGGCCCCGACATGCCATCGTCGAGCAGGTAGCGCACACCCGCCGACACCAGCACCAAAGCGACCACGGCCACCGGGATGATCACCCGCGGACGCCAGAGCCACCGGCGCACCCTCGCCAACCTGCCGATCGTCTCCGACGCGGAGATACTCTCCCGCGTCTGAGATACCGAGCCGCCACCAGACATAAGCTATCCAATCCAGATCTGTGGACGAATTCGAGCGCGAACACGATAGCGCCGCCGTCCTGGCAGAGGTGCCGCTGTCTGCCGACACCAGGCGGACGTATGTGTCGCGGGTCCGGATGTATCTGGCGTGGCTGGCCTCGCCCACCGCGAAGCAGCGGTTCAAGGGCGATCCGCTCACCAACCCCCAAGGCCCGCGACTGGGCGGTCCGCGACTACCGCCTCTACCTGCTGCGTGACGCCGACCCCAAACGCTCGGTCCGCTACAGCAACAACGCGCTGGCCGCCCTCGACGACTTCCACGTGCGACTCGGCTTGGGCAAGGCCGACATCGGCCGCTGACGACCTCCCCAAGACCGCGCCCAAGGCACCGCAGCGATCGAAGGATGCGATAGCCGGGCGACGGCCTTGCCTTCACGGCGGAACCGCGCCAGTGCCTGCGGCTCGCCGGCTCAGTTGGCCAGCAGCGTCTTCACCGCAACGGGGCGGTCCAGTTCCACATCAAAACCGCGCCACTCCTCACCCATACCGCCTCCGCCCAGCATCTCCTCCAGGCGGTACCGACCCGCCAACCGCTGACCTAACCGCACCCCAGCGCTCCTCCCGCCATCAACCGCTCGCTCGGCCCGCGATCAGCGGACCTGACGGGCCTTCACCAGACACCTCTAACAGGATTCAGGTCAACTGCCCATGGCCGAGGCCCTGTTGAACCACTACCTTCGCGATCTCCCACAATGCCTCGGCTTCGTACTCCGGATCGGTGATGGTCCGGGCGATGCGTTCGGCATCGGCTGGATCCCGCCCAGCCACTACTGCCGCGATCTTCGCTAGAGCTCGGTCTTGCGGCCGTGGCGTGGGCCATTCGAGGGTGCGGGCGATGCGTTCGGCGTCACCCGAGTCCCGCGCGGCCACGACCTTCGCGACCTCCAGTAGCGCCTCGTCCCGCTCCCGCGGTGAGTTGATGGTGTGGGCGATGCGTTCGGCGTCGGCCGGATCTCGCCTGGCGACCACCGTTGCGATCTCGGCCTTGACCTCCGCGATCTCCGTCAATACGCGGTCA
Organism: Actinomycetes bacterium; assembly: GCA_025964575.1. Classification (GTDB taxonomy): domain Bacteria; phylum Actinomycetota; class Actinomycetes; order Streptosporangiales; family Streptosporangiaceae; genus Actinomadura_E. The sequence goes on from JAOPYO010000152.1 coordinate 3,027, forward strand.
TTGCTCCACGGGTGGGTGATGGTGTGGGCGACGCGTTCGGCCTCAGCCAGCAACTGTTGGGCCTTGCCGGGGTCCCACTCCGCTACCAGCCTTGCGATCTCGTAAAAGGCCTCCGTCTGGAACTGATCGTTCCAGATGGTGTGGGCGAGGGGTTCTGCGTCCGCCAGCAGCCGCTGGGCCTTGCCAGGGTCTTGGTCGGCCACCTTCTTCGCGATCTTCCGCAGCGCCGCGCATCGGTGGTACGGGTCGGTAAGGGTTTGGGTGATCTGTTCAGCAAGGTCGGGGTCCAGGTCGGCCATGATCTCCGCGATGTCCTCCAGCGCGTACCCGGCATAGGAGTCGGTGAGGGTGCCGGCGAGGCGTTGGGCGTCGGCCAGCATCTGCCGGGCCTTGCCCGGGTCCCTCGCGGCAACCACCTGCGCGATTTCCTGCAAGGCCTTCACCTGACTTCGCAGGTCGGTGATGGCACTGGCGACACGTTCGGCGTCGCCCGCGTCGAGCTCGGCCGTTGCCTCCGCGACCCAGCGCAGCACCGTGATCTGGTCTGACGGATTGGTGATGGTGTGGGCGAGGCGCTCGGCATCGGCCAGCAACCGGCGGGCGGCACCTGAGTCCAGTCCCGCCACCGCTTTCGCGATCCAACACAAGGGTCCGGCCTGCTCCTTCGGATCAGTAATGGCGTGGGCGACGCGTTCGGCATCGGCCAGCAGCCGCCGAGCGCCATCCGGGTCCCACTCTGCTGCCACCTCCGCGATCGTGCGCAACTCGATGCTTTGGGACTTCGGATCGGAGGTGGTGAGGGCGATGCGCTCGGCCTCAGCGAGCAACTGCCGGGTCTTGCTCACATCCCGCACCGGCACCAACTTCAAAATCTTCATCAGCGCTTTGAACTGATACCAGGAGTCGGAAAGGGAGTGGGCGATGCGGCCGGCATCATCCAGGTCAAGGCCAGCGGCCACCTCCACAACGTCCTCCAGCACGTACCAGTCCTGCGGAGGGTCGAGGGAGCTGGCGATTCGTCCGACGTCGGCCAGCAGCCGCCGGGCCTCGCCGGGGTCCCAGCCGGCCGCTACCTTCATGATCTCCCTTAGGGCCTCCGCTTGAGATCGCGGATCGGTAAGTGTGCGGGCGAGGCGTTCGGCGTCGGCCAGCAAGTCCCGGATCCGAGAGGTGAGCGCTGCGAGGGCCTTCTGGTACCGGTCGGCGATGACGCGTAGTTCGGCGACCACGGCGCTGGCGGTGGGTGGCCGTTGTTCGGGGTCTTTGGCCAGCAGCTTCAGCAGGTACGCCTCAAGGTCGGCCGGTATCGGCGAGGGCGGCTGGCCAAGTTGGAAGGGCCGTTGTCCGGTGAGCAGCTCGTAGAGGACACAGCCGAGCGAGTAAAGGTCGGTGCGCCCGTCGACCTTCTGTCCCGCCCATTGCTCGGGGGCCATGTAGGCGGGGGTCCCGATCGCGTGCCCGGTGGCGGTGAGTCCTGCGGTGGCGCCTTCGAGGTGGGCGACCCCGAAGTCGCAGATCTTCACCCGCCCTCCGGCCAGCAGCATGAGGTTGGCGGGTTTGATGTCGCGGTGCACCACGCCGGCCTGGTGTGCGGCGGTCAGCCCGTCGGCGATCTGCACCCCATAGGACAACACCAGCTCGATCGGCAGACCCGCTGGGGTGCGGGCCAGCACAGTCCTGAAGTCCTCACCGCGCAGCAACTCCAGCACCAGAAAGGGGCAGCCCTGGTAGTCGCCGAGGTCGTAGATCGTGGCGATGGCGGGGTGGTGGTCGAGTTGGGCAGCCGCCTCAGCTTCGCGGTGGAACCGGGCCAGCGCCTGCGGCTCCTTAGCCCACGTGGCCAGTAGCACTTTGACGGCGACCATCCGCCGCAGACGAAGGTCGTACCCCTGCCACACCTCGCCCATCCCGCCGCTGCCGATCAGCTTATCCAGTCGATAGCGCCCAGCGAGTTCGTCTCCTCGCTGCATGCTGGGGCCTCCGGTGGTCGTCCGCAGAGCCGATCACTGTGTTGGAGTCCCATTGCATCAGATCGGTTCAGCTGCGGCAGACGTCTCTTCCCGGTAGGGCCCTTCCAGGGACAGGGTTCCGCCGTTCATCGGCGGGGCCTAAGCGACCTGACCGCGGACGAGCGGCTCTTGTCGTTCTCGACGGTGAAAACGTGCATGGCCCCGAGCCGAGTGCAGCGTGATGGACACATACGCCTTCTTCGACCCCTCCGCCAGGCGGGCGAAGCAGCGGAGTCTCCGCAGGATGTGCCATGTTGTGAGCCGGGCGTTGGCGCGTTCGCCGGGTCCGCGGAGGCAGGCGGGGGAGCGGTTGGCGTCCTTTTGCGGCTCGGGTTTGTTGCGTCCCTTGTACGGGGTCAGAACGTGATCGCCCGTGCCCTGGTAGCCCTTGTCCGCCAGGATGATCAGCCCGGTCGGCGAGCCCGGCTCAGCTGACCTGCCGGAAAGCCGGCCACCGCCATCGATCGCTGGATTGGCTTCGTCGGTGGCTACCGACTCCATCGGTAGGTCTGTTTTGACTCCACTTGACGGTCTCAGAGCGGCACAGCCAGTCATCATCGCGCCGTGACCGCCTCCCGCGCGACCACTTCGACACGATCAGCCTGAGCCACCACGCTCGGGGACCCGGCAAACCGACCGCAGGGCGCTGACCTGGCCGGATGACATTTTCGGCAAGCGCAGGGCTGGCCATCGTCGACACCGCAGATCCTGGCCCTGCCGGGAACATCCTGCCTGAGAGCTTGACAGGCGCCGAGGCTAGCGCTATAAAAACCACTTAGTTATGAAACCGGAAGGTAATTATCATGTCCACTGACGTCCTCGACGCGACCTTCGCGGCGCTGGCCGACCCCACGCGGCGGGCGATCCTGGCCCGGCTGGCAAAGGGCGAGGCCACCGTGACCGAGCTGGCCACGCCGTTCGCGATGAGCCAGCCGGGCGTTTCCAAGCACCTGCGGGTGCTGGAGCACGCGGGTCTGATCTCTCGCAGGCGCGACGCACAGCGCAGGCCGTGCCGGCTGGAGGCCAGCCCGCTCAAGGGCGCCATGGACTGGCTGGCGACGTACCGCGAGTACTGGGAGGAGAGCTACCAGCGGCTCGACGCCCTGCTCGTCGAGCTCGGGATCGGCGGACCGGTGTCCGGCCGACCGGACTCCGGCCGACCGGACACCGGTGGGCCGGACGCCGCCGGATCGGACGCCGTTGAAGGGCAGGCCCGGTGACGTCGCGGCGGGAACACGACGAGGGCCTGTCGGTGACGGCGTCCTCCGACACCGACCTCGTGTTCACCAGGACGTTCGCCGCATCCCGCAGGCTCGTCTTCGACGCGTTCACCCGGCCCGAGCTGCGCAAAAGGTGGTACGGGGCGCGCGGCTGGCAACTCGTCGTCTGCGACATCGACCTGCGTCCGGGTGGTGCGTGGCGATTCGTGTCACGTGGCCCGGACGGTGCCGAGTTGGGCCACGGCGGGGTGTATCGCGAGGTCGACCCGCCCGGCAGGCTGGTCCAGACCGAGATCTACGACGGGTGGGACGCAAGTGAAGCCCTCGTCACCACCGTTTTCGACGAACGAGACGGCCGGACCGTCATGACCACCACAGTGCGCTACCCCTCGCGGGACGTCCGCGACAGCGTGCTCCGTACCCCCATGGAACGTGGCGCGGGCGAGGCGTACGACCGTCTCGCCGAGCTGCTCAGTGAGACGATCTCGAAAGGCGAGCGACGATGACCGAGACCCAGCCCACCCAAGCCCAGACCACGACGGAGATTCCCGCCGACCCCGCCGACAACCCGGCCGACGCCACCGCAACGCCTGTACGTCCCGGCATGCTCCTGCTCGAGCTCGTGCCGGTCCCCG